>JANLWE010000132.1:0-20051 GCA_031364365.1 Gammaproteobacteria bacterium | reverse complement strand
CACCAGACTGGATTGCAGTCTCTATAACCGCGACTGAAGGCGTGCCACCCGCTGCTGCTGCCGCACAAATGCACTGGGTTCAGCAATTTGCTGCTGTGCCGCGGGAACGATCATTTACTCCGACCCTGCCGAGGACGGATTCCTGCGCGGCACGGTCTATCCCGAAGGTCCCTGGGGTCCGGAATCGCACATCGAGTGGGGCGCAATCATTTACGACTGGCTCGGGCAGGGTGAGCCTTTTACGTTTCACTGGAAACAGCAGCCAGACGGCCGCTGGATGGAAGGGCCGCAGCGCGACAAGCAGCTGCCGCGCATCCCGTCGATGCCGCTCAATGCGCGGAACGCCGCCGCCATCCTGAAGAATCTGGGCGGTCCCGAGGCGCCCAAGGACTGGCAGGGCGGCCTGCCGCTCACATACCGCATCGGTCCCGGTCCGGTCGCGCTCGACATGGACGTGCAGAACGACGAACGCGTCGGGAAGCTTCGCAGCGTCATCGGCGTGATCCGCGGGCGCGAGGAGCCCGACAAGTGGGTGATCCTCGGCAACCATCTTGACGCCTGGAGCTATGGCGCCGTCGATCCTTCAAGCGGCACGGCGGCGCTCCTCGAAACTGCGCGCGCCTTCGGCGAGGCCCTGAAACAGGGCCATCGGCCGCGGCGCACGCTTGTCTTCGCGGTCTGGGACGGCGAGGAACCATTGCTCGGCGGCTCGACGCAGTGGGCCCTGGAAAACGCCGAAGCCTTGCGCAAAGGCGCGGTCACTTACATCAACGTCGACACCGGCGTGCAAGGCGGCGAATTCATCGGGGGCGCAACGCCCGCGCTTGCGGAGTTCCTGCGCGAGGGTACGAGATCACTGCCCGATCCCGTCACAGGCAAGCCGCTCTACGACGCCTGGGCATCGCGCTTCGAGGATCGACTGCCGCAGGTCGCAACGATCGTCGGCGCCACGGACTACACGGCGTTCCAGGAGTACCTCGGGGTTTCCTGCATCGACATGTACTTCGATGGTCCCTACGGCGTTTACCACTCGATGTACGACAACTACTTCCGCCAGAGCACCGTGGTCGACCCCGGCTTTGCCATTGGCGTTGGGCTATCGCAGATGTGGAGCATCCTCGCGTGGCGGCTCGCCGAAGTTCCAGTGCTGCCGATGCGCTACTCGGACTACGCGCGTGCGGCCGTCGGCTACATCGAGGCCGTCGAGGCGCACGCGGGCAGCGACAAGCCGCTCCGGCTCCCGGCGGCGCGCTCGGCGGCCGGGCGCTGGGAAGCGGCAGCGACACAGTTCGAGCAACGTCTCGCCGGGAAGCCGGTTGCGCCCGCGACGGCGCGCGCGGTCAACGACAAGTTGCTACAGGTGGAGCGTGCGCTGGTGGAGCCCACGGGGCAGCGCGGCCGGCCATTCATCCGCCACCTGCTGGTGGCGCCGCAACCGAGCTACCGCAGTGCCTACCTGCCGCGCATCTGGGACGCGCTAGACCGCAACGACCGTGCCGCGGTACCGGCGCACGAGGCAGAGATTGTGGCGGCTTTCGATCGCGCGGCTGGCCTCCTGCGAGAGGCGAATGCGCTGCTCGACGCGGGCCCCCAGTAAGCCGCTGGATACGCCGATTCCGCTCGTTGATCCGGGTACGGAAGTGCTCGTGTCATGTGAGGCGGAACGCGGCTGCGACGATCGGCCTGGCCCAATCGGGCGTCCGCTCAAGCGCTATCGGATCGTCAGGCGATGGACGAATCAGACTGCCTTGTTCCATCTCGAGCAGGCGCACCGGGTCGGGTACGATGCCGCGGCCATCCGCTTCGGCACTGTTGTCGTAGACCCCAAGATACGCGATGTGCGGCATCAGCCGGATGAGGTTGAGTTGCGCCTTTGGATAGCGCTCGCGGATCTTCAGTTCGGAAACCGGATGGCCTCCGGCCAGGACCCGCGCCTGTACCCGGGCAATGTGCAGCTCCGGAGAGGCCAGCCCGCAGAACCAGACCTGCACGTCGTGCGTCTTTGTCGTCAGCAGGATTCGCTCGGAGACGGTCTTGCCGCCGAGGGTAGTTTCGAATGCAAAGTTCTGACGGCTGGCGATGGCCTCGTTCAGGCGTCGCATGCCTTCGTGCCAGGCACTCGCGTTGGCCGTCATCTGGTCGTAGTTCGAGCGAGTCATGAGTTCGCGTGCGAACGTGTCCGGGTTGAACCAGGTGAGGTCGTCGCGCTTCAGCAAGTAGCCGCCCACTGTACTTTTGCCGGCTCCGTTCACGCCGGCGAGCACATGGAGGACGGGGCGCGTCATCTGCCGGGCTGGCCGACCCGGACCTTGCCGCCCAGCTTGATGGGCTTACGGATGCTGGCGCGTAGTCGCTTCGCCGCTGTCGCCCCGCGGAGGACTGACAGACGCTCGTCGTACTCGCGGCGAAGTTCTTCGAGCACGCTGTCGGCCAGCACTGCCTGCGCCCGGGCGTAGTCCACAAGGACCTGGTATTCGCGCACGGCCATGATTACGGCCTCGGGCCGATTGTGGTTGGTCACGACGAGCTTGCCGAGGTCTTGCACTGCGCGCACGGTTTCGGGCCAGCCTGCGGTCTTCAGCTCGGAAGCCGCCTTGCGGGGCAGATCCTGAATCGCGGGAAAATCAGCGGAACTGAAGGTCGTCGACATCGTGGAGCGCCCCGAATTGGTGGCCGGACTCCACTCTACCCATTTTCCCCATTTTTCACAATTTGGACATTATTGGATTTTACATAATGACGCCAATCAGATCGGCTCGTCGATCGACTTCGCGAGCGGCGAGAAGAGCTTGGGCCCCTGCTCGGTCATGGTCCAGCAGTCCTCCATGCGGATTCCGAATTCGCCGCGGATGTAGATCCCGGGCTCGTCCGAGAAGCACATGCCGGCCTCCAGCGGTGTACGGTCGGCGCGCATGAGGTTGGGTGGTTCGTGGCCGTCCATGCCGATGCCGTGGCCGGTGCGATGGGAAGTGCCGGGCAGTCCGTAGTTCTTGGCCCATCCCCTGCCCTCGTAGTACGTTCGCACGGCAATGTCGAGATCGCCGATCGGGATGCCGATCTTCGCGGTCTCGAGGGCGATCTGCTGGCCGCGCTTGACCGTGTCCCAGACTTCGCGCTGGCGGGCAGTCGGCTGGCCGAAAATCCAGGTGCGGGAGATGTCGGACGAGTAGCCGTGCACTTTGCAGCCGGTATCTACGAGGATGACCGAACCTTCGCGCACGGACTGCGGATGTTCGCTGCCGTGCGGATAAGCGCTCGCTTCATTCAGGAGCACCAGGGAGAACTCGTGCTTGCCGCCGAGAGCTTCGGTCGCCGCGACGAGCTTGCCCATGATGTCGGCGCTCGTCATGCCGGCCTCGACGTTTGCGTGCACGTGCCGGATCGCGTTGATCGTGACGTCGCTTGCGGATTGCAAGAGGGCGAGCTCGGCAGGCGACTTGATCGTACGGCAGGCGTTGACGAGGGACTCGCCGGAGACGATCTCGCGTCCGGAACCGAGCGCCTTGCCCAGGTTATCGACGATGAAGTGGCGCGTTGTGGGTTCGATGGCGAGCGGACCAGCTGTCTTGCGCTGGCCCATGGCGCCGGCAACGAGCGCGAATGGACTCTCGTCCTCGTTCCAGGGACGGACGTCCGCGGGAACCTTCAACGATTCGCGGATGGAGGGTTCCTCGAAGAACGGTGTGACGACGACAACCTGGCCTTCGGCCGGAATCAGCGCGGCAGTCGTGCGTTCGGATCGCCACCACCGAATGCCGGTGAAATATTCGAGAGAAGAGCCAGCCTCAACGAGAAGAGCCGCGACTCTCCGCTGCTGCATCAGGGACTGCAGCTTGGCGACACGGGCGGCGTGCTCTTCTGCAGTGATCGCCTGAACGCCCTTGATGAGCGAACCTGGATCCTGAATTTGCGAGCTTGCGACGGAGGCTCCCGTGAAGGATGCGAGCGCCGCGCCGGCGGCCGTCATTCCAAAAAACCTGCGCCTGGAAACTGTTGTCATCGGTTCCTCGAATTGAATTATCCGGAACCTGCGATGCCATGACCGCGCCAGTGCCTGCGCAGGAGATAGAAGGCGCCAACGCTCAACATGGCGATCGACAGTCCGATGGCGAGCACCAGTCCGCCTCGCGCACTGACGAAGCCGGCGCCCAGATACACGGTCGCGATCGTGTAAGGAAGCTCCGCAAGCGCAAGGGCCAGCATAAACTTGCCGAACGGATATTTGGCGAGGCCAAGCACGTAACCGGGTAGCTCTGACGGAAGTCCGAGCTGGAACAATAGAATGAGATGGAATGGCGTATCGGGACGAATGCGCCGTTCGACGCGACTCAACGCAGCCTCGGTGGTCAGCCATTGCACAACGGGTCGTCCAAGATAGCGTGCGATGCCATAGGCAGTCGCGCCGCCAAGAATCCAGCCCAACCACAGCAGCAGTATGCTGATCGGCGTGCCCCAGACGGACACCGCCACCGGCACGACGATCGCAATCGAGACAAATGCGAACATGGCGGTGACGGCAGCAAGCAGTACGAAGAGCAGTGCACCCGGCACCGGGTAAAGGACAATCACATCCTTGCTGGCCGCAACTACCTCGAGCAGGGCCGCGTGCAGTTCGCGCGATGCCGTGATCGCGGCAAGCGCGACACACAGCAGGGCAAGAAGGGCGGCCCGACGCCAGACCACGGCGTGCTGCCCGAATAGATCCACTATGTGCCCTCCTCTGTGGGATCGGCGAGTTTCGAGTGCGGACCCGTACGCGCAACGATCGTGCACTGCAATGAGCGCTATTTTTCCTTGATCCTGGCCTCCAGGGCCGGGTCGGCGTTGCCGCCGCAAATGACAATCACCACGGTCTTGTCCGCGTAGTCGCCCGCCGACTTCAGAAACGCGGCTACAGCGACGGCAGCAGCGCCTTCAAGGAGCTGGTCGTCTTCACGCAATACGCGACGCGCTGCGTCCAGGATCTCCGCTTCGCTAACCAGGACACCGCGATCAATGACCTGTTGTGCAACCCCGAAGGTAATCGCCTCCGATTCCACGCCTCCTGCGGTGCTGACTGAAAGCGTAGGTTGCTCCGGAACCTCGATGATCTTGCCGGCACGCATACACTCATACAGCACGGCAGAATTTTCCGGCCAACAACCAACAACCTCGGTATCAGGCGAAACAGGCTCCAGATGCAAACCAATGCCTCCGATGAGCCCGCCGCCGCCGACAGACACGAAAACCGCGTCAAGTCTCTCCGTGCCGAACTGAGGCAGCTGCCGCAGAATCTCCACAGCAATGGTTCCTTGTCCAGCAATGACATCCCAATCGTTGTAAGGCGACACATAGGTACGACCCGACTGTTCCGCTTCGCGACGCGCCGTCTGCTCGGCAAGGAGAGCGTCTCCCTTCACCATTTGCACGCGCGCCTGCAACGACTCGATTCTGTTGCGCCGGTGTGGATCAATGTGTTCAGAAACGAATACTTCGACGGGTATTCCGAGCCTCCGTCCGATGGTGGCCACAGCCAAAGCATGATTGCCGTTTGAGGCAGTGACAATGCCCCGCGCGGTCTGTTCACCTGGCAGTGAAAGCAGCTTGTTGGCTGCCCCGCGCATCTTGAATGCGCCGGTTTCCTGCAGATTCTCCAGTTTCAGGAGAACATTTGCACGGGCTGATTCGCTCAACCAGCGCGAATGTAGCAGCGGTGTTTCGCGAATGTGAGCCCTGATTCGCCGTTCAGCGGCTGTTGAATCCATTAACCACTCCAGTGAGTTCGATCGGGGTCGGGACCACGGGATCGCCAAAGCCGTCCAGCAGCAAGACCACACCTTCTGCCGGCTCCTGGACTCCATCCGCGGCAATCGGGATCGAGAGCGTCGCCACGCGGTCACCGGGCGTGAACTCGATGCTGAGGAAGATCCCGAGCTGGGAAAGCGGAACGGCCGGGTCGGGTGGAGTGATTCCGTGGTTCTCGAGGAACGATGCCGGAACGTCGTCGGTGTCGAGTTCGGAAAAGCGTCCCGCGGGCGGCATGAACTGAATTGACCAGAACCCTCCATTCGCCATCGGTTCCGACAGCTGGAAGATCCATGTGAGCGACGACCCCTCCGCAGCCGTGACGTGACTGGCATCCACGGTCAATGTTGGCGCGGGATCGTCCTCCTCGACAAGGATCGAACCGTCAAAGTCGCCCGTGACCGCGTTTTTCTGCGCCAGCAGCGTGACCTGGATGAGTTGCAGGAACGGGTTGAAGACGTCGTCGGCGTGGTAGCTGAAAGGAATGGATGCCGACGTAGCGCCAGGCTCCAGGACGAGCGGAAATCCGGTCGTCGGTTGCTCGAAGCTGGCGTAGTCGGTCAACTGCACCCACAACCGGGCCTGCCGAGTCACGGTGCCATCGATGGTGACCGGCACGCCAAGCGTGACCTGCCCGCTGTCGCCTTCCGAAACGACCAGATCGCCGATGCTCACTTTGGGCAGGTGAATCTGATCGCTTGCCGCGAGGCTGTCCCGCCAGGTCGAGACGTCCAGCAGCCAGAAGTGCCCGCGCGGCGTGCGGGGAATCAGTTCAATCGTCGTGATGCTGCGCGGATCGATCCTCACGCCTCGCAAGCTGGCACGGAGCTGACGGGCGACCACCTTGCCGAGCGGACTCGGCCCGAAGTACGAGCGCAGCTTCAGCGGGCGCAGGCCGAGATCCGTCCAGGCTCCGGATGTGTCGCGAACCCTGACATCGAATTCGATCGGCGGCGCACCCGGCTCGCCGGCAATCCGGAAGTCGAGCGCGTCGGCGCCGCTCGTGAGGGGCGCAATGGGAATTTGCACGCTGCCGCCCGCGCTTTTCCATTCCACTTTGAGGGCACGTGGCGCCGGCGCGGTCTCTTCGAAGGACATGGGCGACCAGTGGGGAATCAGTTCGAAGTACAGGTTTGGCGTGCATCCCGGGCGCAGATCGAACGGGCCCGCAAGGAAATAGCCGCGACACTCCCTCGCAACGAGCGATTTCGCGGTCACCCGTGTACCGTTTCCGGGCGCGTAGAGCAATTGCTTGTCGCCGCCGATGGCGTGCACGAACGCGCTCGCTCGACCGATGGAACTCGGCTTCACACGTGTCCCATCGAGCAATGGCAGCGAGCGTGTGTCATCCGCGATGGCAAGATCGACCAGGGCTGCGGTGTAGGCGAGTCCTACGGACTGCTGCTCAGTCGGCGTGAGTCGCCTGCTGCGGTTCTCGCCGCACTGCGGATCGCCGGCGTCGAACCAATCGTCCCATGCCGGGGATTTCGACAATCCCGGCGTCCACTCGGTGTTGTAGAAATTGTGGTTGGTCCCCATCGCCATCACCGAGGACCGCAGCGCTCGATCGCGCGTGAGGTCACGCCCGATATCCACGTATTGCTGACCCTGAAGATCGGATACGTCGCCGTCACAGAACGGCAGAATGACCGTCGTGTGGACACCCGCCGCGGCCTGCCGCCCAAATGCGGTCGGCCCGATCAACACGAGTCCCTGGATCTGCCAGGGATCGTCCCCGTAGGTGTCGATCGTCGCGCGCTCCACGCCCTCGCCCCCGCGACTGTGACCGACCAGCACGATCTCATCCATGTTCACGCGGCCGCGAAAGCGTCCGCCCCATGGATCACCGCCAAAGCTGGACCATTCCGCCCACTGAGCGAGGTGATGACGGACCAGCAGCGAGCGCGCCGACGCGCCACCGTCGAGACCCAGGCCATCCTGACCATTGATGCCGTTCGCGGAAATGGAAACGGTCAAGTAGCCCTGCGATGCGAGGACATCGGTGATGTACCGGTATCCGGTGTGGCTCGGAACGGGCCGCCATCCGGGTGGGCAAGGCCAGTCGCCTGAGGCCTCCCCTGTTGGACCACCGCGATAACACGTGCTGTGCCGGCCATGGAGAAATAGCACCAACGGCGCGAGACCTACGTTGCCGAACGGTGCGGTCACTTCAGCGACCACCTCGACCGGCGCCGGGAATTCTGCGATAGCGAGATCCGCAAGCGTGTATCGCAACCGCTGCGTCCGATAGGGACCAGGACTTGCGGAGTCGGCGGCGGATTCAACGATTGCCGGCTCCAGCGGCGGTGTGGTGGGCGAAATGCGCAATTGCGCTGTGCCGGCATCAAGGCGGTGACCGGCCGCCCACACGGTGAGGTTAGTCAGTCGACCCGTGGTCGACTGGCGAAGCCGCAATGTGTCGCCGCTCTGAGTCGGATATCCGAGCAGGCGATCTCCCGACCGGAACTCGTAGCGCGCGCCACCCATTCGCAAAGGAACGCCGCTGGTCCACACCAGCTCGCTGCCATCGAGATGCCAACCCGCAGGCAATGACACGGTCCCATCCGCTACGGCCCTGGAGGACGCCGCCGCGAAGATGACCAAAGCGATAACCAAGGCCAATCTTGATGCCATCGCTAAATACTACATCGCGCGCATTTGAAGAAAAATGGCGCGCCCAAACTGACTTACCATATATAGACTGCCACCACGAAGACACTCACGATCAAAGTGACGAACATACGAAAGATGGAGAAGAGAATCCTTGGCCTACACGGCCCCACCGTCTCGGCTATGGGCCTTGGCTGCATGGGCCTGAGTGATAGCTACGGCCCTGCCACCGACACGCAGGAAGGTATCAAGCTGATCCGCTCAGCCGTTGAGCGGGGCGTTACGCTATTTGATACCGCCGAGGTATACGGGCCTTTTACCAATGAGGAATTGGTCGGCGAAGCGCTTGCGCCATTCCGAAATGAAGTCATCATCGCCACCAAATTCGGCTTCGACCTTTCGGTTCACGGAGCTGAACGACCTCTCGACAGCCGACCCGAACACATCAAGCAGGTCGCTGAAGCATCGCTCAAGCGCCTCAGGACCGGTGTCATCGATTTATTTTATCAGCACCGCGTCGATCCCAATGTGCCTATCGAGGACGTTGCGGGCGCGGTCAAAGACTTGATCCAGGCCGGCAAGGTGAGGTATTTCGGACTGTCCGAAGCGGGTGTGGCGTCGATTCGTCGTGCACACGCCGTTCAGCCGGTCGCAGCGCTACAGAGCGAGTATTCGCTCTGGTGGCGCGAGCCTGAAAAAGATCTGTTGCGGACGCTGGAAGAACTCGGAATCGGTTTCGTGCCCTTCAGCCCACTCGGCAGGGGTTTCCTGACCGGGGCAATCAACGAATCCACAACTTTCGACAACGGTGACTTCCGCAATGCCGCTCCGCGGTTCACGCCTGAAGCACGCAAGGCGAATCAAGTCTTCGTGGATCAAGTCGGTCGCATTGCAGAACGGAAGCAGGCGACAAAAGCCCAGATCGCCATCGCGTGGCTTTTGGCGCAGAAACCCTGGATCGTGCCGATCCCCGGGACGACCAAGCTCCACAGGCTCGAAGAAAACCTGGGAGCGGCAAGCGTCGAACTGACGGCGGATGATCTACGCGAAATCGAGGTCGCCCTGTCGCAGATCCCGGTGCACGGCGCTCGTTACCCGGAGCATCTTCTGCGGCAGGTCGGTCGTTGACGGTCGGCGACCTATGTGGCGGCATCCAGATATTGCGCGAGATCATCGCGCGCGCCTTCGATGTGAAGCCGGGTCAGGCGTGCCGCCTCCTTCGCCTTGCCGGTCTCCCAGGCTTCAAGCAGTGCCGCATGCTCACGTGTGGCCCGTTTGACCCGGCCGCGCGGCATCAGATGCACCTGCACATACCGCTGCGCCAGCACGTGCAGGCGCCCGAGGATTTCACTGCTCACCGGCTGGAGCTTCGGAACGATCAGCGCCAGATGAAACGCCCGGTTGAGCGCACCGGACTTGCCAAGTTCCTTGGTCGTCAGCGCCAGGTTGAGCCTCTCGAACGCGGCGCGCGCTGCATCGCGGTCAGCATTGTTCGCCCTGCGAGCGCCCTCGGCAACCGCTGGCGGCTCGATCTGTAAACGCAGGCGGAACACTTCCTCGAGTTCCACTGCGGACAGCGGCCGGACCTGGAATCCGCGGTGGGCAAAGATGTCGACGAGGCCCTCACCCCGCAACTGAACCAGCGCTTCGCGCACCGGTATCTTGCTGACACCAAACTCGGCGGCAAGTGCGTCTTGCAACAACTGGCTGCCTGGCGCGTAGGTGCCCGCGAGGATCCGGTCGCGGAGCCGGGTCGTGAGCTGGCTGCTCATGGTGCGGGTCAACGGTTCGTTCACTCGACCTCAACCAGGCCGCGTTGCAGCCGCCAGCTCGACCATCGCCGTCACTTCGGCGCGGCGCTGACCCTGCAGCGGCAGACGCGGCGGCCGCACACGCTCGGAACCTCGGCCCATGATCTGCTCTGCAAGCTTGATCGACTGCACCAGGTCGTACTCCGCATCGAGATGCAGGAGTGGCATGAACCAGCGGTAAATCTTCCTGGCGCGCTCGAGATCGCCCCGCTTCAGAGCTTCGTAGAGCGCAAGTGACTCGGCGGGGAACGCATTTGTCAATCCCGACACCCACCCGCGCGCGCCCAGCGTCAGGCCCTCGAATGCGACGTCGTCCAGCCCCGCAAACAACACGAAGCGATCACCAAAGGCGTTAATCAGATCGGTAAAGCGGCGCGAATCCGGCGCGGATTCCTTGATCGCGACGATATTCGGCACGAGCGCAAGATGTTCAAGCGTCTTCATGTCGATGTTGACGCGGTAAGCGGGTGGGTTGTTGTAGAGCATGATGGGAAGCGAGGTCGCCTGTGCCACCGTGCGGAAATGCATTTCGAGTTCGGCTGCCGTCGGCACGTAAACCATCGCGGGCAGCACCATCAGGCCCGAGATGCCGATGCGTTCCGCATCGCGCGCGAACCTCACGGCATTCGCAGTCGTGAATTCCGAAACGCCGGCAATGATCGGGACCTGGCCGCCCACGGCATTGACGGTGGCCTCGAGCACCGCGCGCTTTTCGTCCCGATCAAGCGAGTTGTTCTCGCCGACTGTGCCAAGGATCACGACCCCGTGCACGCCGTCCCGGACCAGGCCGCGCTGGACCGCCTGTGTGGCGGCGAGGTCGACCGCAAGTTCCGCGTCGAATTGGGTGGTCGCCGCGGGAAAAACGCCGGACCAGGCGCAGCTCAGGATTTCGGGCATGCTATTTGGGTCGTTGAGGGCAGATCGTAGATCGTATACGATCCACGCGCGCACCGGCAATGGTGTCCTGGCAGGATTATTCGCATGCGAATCACTGAAGTCACCGCCTGGCAGGTCGACCTGCCGCTCAAGGAAGGCAAGTACAGCTGGTCCGGCGGCAAGTCAGTATCCGTGTTCGACACCACGGTCGTGCGCATCGCAACCGATGCGGGTTTAAGCGGCCATGGCGAGTCCTGCCCGCTCGGGCCTGTGTACCTGCCCTCCTATGCGGCGGGCGTGCGCGCAGGGCTGGCTGAACTCGGTCCGCATCTGATCGGCGCTGATCCCACGCAGCTCGGGCCGATGAATCGCCTGATGGATGCGAAGCTGAAGGGTCACCCCTACGTGAAATCCGCCATCGACATGGCCTGCTGGGACATCCTGGGTCAGGTCACCGGCAAGTCGGTCTGCACTTTACTCGGCGGCAGGTTTGGTGAGTCCGTCACGCTCTATCGCGCCATCTCGCGCGAATCACCCGAAGCGATGGCGGCGAAAGTCGCTGGCTATCGCTCGGAGGGCTACACGCGCTTTCAGCTCAAGGTCGGCGAGGATCCCGAGGTCGATATCGCGCGCATTCGCGCCGTCGCCCGCGAGCTCAAGCCCGGCGACCGCCTGGTAGCCGATGCCAATACCGGCTGGCTGCCGCACGATGCCATGCGCGTCATCCGTGGCGTACGCGACGTCGATGTGTACATCGAGCAGCCCTGCGCGTCCTACGAAGAGTGCCTCAGTGTCCGCCGCCATTGCGACCATCCGTTTGTACTCGATGAGGTCATCAACGACATCCCGACGCTATTGCGCGGCTATGCAGATCTCGCGATGGACGTCGTGAATCTCAAGATCAGCAAGTTCGGTGGGCTCACGAAGATGAAGCTCGCGCGCGACTTGTGCGTCGAGCTTGGCATCGCCATGACGCTGGAAGATACCTGGGGCGGAGACATTATTACGGCTGCGATTGCGCACCTGGCGCACAGCACGCCCGAAGAATTCCGCTTTACCAGCACGGACTTCAACAGCTATGGCACGGTCAGCATCGCGGAAGGCGCGCCGCAGCGCGCGAATGGCCGGATGGCTGCGTCAGACGCGCCGGGCCTCGGTGTCGTTCCGAGGCCCCAAGTGCTTGGAAAGCCGGTCCTTACGATCAGGTAGTCCGGCTGCCCCGATCCGATCTCGCCTTATCGTGCACCGGCTTCCAGGTGGCTGGTCAGATAGCGCGCGAGCGTGCTGTACAGGTGGAACTCGGTGCCCTCGCCCTCGTCAATCGCGTGACTGCGGTTCGGGTAGGTCATCAGGTCGAACGGCTTGCCCAGTGCGATCAGCCGGTTGATCAGTATTTCGGTGATCTGGTGGTGCACGTTGTCATCACCAGTGCCGCCGACGATCAGGAGCTGACCCGCGAGACCTTCGGCATAGGTGATCGGCGATCCGCGCCGGTATCCATCCGGGTTCCCCTCTGGCGTGCCCATGTAGCGTTCCTGGTAGATCGTGTCGTAATAACGTTGATCCGGCACGGAGGCAACGGACATCCCTGTCTTGAATAACTCGGGGTAGCGGAACATCAAATGCAAAGTCATCGAGCCGCCACCCGACCATCCCCAGACCGCGACGCGGTCGAGATCCACGTACGGACGATCGGCCGCGAATGAACGCAGCGCAGCGGCCTGTTCGTCCGCGGCGAGCACTCCGATCGCGCCGTAGATGACCTGCCGCCACGTGGTGCCCTTCGGCGCGGGCGTGCCGCGGTTGTCGATGGACAGGACGATGTACCCCTGCTCCGCGACGTAGCGATGAAACAGCGCGCGCTCGTCGTCCCACTGGTCCAGGACAGTCAAGCCGAATGGTTCGCCGTAGACATAAACCAGCACGGGATATTTCTTCGCTGGATCGAAGGCCGGCGGCTTGAGCATCCAGCCGTCGAGCACATGCCCGCCCGGAATCGTCACCTTGAAGAATTCCGCGGGCCGCGCCAGCAATGGCTCGAACTTCTTGCGCAGGTCCTCATTGTCGATGAGCGCGCGCTTCACACGATGATCGGGAACGCTCACCAGCGTGCTTGCCGGCGGCGTGTCAATGCTCGATGCGGTATGCACAGCCCAGCGGCTGTCCGGCGACAGGTCATAGGCATGAATACCCGTCGCATCCGCAGGCGTCAGGCGTTCCGCCGGGCCACCGCTGAGCCGCGCGCGATACAGATAACGCCGCGCGGCATTGTCCGGCGACGCAATGAAATAGAGCCAGCCGCGCTTGTCATCGACGCCCGCGACCTTGGTCACGTCGAATGCGCCGGTGGTCGCGAGCCTGGCAGGCCCGCCGGTGCGCGGAACGAGATACACGTGCCGCCACCCGTCGCGCTCGCTGACCCACAGAAACTCGCGGCCATTGTTCAGCCACTTGAAGTCATCGACGACGTCGATCCAGCCCGAGGAATGTTCGTGCAACATGGTTCGCGCGGCGCCGTTCGCCACATCAACAGCCTGCAACTCGAGATTCTGCTGTGCACGATCGAATTGCTGGATGAAGAGCTCTGTGCTGTCCGGCGACCATTCGAGTCGCGGCATGTAGTGGCTCGCAGGCGAGTCGGATGACGCCAGCCATCGCGTTGTACCGCCCGTTGAGCTCACGACCCCGATCCGCACCGATGAATTCGTGGTGCCCGTCTTCGGGTAGGGAATTGCGGTCATCACCGGATAAAGCGTGTCCGTGCTGTTGACGAGGTAGAAATCCTTGACCGCGGTCGCGTCGAACTGCCAGTAGGCGATGTGCTTGCCGTCCGGCGACCATTCGTAGGCCTTGCGAAGGTCGAATTCCTCCTCATTGACCCAGTCGGCCGTGCCGTTGATGACCGTCTTGCCCGTGCCATCGGCTCGCCGCGCCTCGGCATCATGCGTGAGCTGGGTGATTTCCCCGGTCCGCCAGTCTTCGACATACAGATTGGTCGCCATCTGGGTCGCGCCAAAATCGCGGCGCAGCCAGGCGACGTGCTGGCCATCGGGTGAGAAGCTGGCAAACATCAGGGTGGCAGGCTGCGCCTCGCCACCGAGCTTCTTCAGTTGTCGCGTCTCCCGGTTCAATACCCAATAATCGCCGCGCGTCTTGCGCCGCCAGACTTTTTGAGCGTTCGTATAGAGCAGCAGCTGCTTCTGGTCCTTCGACCATTCGTAGTCGTCGATCGCCAGCGGTTTCGGTCCGTCGGCCGGTGTGAGTTGCGCCGCCGAGACCATGACGCTGCGGGCGCCGCTCGCGGTCGAGTAGCGGACGATGTCTTTGGCATCCTTGATCGACGGCGAATCCTCAATCGTCGTATAAGCGGCGCCCTCGTCCAGCCACTTCCAGGGTCCGAATTCCCTGGGATCGTTTTCTTTCGCGACGATGGCTTGCAGCCACGACTGGGCCTCTGCGGCGCCGGCCGGAGAGGCTGTTTCGCTGCCCGCAGCAACCGAAGTCGCCACGATGAACACAGCCATCAAGAAACGGGGATTTACCATGTCACTCTCGTCAAAACCGCAGCTCGCGGATCGTATACGATCGACGAATGAGCAACAACGCCGGCGGCACGAGTAGCGCCATGGAAAATGACGGCTTGACGACACTTGCGGAGCAGTCCGGCTTCCGCAGGACCGGACGGATGGATGAAGTCGCGCGTCTCTGTGAGGCCTACGTGCAGCGCTGGCCGGAGGCAGTGCAGGTCGTCGAATTCGGATGCTCTGGCGAAGGCCGTACGATGCTTGCTCTGCTGGTGTCGCGTGCCGACCCGCGCAAGGTGCCGATCCTGATGCTCCAGGCCGGCATCCATCCTGGCGAGAGTGACGGCAAGGACGCCGGATTCATCGCGCTGCGCGAACTGCTGGGCGGCGCGGCCGCACCCAACGCCCTCGAACGCATCGCCATACTGTTTGTGCCGGCATTCAATACCGATGGCCATGAGCGCTTTGGCCAATGGAACCGCCCGAACCAGAATGGTCCGGATGAAACTGGCTGGCGCACGACGGCGCATAACCTCAATCTCAACCGCGACTATACCAAGGCGGATTCGCCGGAGATGCAAGCCCTGCTCCGGCTGATCGGGGAGTGGGATCCGCTGGTCTGCGCCGACCTTCACGTGACCGATGGCGCCGATTTCGAGCCGGACATCTCCATTCAGGTGGAGCCTGTCAACCAGGGCGACGTGGAGCTCCGCGCCAGCGGTGTCCAGCTTCGTGATGAGCTGATTGCGAAACTGGCCGCGCAGGGCTCGCTGCCCCTGCCCTTCTATCCGGATCTTGCCAAGACCGATGATCCGGCCTCCGGATTCCAGCTGACCGTGTACTCGCCGCGATTTTCGACGGGGTATTTTCCGCAGCGAAATCGATTTGCAATGCTGGTCGAGACACACTCGTGGAAAAACTACGCGCTACGCGTTGGTGTGATGCGCAATGCGATCGTTGGACTTGCCGAGCTTGTCGATGCACACGGCACCAGCTGGCAGGAACAAACCCGCCGCGCAGATACCACGGCGGCCAAGCTCGGTGGCTCGGAGGTCATACTCGATTACGACTCCGGCTGGCGGGAACCGCCGAAGGCGGGGCTTGAGGCTGGCGAACCCGATGCAGCAGGCGCGCGGATCATCGAATTCCGCGGTTACGCATACACCCGCAATCCGTCACCAATCTCCGGCGATCTGGTGACGGTCTACGATCCGACCACGCCCCAGATCTGGCGTGTGCCATTGCGCGAGCGCGTGCAAGCGTCGCTGACGATCGAGGCGCCGAGCGGCGGCTACATGGTCCCGGCCGGCTATGCGCAAGAGATCGGTGCGAAGCTTGCGCTGCATGGCATCGGATTCGAGCGTTTGGACAGAGCCCTGGCCGGTATCCGTGCCGCGACATTTCGCGCAACCCGCGCGGAGTTCTCCTCGAGTCCCTTCGAAGGCCGCATGCGCGCGACGCTGCAGGGCGCGTGGCGTGAGGAGCAACATGACGTCCCGGCTCGGTCGCTGTTTGTGCCCATCGCTCAGCCGCTGGCGCGGCTCATCATGGCGCTGTTCGAACCGCAGGCGCCGGATTCATTTGCCGCGTGGGGATTCTTCAACGCCTGCTTCGAACAAAAAGAACAGTGCGAACCCTACGTTGCCGAGCGCATCGCGATCGAAGTGCTCGAAGCCAACCCGGAATTGAAGGACGGATTTGCACGCAAGCTGGTCGAAGACTCTGCCTTCGCCTCGGATCCGAACGCACGGCTGGAGTATTTTCTCCGTCGCCACAGCTCATGGGACGAGCGCTTCATGGCCTACCCGATATTGCGCCTCGAGAGCAGCGAACTCTTCTGAAACTTCACGCCGAGCTCGTTCAGGACGAAGCTGAAAATATCGGTTTGTTCCCTGATCTGCTCGTCGAGGGGCGTGCCCAGGCCATGCCCTGTGGAACTGCTGGTGCGCAGCAGGATCGGATGGCCGGAAGCGCTCGCATCCTGCAGGCGGGCGGTCATCTTGCGCGATTGCATGGGATCGACGCGCGGATCGTTGGCGCCGGTCATGAAGAAGATGGAAGGATACTTCGTCCCATCGACGACCCGGTGGTAGGGCGAATAGGCGTACATCGCCTGGAACTGGTCGCGGTCCTTGACCGTGCCGAACTCGGGCACGTTGAAAGCGCCGTTGGGCGACAGCTCGACTCGCAGCATGTCGTAGATCCCGACTTCGGAGACCGCGACTCGGAACGCCTCGGGGTGCTGCGTGATCATTGCGCCCATCAGCAGCCCGCCGTTTGAACCGCCGATGATTGTGAGCCCGGAACGGCTCGTGTATTTCCGGTCGACGAGCAACTTCATGGCGGCGGCGAAGTCGTCAAAAACATTTTGCTTATTCGTGAGAGCGCCCTGCAGATGCCATTCCTCTCCGTACTCGCCGCCGCCACGAATATTCGCGACTGCGACCGCGAATCCCTGGTCAAGCCAGATACGCCGGCTGGAGCTGAAATCCGGCTCAATGTTGATTCCGTAGCCGCCATAGCCGGTGAGCAATGCGGGGCTCCGGCCGTCAAGCGTCGCAGCTTTCCGCCGGATGATATTGACAGGGATCCGGGTGCCGTCCTTGCTGATGGCGAACTCGCGCACCACTTCACTGTCGGCGAAGTCGACCGGCGACTTCGTCGCCAGCGCAGTGCGTGTGGTTTTGCTGGTCGCGGCGTCGAAGTGATACCAGGCCTTGGGATCGACGAAGGATTCGTTGCTGTATAGCAAGTCTCCCTCATCTGCCGCGACCAACTGGCCGACACTCGAGACCGGGAGCACAATTGGGCCGGTCATCGGATTGCCGGCATGATCGAACGCGCGAATCTCGGTCGGTCCGCCGAATTGATACGTGAGGTAAATGCGCTCGGGCGTGACCACGACGGGCGATGGCGGCGAGAAACCTGACACGATGACTTCTTTTCTTTCGGGGATGATTGTCTTCGCCTTCGCCAGGTCCAGCTCGTCGAGCGACAAAGTCTGGATACGCCCACGCGGCGATCCTTTCGTCGTGACGAGAAGCAGCATGCTCCTGTCCATCCAGTTCATCTGCGCGATGCCGTCGTCAAAGTCCGCGATCTGCGACCAGTTGGCGGCGGAGTTACGCAGGTAGTACGCGAAGCGTCCCGAGTCGCCGTTCTGGACGGTAGCCAGCACCTGGCCGCTCGATGGCTCAGCAGCGAGCTGGATCTCGGCGATGCGCGGAAGATCCTTGCCCATTTCGTATCGGTCACTCGCGAGAGGCTGACCAAGCTGGTGGGACCAGACCTGCAGGAAAAATTGGGCGTCTTCCTCTGCGCGTTCACCGGCATACGGATAGCGCGTGTAATAAAAACCGCGGGAATCAGGCATCCAGACCAGGTCGCCGCCCGCAGTACCGCCGTTGACACGGGGGATCACAATGTCCGTGGCCTTGCCGGTCGCGATGTCGAAGACGTGGACATTGCCGATTTCACTACCCTGCGCAGAAAGACTCGCGGCAACGAGCTTCCCGTCGGGCGCCGGAACATACCAGTCGATCGCCGTACCACCGGTCGGATCCAGCGCGTTGGGATCGACAATGATCCGCTCCTGATCCGGACGATCGACAGACGGCATCCAGACCAGCAAGTCCTGTTGCAGCGGTGGTTGGCTTTTCCTGGAGAAGACGCCCTTCGGACTCCATGCCAAGTCGTAGTAAACGCTCGATATGGCGTGCTGGATGTCCGAAACCCGTTTCTCGATCGCCGGACGATCGGGCAGGACGTCGAGGTAGGCGCGGGCATGTTCGTTCTGGCTATCGCTCCAGGCCTTGACCCTGGCGTCGGACCAGTCCTCGAGCCAGCGGTACTGTTCCGTAATCGAAATGCCATGGTAGGTGTCGGACACTGATTCTTTCCGGGTCGTTGGAGGCGGAGTCGTCTCGGGTGCGGCCGCCGACAGCGGCGAGGTGGTGGCAAAGAGAATTGCGGACAGGATGAGCGATCGCATGCGATTCCAGCCTCGATTGAACGGTGTGGGCGCCAGGCAATGATTACAGAAATCCCGGCGCAGAGCCGGGGTTCCGGAAATCTTGGCGCGCCCGGAGAGATTGCTCGCAGGCTTCGCGCGCCTCCTCGAACTCCCGACCCCCTGGTTCGTAGGGAGATTCGCAAGAACATGCGAATTGGCAATCCAACCGCGGCACAATCTGGCTCAGCACTTGCCAAGCGTGAAGCTGTAGTTACGGCCGCGCTTCGAAGGTCTCGCGCCTACTGATAGATCATTGGCCCCTGATGTGACCCGCGTCAACGTTCCGAGCCTCGACCCAATCTACGGTCGGCGATAGACAATTCACCTGTGCTGCAAGGACGCCCAATATGTTAATCCCCGAGAAAGGCAGGACACGGGTCGTTGCGCTTGCCGCCGCCGTGCTCGTGAGTGCATGCGGTGGTGGTAGCTCCTCCGACACCGGCCGCGTCACGGTCAGCCTGACTGACATGCCGGTTGACCACGCGGACCAGGTGGTCATTTCGGTCAGCGGTGTGGCATTCAAGCCAGAAGGCTCGCCACCGGAACGGGTCGCAGATTTCGCCGCGCGCTCGATCGACCTTTTGCAGTATCAGAACGGCCAGACGGCGGTCCTCCTGCAAGACACGCCCATGGGTGCGGGTCGCTACCAGTGGCTGCGGCTGATCATTGACACCGAGCCGAACGTCCGCGATTCGTACATCGTGATCGACGGGCAGGAATGCGAGCTCAACGTGCCAAGCGGCGCGGAGACCGGCCTCAAGTTGCATCGGCCGATCGACGTGCCTGCCAGCGGCAGCCTTGCGTTGACCGTCGATTTCGACCTGCACAAGTCCATCCATGCCCCGCCCGGCCAAGCGAGTGGCGCCTGCGCATCTGGCTATGCATTGCGGCCCACACTCAGACTCGTCAACGATGCGGAAGTCGGTGCGATCGACGGTACCGTAACCTTCGAGTCGGGTTCGGTGCCGGTCGATTGCAAGCCCAACGTCTATGTCTACGAGGAAGCAGTCACGCCGGACGACAGCGAAGAAGCAACGGCCATATCGCCAGATATCGATCCCTTCGTCGTTGTAAGCGTGGACATTCCCGAGGGATCCATCACCGGATCGTACCGGGCGGCCTTCGTCCCGGCCGGCAACTACACGGCCGCGTTTACTTGTGACGAAGATACAGAAGAGGACGAACTCCTGGCGTTCGTGCCGCCGGAAGGCCTGCTGGTTACCGTGCAGAACAATCTCATATCGACCATCGATTTCACGGTGCCTTCGCCTCCACCTTAAATGACTCTGCTTCACCCGATTGAAAAACTGAGGGGGCCTTGCGGCCCCCTGATTTTTTGTAGATAGCGAGAGATCGCTTACACGGTATTCCGAGGACATGGTTTACACAATCGGCATTTGGGGAGAGCCCAGATGCCTTGGAAGGAGTGTAAAC
>JANLWE010000187.1:0-4210 GCA_031364365.1 Gammaproteobacteria bacterium | reverse complement strand
CGGCTGGCCGACGACCCGGCTCGAGGATTCCGAACTCGGAGTGCGAAATGGCGCGCGACTCCCGACGCGCGCGACGCTCGACCTAGGTGCGGAATATCGCAAGCCGCTCACGCTCGGAAGCATCGCTTATACATTCGAACTCACGAACGCGATCAACATCGGCAATACCTGCTGCTACAAGTTGATCGCCGAAGATGACGGCACCGGCGACGTGACCTTTACGACGAAATCGAGCGATTGGCTGCCGCTCGTGCCTTCCGTCGGCGTTCTCTGGGAGTTCTGACCGGGCCCAGGCGCCGATTGATTTTGACCGCGGCGGACGTCCAAACCGTCGTGACACAAAGAATCCTTCTCCCGCTCTCCCTCGGCGTCGCCGTTCTCCTGATCGGGGCCGTGACCCGCATCTGGTTGTGGTGGCAATTCGGCCTGCCCGCCGGTATTGGGCCCGGCGCATTGCCACTGATCGCGCTCGGCGGCCTGCTGAACGACGCAGTCGTCGCGCTTTACCTGCTGGCACCGCTCGCCCTGTACAGCGCCCTGCTCCCGGATTCCTGGTACCGGTCGCGTGCCAACCGGCTGTTGCTGGCGATTGGCAGCTGGCTCTCCGTGTTCGCCCTCGTTTTCCTCGCAGTCGCGGAATTCTATTTCTTCCAGGAGTTCGACGCTCGATTCAATCTCGTCGCATTCGACTACCTGGCCTATCCGACCGAGGTCGCGGGCGACATCTGGGCGGAGTATCCGGTCACTTTGGTCGTGCTCGCGGCCGCCGCGTTTGCGACGGCGGGCCTGTGGTGGATCCGTCGTCGATCCGGCGAAGCGGCTGCGACCGGGACCCGCGCTCGCAACCGGCTGGCTGTCCTCGCGCTCTGTGCGGCTGTCCTCGCGCTCGCGGCCGCGTATTGGCCGACTGACAGGCTGTCATTGTCAGGCAATCGCGTCGCCAACGAGCTGGTGCAGAACGGCCTCAGCAGCTTCATGCGCGCCGCCACGACGAATGAGATCGATTACTACTCGAATTACGCCTCGGCCGACTCGCGCGAGAACCTCGCCCTGGTCGAGCAGGCGCTTTCAGCCGGCGGCGGCAAATTCACCCGTCTCGCCGAGGAGCGCCTGGACCGTTCGTTTCCGGCCCGGCCGGACGGTCTCGGCCGGCTCAACGTCGTCCTCGTGTCGAGTGAATCTTTCGGCGCCGAGTTCAGCCGGCTCTACGGATCGGAGCGGGATCTGACGCCGAACTTCGATGCGTTCGCCCGTGAAAGCCTCTGGTTTCCGCATGCCTATGCCTCCGGGACACGCACGGTGCGCGGACTCGAAGCTTTCGTGAGCTCGATACCGCCGATTCCGACCGTCTCGATCCTGCGCCGACCACACAATGAGAACGTCGCGACCTGGGGTGCGGTGATGAGTTCGCTCGGATACCACACGAGCTTCCTCTACGGAGGCTACGGCTATTTCGACAACATGAATTACTTCTTTGGCAACAACGGCTTCGAGATCGTCGACCGAACCTCCATCGAAAAGGTCCATTTCGAGAACATCTGGGGCGTCAGTGACGAGGACCTGTTCGATCACTCGCTCGAATACCTCGACCGCGCGCATGCCGCAGGCAAGCCATTCTTCTCGATCATCATGACGACCTCCAATCACAAACCGTTCACGTTCCCTGAGGGTCTCGAGAAATACGGAATCCCGCCGGAAGGCGGCGGACGCGCGGCGGGCGTTCGCTACGCGGACTTCGCCCTCGGGCGCTTCCTGCGGGACGCGAAATCCCACCCCTGGTTCGACGACACGATTTTCGTCGTCGCAGCGGATCACGGCGCCCGCGTTTATGGCGCCGAGCAGATCCCGCTCAAGACCTACGAGATCCCGCTGATGATCTATTCGCCGAAGCACATCGAGCCTCGGCGCGTCGACTCGCTGATGACGCAGATCGATATCGCGCCCACAGTGCTCGGGATGCTCGGCCTGCCCTACTCGGCGCCTTTCTTCGGCCAGGATGCGCTCAACACGCCACCCGACCAGCGCGTCGCCTTCTTCAATCACAACCACGACGTCGCGATCTATCGCGATGGCCGAATGGTGGTGTTTGGACTGAAGAAATCCGTTCATACCTACGATTACGACCCGTCGACGAATACCTACGCGACGGCGCCCCGCGATCCGGAGCTCGAACAGCTCGGTATTGCGTACTACCAGACGGCCTATGAATTATTCGATCAACGTCGCTATGTGCCATCCGGCGCGCCGGCACCGCCTGCCCGTGTCGTACGTAAACCATGATGCCCAAGGATAATTGCTTAGTTGCCGTGATGCTATTTGCAGCCGCATTCGCGGCGGCAAGCGCTGCAAACGGCGAACCGGCGCCGGATGCCGCACCGGCATGGCCCAACGATGCCGAACTGGAAGCAGCCGGTGCGCGCATCGGCAGCGTGACCATGCGGGGCCTGCCGATTTTCGACCCGAACGCGCCGGGCGAGGACAAGTCGCTGTACCGCCTGGCCGACAAATGGCATATCGACACTCGCGACTCGGTCATCGAGGCGCAATTGCTGTTCAAGCCGGGCGATCTCTATTCTCGGCGGCAACTCGACGAGACAGCCCGTAACCTGCGCGATCTCCGTTTCATCCGCGAGCCGGAGATCCGGATCGTCGGATACCACGATGGCCTCGTGGATCTCGAGGTCATTACACACGACGTCTGGACGACCAACCCCGGCATCTCCTTCGGTCGCAGCGGCGGCGAGAATTCGGCGGGAATCTCACTCGAGGAAATCAACCTCCTTGGAATGGGCAAGCACCTGCAGTTCGATTACTCCAAAGACGTGGATCGGAGTTCCTACACCGTAAGCTGGCGCGATCCGGCGATCTGGGAAAGTCGCTGGCGAAGCACGTTGTCCCTGCGGGACAGTAGCGATGGCGACGGAATGTTGATTGCGATCGAGCGGCCCTTCTTTTCGCTGGATACGCGATGGAGCACCGGAATTCAGTACTTCCAGGAAGATACGGTCGAAAACGTCTATCGACTCGGCGAGCAGGTCGCTGGATACGGACAGAACAAGCAGTTGGGTGAGGTTCGGTATGGCTGGTCGAAGGGTCTCCTGAACGGGTGGACGCGTCGCTTCACCGCGGGACTACGGCACGATGATACGACCTTCGAATTCGCGCCAGACGAAACCGCGCCGGCAGTGCTGCCGGAGGATCGGGACCTCGCCTACCCGTTCCTGCGGCTCGAAGGCATCCAGGACGACTTTGAGACCGCGCGCAATCTGGACCTGATCGCGCGCACTGAAGACCGCCATTTCGGCATGCGCTACTCGCTTGAGCTTGGCTGGGCCGATCCCACATTCGGTTCCGATCGCAGCGCGGCCTTGTTGCGCGCGGAGATCAGCCGCGGTCTTCACCTTCGCGACGATCAATCCCTGTTCCTGTTCAGTTCGCTTTCGGGGCGTGTCGAGGCGGATTCCGTGGCGGATGGCCTGCTCGCAGCCGGATTACGCTATTACCGCCAGACTGGACGCCGAACCCTGTTTTTTGCCGGTCTGGGCGCTGAGGTCGGACACAACCTGGATGCCGACCATGAACTCTCGATCGGCGGCGACAGTGGGCTGCGCGGTTATCCGCTCCGTTTTCAGACTGGCAGCGGCCGCGCATTGCTGACCCTGGAGGAGCGTTACTACACGGGCCGCTCGCTATGGAAGATCGCCGACATTGGCGGTGCGGTATTTTTCGACGTGGGCCGGAGCTGGGGCGATTCGGCTTTCGGTCCCACCGAAAACCTCGGGTGGCTCAAGGATATCGGCATTGGTCTGCGCCTCGGCAATTCGCGCAGTGCGCTGGGCAACGTGCTGCACATTGACCTCGCCTTCCCGCTCGACGGCCCGAGTTCGATCGACAACGTGCAATTGTTGATTCAGACCAAACGCAGTTTCTGATCATGAGTACCGCCAAGCTGTCTGGGACGCCACCGTCTACCGGTCGGAATTCGCGACGGCACCTCTGGATCGCGGGAATCTTCCTGGCAATCGCGGCGATTGTTGCCCGGAGTTTCGATTTCACCATCGCGGATGCATTTTTCTATGAGCGCTCCACTCAGGCCTGGATCGGCGCGAAAACGTGGTGGGCAGTCGACCTCATACACACCGGCGGTGGCTGGCTGGTACGCCTGGTAGGGCTCGCGGTATTGCTGATCGCGGCGTTTGGATCGCGATTC
>JANLWE010000181.1:0-3345 GCA_031364365.1 Gammaproteobacteria bacterium | reverse complement strand
GGAGGTTAACGGGGACGTTCACCTTCATCTTGACGGGGTGCGTCTACTTCCACGGTCGGGGTCGATTAAGGTGAACGTCCCCTTCAGGAAGGTGAACGTCCCCTTTAACCTCCGATAGCGGTGAGCATCCGGTGGACGGCTGCGAGCTGCGCGCCGTTTCTGGTCGCGTAGTCGTCCCCGGTGTAGCCCCACCAATCCCAACAGCCGCGCGGATTGAACGGAAAGACGAGGCTGCGCGCGACCTGCGGATACAGCACGACGATGCGATTGGCGTCCGCCCAGCGGTTGTAGCCGGTCTCACGGGCGAAGATCTTCCCGACATAGTCAATGCCCTGACGGCAACCGTGGAAGGCGACATGAATCCGGCAGGGCTTGCCGGCCGCGCATTCCTTCGGCACGAACAGCAGCCCCGTTTCTGCGAGCGATACATCCGTGTCGCCAGGCGCGTAGTGCGCCTGATCGAAGTCGCGGAGTTCGCCCGTGATCTGACCCGTGGGTGTCCGCAGGTCGTCGTACAGGTGCTGGAGCATGTCGCCCGCGGCGTCGAATCCGCAATCCAGGATCCAGGGAGACCCGTCGGCGTCGCAGGCGCCGCCAGCACCCGCGGCCGGAAAGCCATGCGCCGCCGCAATCTGCGTTTCGTAATGCATCCGCTCCGGCGGAACGAAAACCTTGTAGAAACGCAGCAGGGAATCCGAAACCGCGGCGCCGACCTTGCGGTCGTGCTTGCCGTGGAATATCCAGATGCGGTCCGGTGCGATCCACGACGGATCATTGATCGCCTTCGCATCCGCGCTCGCGCGCAGTGCCGCAACCAGCGGACGCGTCTCCGGGCCTATCGGGCCGCCTCTCGTGCATTCTTTGATCGCACTCGCCAGCATTCCGCGGGCGCAGAACCAGGGGCCCGCAGCGACGATTCCTGCGCCGATCACGTCCTTCGAGTACGCGACCTGGTACTGGGTCGCCATGTAGCCGCCGGCGGACACGCCGGAGACGGTGAGACTTCCCGGCAGGATGTTGAGGCGCGGCAGCGGACCCGCGGCATGGCCAGCCGTCGCCACGGCCATCAGCCCTGCGGCCACGATGAGACGCATCATGTTCGACGATAGCACCCGCGGCATTTGCCGATTCATCGCCTGACTCCGCGTTTGCCGTCAATCAGCCGGTTTTCGCGATGATGTCGCAGACGGCGGCGATCGCCTCCGCGCGTGAGGTCGTGCGCCGCCACGCGGCACCGATCACGCGGTTCGGGGCGGGCGGCGCAAACGGACGCACGACGAGACCGCGCGCCGAGGCGAAGGGGCCTTCCGCCGCGAGCCGCGGCAAAAGCGTGATGCCGAGTCCGGCCGCGACCATCTGCCGGAGCGTTTCAAGGCTCGTCGCCCGGAAATCCTGTTCCTGCGTGCCGGCGAGCTCGCAAACCTCGAGTGCCTGGTCCCGGAGGCAGTGACCTTCTTCGAGCAGCAGCAGTTTTTCGCCGGAGAGATCGGAGGACTTCACGCGCTTCTTCGCCGTGAGGCGGTGATGCTCCGGCATCGCAACGAGGAATGCCTCCGCAAACAGCGAGCGAGTGACGAGGCCCTTGGTGTCGGCCGGCAGCGCGAGGACCGCGAGATCGAGATCGCCCGCGGCCACGCGGTCGACGAGCGAGGCGGTCTGGTATTCGTGCAGCATGAGCTGGAGCTTCGGCAGCGCACGCGTGATGCGCGGCGCGATACGGGGCAGCAGATAGGGACCGAGCGTCGGGATGAAGCCGATCTTCAGTTGCCCGCCCAATGGGTCCTGGCGGGCGCGGGCAAGGGCGCGGATGTCATCGGCATCCCGCAGCATGCGACGCGCGCGCTCGACCACCGCCTCGCCGGCGGGCGTCAGGCCGACACGCCGTGGCCGCCGCTCGATCAGCGTGACGCCCAGGAACTCCTCCAGCTTGCGGAGCTGGGCCGAGAGGGTGGGCTGGCTGACATGGCAGCGCGCGGCCGCGCGGCCGAAATGCCGGGTCTCCGCGAGCGCCACGAGGTATTGCAGGTCCCGAAGATTCATAGACGAAGTCTATCAGAGTTATCGTATCAATCGATTGTACTAATTGGCGGTGAATCCGCATCCTTGCCGGCAACCACAGAGGAGCATTCCCATGTTCGGTATCGGCAAGAAATTCCCCGCGTTCAAGCTGACCGGCGTGGTCAGCAATGACGCCAACCATGCGTTCAAGGACATCAACGACAAGTCCTACGCCGGCAAGTGGCTGGTCGTATTCTTCTGGCCGAAGGACTTCACTTTCGTCTGCCCGACCGAGATTGCGGCCTTTGGCGGGCTGAACCGCGATTTCGCGGATCGCGACGCGCAGATCCTGGGCGTCAGCACCGATTCGGATTTCGTGCACCTCGCCTGGCGCAAGTCGCATCCGGATCTCCGCGACCTGCCGTTCCCGATGCTTTCGGACATCAAGCGCGAACTGTCGACGGAACTCGGCATTCTCGATTCCGAGGCCGGCGTCGCACAGCGTGCGACCTTCATCGTCGATCCGGAAGGCGTGATCCGCTTTGTCTATGTGACCGACCTCAACGTCGGCCGCAGCCCGGAGGAAGTGCTGCGCGTGCTCGACGGCCTCCAGACCGATGAGCTGTGCCCCTGCAACTGGCAGAAGGGTGACGACACCCTGAAGGCGGCCTGAACATGGACGCACTCAGGGACCGGATTCCAGACTACGCCCGCGACCTGCGGCTCAACCTTTCATCGGTGTTGACGCCGCAGGGCGCGCCCGGACTTTCCGAGACGCAGCTCTGGATGACGGCACTTGCTTCTGCGATCGCATCCAGGAACGCGGAACTCGCGCGCGCCGTCGAAACCGTCGCCGCGGGGAAACTCGTGCCGGCGGAGATCGAGGCCGCGCGCTCGGCGGCGGCGATCATGGGCATGAACAATGTCTATTACCGCTTCCTGCATCTCGTCGAAGACCAGGAGTACGCGAAGTTACCGGCGAAGCTCCGCATGAACGTGATCGGAAGCCCGGGAATCCCGAAGGCCGATTTCGAGCTGATCTCGCTCGCGGTCTCCGCCGTGAACGGCTGCGGCAAGTGCGTCACCGCGCACGAGCGCATACTGCGCCAGCACGAGATCAGCCGCGAGGCCGTGCAGTCGGCCGTACGGATCGCCTCCGTGATCCATGCGGTTGCCGGCGTCATCGACTACGAGAACGCCCGCGCCGCCTAGCAGGCTGTTGAAAATCGATTTCGCGCAACTGATTTCATTGTCTTGATTGTCGCAAGTGATTGATTGGTCGTTGCGCGAGTGAAGAAAGAATGCGAAACCACATGCTCAAAATGCGTTTTTCAACAACCTGCTAGG
>JANLWE010000124.1:0-29902 GCA_031364365.1 Gammaproteobacteria bacterium | reverse complement strand
CCCGAGCGGCCCTAACGAAGGCAATATTAGCAATGCGCGAGAAGTCATAGGTCGACAGCCCGTGACGCAACAGGATCCGCGCAAGGGGACGGAGGAGGCGGAGGCAGGCGCCAAGGAGCGCAGTTTTTGTTCGGTGCATTGGATCAGTCGCTCAGCCCAGAAGGAAACACGAATTGATTCAACTATTGCATTTTTACATCGACAACCTGAATTACGCGACGATCTAGACTCAATTACCAGCGTTGGTCAGAAACCACTAAGAACTATAAATTGTTGCTTGCTTCCAGCAAACACGATTTCCACGAGTGAGGCCCATCATGAATGCTGTCAAATCTAATCCAGTTTCGCAGGATAGGCGCGGGAAAGAACTCCTAGACGACGTAGTCAAACTGTTTTTGGACTTGCTGCTAGCAAGCGGCGCGACATTAACAATGATCGACGACGCAATTTCTAAGTCAATTGCGGGAGCCAAAGAGAATAGATCTTCGACCACTTTTACGGAACTGGGAGCGTTGCAGCGCGACTGCATGGAAGTAATGTGCGCTTGGCGGCGAGACGTCGCCTTCGTTGGAAGCGATGGGGAACCTTTACCACTCTCGGAATCGTTCGGGGAAAAATCATTTAAGATTCTTTGCGCGAAGGTTGGCTGCAAACACCCACATCCGGACATTTTAAAAGTGCTCCTGGAATTCGGCGCTGTCTCAATTCGTGCTGACGGAATGGTGAATTCCGAGACACCGACATTTCTTCTTGGACGGTCGGCTTCTGGTGGGCGCCTGGCAACCGACGGTTTATTGAAGCAGCTTGAAGGGTTTCTGCACTCTGTTCACCACAATGTTAATAGCGTCGCTGGCAACGGCAGACCGAAGTTCGAGCGGGCATGCACCGTGTCGGTGGCCAGGGAACTGGAGCCAGTTTTTGACCGACTTGTGCGAAGCCGCGGCCAGGACTTTATTGACTCAATTGACGAGTGGCTTGAGCGCAACGCAAAGCATGAGAGCGCGTCAGGCAAGTATGTAGAACTGGGTGCGGGAGCCTATTTCATAGACCTAGGGGACCGTCTCGGGCGGCGGCATTAGGGATACTACAGAAGAATCACTCGCGCCTTAGGTGCTTGCAGGTGTTTCGAAGAGCGGACCTCAGAAAACAGCTGTATCGTTCTGATTTGTAAGCTGTAAATTAATTCTAGTACTGGCCCATGCCGTTTTGGTTCATCGACCAATTGATGAGCCCCGGATTTCTGCGCCTTTAGGGTGAGAGTTATGTTTACTCACAATAAGTTAAGGGATACATTAAGTCATGTCAGTGGGTTACACCATTAACTTAAGGCTACTCGCTGCATTTAGGTTTTTGCTCGTTCCGCTGGTTCGAATTCTCTTGAGGAACGGAATTTCCTTCAACGAGATTTCTGAAGTCGTAAAGGGGGTCTACGCAAGAGTCGCATCAACTGATTTCGCGGTGCCAGGACGCCCGATGACGTATTCGCGACTTTCAATCACGACAGGCATAGCGCGGCGAGATTTCGATCGAGTCCTCGGCGAAGAAGATCGTCTTCGACGAGCTCTCGAAAGCAATGCAGGTCGGATTGCGAACGTGCTGCAGGGTTGGCACAACGATCCGGAGTTCATGGGGCCCTACGGGTTCCCACGTGACCTTGCGTTTACGCGAGAAGTTGGGGGAGGCCCGTCTTTTGAGGATTTGGTCGCTCGCTACGCATCGGACATTCAACCGCAGTTGATGCTTGAAGAGTTGATGCGCGTAGCGGCGGCAAAGATTGCGGAAGAGAGCGGAATGATTCATGTGCTGAAACGCACCTTCATTCCCGAGCAAATGGCGCCTGAATTGATTGAAGTTTTCGCTCGAGGTGTTCGTCGATACGTCGAGACAATTGATCACAACCTTGGGGCACAAGAAAGCAGCAAGCGGCGATTCGAGCGGTGGGTTTTCCCGGATTACGGGATCCGCGAGGAAGACTGGGTTCCATTTAACGACATGGTGCGTGATCGACTGCAGGACGTGATTGAGGACCTTGAAACGCAGTTTGTGTTATTTCGAAAGCCTCGCACAGGAGTGGACCGAACGCTGAGTGTTGGAGTTGGCCTCTATCTCTATAAGGATGATTTGGCCGACGACAAGAAATTTCAGGAGATGCTCGCGACTCTCTTAGATGACGAAGAGCGTTCCGAGCAGCGGTAATCAAAAGAGAAGGGTGGGGATACAAATGACGATTTCACAGCGTGCTCAGGGTGGCTGCTTAATTGCGGCGTCGCTTTTGATTGCAATCTCTGGCAGTGCAGACGCCAGTAGCACCTGCGCAACGGCGAAGCGCGATAACGGACCCCTCAACGCGGTAAGTAATGCAATTGCGGCCTTATTTGTGAAAGGAACGCAACCGTACTCACGCGGCGTGATTCTCAGCAACTGCTTGGCTGTTTCCACTGATGGATCCCTGGGAACCGGCCGTGCAGCCAATGGATCGCTGGGCACAGGTCGCGACGGTTCACTGGGAACCGGTAGCCCAGTCGGCTGATCAGCTTCGCGACACTGATCTCGGGCGGCAATTCTTTTTGCCGCTTGTATCACGTTTCGCTAATTCCCGTTTCCACGCGGTGCACTCCGCGATCCAGCCACTTTCGATAGCGTAAGCTTGCGCGGACGTCCTCGTCCGTGTGCTGGGCTTTTCTGATGCGATCGAAGAATTACGCCTTGAGCGCAGCGCGGCAGAGGCTTGCCGTGGCGATCATCGTATCTATTGCGGCCATCGGCCTGGCTTCCTGCGGAGGCGGCGATACCGCGCGCAATGATGGCGGTGCTGAACCGCTGGTACTGACCCGTGGCTTGGGCGGCCAACCGGGTTCGCTGGACCCGCAACGCGCGGAAGATGCGTTTTCCTACGATGTGTTGCGGGACCTTTACGAGGGTTTGACGGCCAGCACGCCGGCGGGCGAAGTCATTCCGGCGACAGCGACATCCTGGCGCATCGATGAAGATGGGATGCGCTATGTCTTCCTGCTGCGCCACGAAGCTCGCTGGTCGAATGGCGATCCTGTCGTGGCCGCGGACTTCGTCGACGGATTCCGCCGGGCGCTCGATCCGGCGACCGTTTCCGGCGCGGCCGATCTCCTGCGTTCGATCGAAAATGCGCCGGCAATCCTTCGCGGCGAGTTGCCCGCCGACCACCTGGGTGTCCGCGCGCTGGACGAGCATTCACTCGAGATTCGACTGTCGCACCCGGTTCCGTATTTTCCCGACATTCTGACCAACACCGTCGCGTCACCTGTTCATCATTCCTCGCTTGCGGAATCGAACGGCTTCTCGAAACCAGGCACAACGATCTCGAACGGCCCATACGTGTTGGCCGACTTTTCGCCGGGCGCGAGTATTCGTCTCGCACGCAATCCGTACTACTGGGAGGCTTCAGCAGTCGCGTTCGATGAAATCTACTACGAATTCGTCGCGGATGAGAATGCCGAGTTCACGCGTTTCCGCGCCGGAGAACTCGACGTGACAAACACGGTCCCGGAGCAGAGATTCCGGGAGCTGCTGGCCGCGCCGGGCTCCGGCTTGCAGCATCGTGCAACGCTCGCGACTTTCTACTTCACGTTCAACACCGACAGCGGCCCGCTGCGTGGAAAGCGCGCATTGCGCGAGGCCCTGTCGCTCGCGATTGATCGTGAGGTGATCACGGAATCAGTCACGCGCGCGGGCCAGATTCCGGCATATTCGCTCGTTCCGGACGGCGCGTGGAATTACACGCCGGCGCATTACATATGGCGACAGAATTCAATGCAGGAACGCGCGGACCGCGCGCGATTGCTGTACTCGGCTGCCGGGTATTCCGGCAAGTACCCGTTGCGCCTGCGACTGCTCTACAACGAGAACGAACTGGTCCAGAAGGTCTGTATCGCCATCGCGGCGATGTGGAAGGAGGCGCTCGGCGTCGAGACAGAGCTGATCCAGATGGAGTTCAAGGCCTATCTCGCGGCGCGGGCCGATCCGGCGCAGTGGGACGTTGTCCGCGTCGGATGGACCGCAGATTACAACGATGCGTCGACGTTCCTCGACACAATGACCCGCGGCAGCCCGCAGAACTTCGGGCGCTGGTCGAACGTGCAGTACGCTGACCTGCTCGAGTCCGCAGCGATCGAAGGCAACCCCGCGCGGAGACGCGACACCCTGCAGCAGGCGGAGTCGTTGATGCTCAACGATTATCCGCTGCTGCCGGTGTACTTCTATGTGACGCGGCGGCTGGTGCAGCCGCGCATCGCCGCGCCCGTCATCAATCCGATGAACCGCACCTACTCGCGTTATTTCAGCCTGGCGAAGTAGAAATCAGAGTGAGCGTTCGACTTTCGCCGAACTGACCAGCTCCTTGAGGTGCGCCTCGAATTTCTTCTGATTGACCATCGGTCCAAGCTGCGCTTTGACCGCGTCGTACGGCGGCGGGGTGGTCGGGCGCTTCTCTTCGAGCTTGATGATGTGCCAGCCGAACTCCGACTTGACCGGCGTCGCGGTGTACTTGCCCAATTCAAGCTGCTGCAGGGCGTCCGAGAAAGGCTTGACCATTTGTCCCGGATTGAACCAGCCGAGATCGCCGCCCTCGGTCGATGACCCGTCCTTCGAGTTGTCTTTCGCGAGCTTCTCGAAGCTGGAACCCTTGTCGAGCTGCGCAATGAGGCTTTTGGCCAGCGCCTCATCGTCGACGAGGATGTGACGTGCGTGATACTCCTGCTTTGGTGCTTCAGCGATGCGTGCGTCGTATTCTGCCTTGAGCTCCGCATCCGTCGGTTGTGCGCCTTCGGCAAACTTCTTGAACAGCAACTCAGCCAATGCACTCTTTCCGACCAGCTCGAGCCGTGCGCTTGGTTCGCCTGCGGCAAGCTTCTGCTTGTCGGCCTCCTGTGCGCCGACATACATCCCTATGAGTTCCTCGAGCGCGTCCTTCTGCTCATCCGCGGTCAGGTCGCCGGGCGACTTGCCGCCGTGCCGCGTCTTTACGTAGAGCGCCCAGACATCGCGCGAGATGGGCGTGCCGTTGACGACCGCGACTGGCTTCGCTGCGGCATCAATGGGCGTTTCGGCCTTGGTGCAGCCCGCGGCCAGCAACAAGCCCAGTGTGGAGACTGCCAGTATCTGCATGTATCTCATTTTGTCCTCGATGATGTGTCGTCGTCCGGTGAAATCGCTTCAATGTTGAGGGCGTGAATCTCGCGCGGAAGCATTGCCGCGAGCGCCTGGTAGACCAGTCGATGCCGTTCGATGCGGCTATGACCGCTGAATTCCTGGGACTCGATTCTGACGATAAAGTGCCCGGCACCGTTGCGGGCGCCGGCATGTCCCGCGTGGCGCGCACTGTCATCCTGCACCGATACGCGCGCCGCGGCAAAAGCCGACTCGAGCATAGTCTGGATGCGCTCAGCTCGCGGGCTTGTCATGGCGCTGAGCCCGCGAAGCGATCCAGAAACCCTGGGCGACAATGAATACGGCCGTGAGCCCGAAAAGACCGAATACCTTGAAGTTGACCCACGTCGCCTCGTCCAGGTAACTGAAAGCTGCCAGATTTGCGGCGCCCATGACCGTGAAGAATCCGATCCACATCCAGTTGAGTCGCCGCCAGAGGGTCGGACTCAGGTCGAACCCTGCGTCCGTCGCGGTCATCAGCCGCTGAATCAGCGGTCGGTCGCCGAAGCGCCGCCACAGGCTCGCGAGGAATGCCACGGCGAACAGCCAGTTCAGCACCGTCGGCTTCCACATGATGAACGCTGTGTCGTGAATCAAGAGCGTCAAGCCGCCGAACGTGAGAACGAGACCGGCTGACACCACGTGCATCGGATTCACGCGATGTGTACGAAGCCAGTGAATCGAGACCTGGATTACCGTTGCGACGATGATTACCGCGGTTGCTGCGTAAATGTCGGCGAACTTGTAAGCGACGAAAAACGCGATGAGCGGCAGGAAATCGAACAACAGCTGCATGCGGGGAACCGTATGAAAAGGGGCGCCAATAATAGCGGAAGCGGCTGCTGCTTGCGCCGGTTCATAATGGACCATGGCGCAGCGCATCGAGTTGCATCCATTGACGCCACAGCCGCGGTTGGTCCGCGTCGCCGCAGAGTGCCTGCAGGACGGCGGCGTGCTCGCCTATCCGACCGATTCCTGTTACGCGCTGGGCTGCGCTCTAGGCGCCAAGGAGGCGGTGGAGCGAATCCAGCGTCTGCGCCAGACTCGCAAGGGTCACTTCTTTACGCTTGTCTGCCGCGATCTGTCGGAGATTGCCCGTTTCGCGCGGGTCGAGAACTGGCAATACCGGCTCCTCAAAAGCTTTACACCGGGACCGTATGCATTCGTATTGCAGGCGACGCGGGAGGTGCCGCGCCGCCTGCTCGATGCTCGCCGAAAGACCGTCGGGATCCGCGTCCCCGACCATGCCGTCGTCCAGGCATTGCTCAATGAGTACCCGGAACCGCTCCTGAGCACGACGCTGCAATTGCCGGGGGATGACGTCCCGATGACAGACGGCCGTGAGATCGAGGAGCGCATCGGACATGCGGTCGACGTGATCCTGGACGCCGGCAATTGCGGCTTCGAGCCGAGCACCATCGTCGACCTCTCGGGTGCCGCGCCGCAGCTGCTGCGGGCGGGAAAAGGCGATCCAAGGCCGTTTCAATGACCGGCAGTGGCTGACTTCGCGCCGTATAATCGCCCGTAATTCGCCGGGGAACGGCCCGCGCGCTTTCTGGATGATTCATGGATCCTGCCTCGATTCTCACGACAATTTCGATTGCTGCAATTCCCGTCGTGTTTGCAATCACGGTCCATGAAGTCGCCCACGGTTGGGTGGCGAAGTACTTTGGAGACCGGACTGCGGAGGCACAGGGACGGCTGAGCCTCAATCCGATCCGTCACATCGATCCGGTCGGCACCATTCTGGTGCCGGCGATCCTGCTGTTGCTACCCGGCGGATTCCTGTTCGGCTGGGCCCGTCCGGTGCCGGTCAATCCGCGGTTCATGCGCAATCCGCGCGGCAATATGGTGTGGGTGTCCGCAGCCGGACCCGGTGCAAACCTGGCGATGGCGATCCTCTGGGCGTTCCTGATGATGCTGACGCAAAAGACGGATCTCGGCGTCCCCGGTCAGTGGCTCGGGGCAATGGCGGGCTACGGCATCGGATTCAATGTCATGCTCGCGGTGTTCAACATGCTGCCAATTCCGCCGCTTGACGGCGGTCAAGTGCTGGCCAACCTGTTGCCGCGTGGACCGTTGAGCAACTTGTTCGAGCGGATCGCGCCGTTCGGTCTATTCATCGTTCTCGGCCTCATTGTCACGCGAATGCTTGGGCCGCTGGTGAGCGGCCCGATTGAGTTCCTGCTGGGCGCGCTGGTCGAAATATTTGGATTGCAGGGCGGTTAGCTGACGCAATGTCTACGACATCAGGACAGAATCGACGCGTTGTTTCCGGCATGCGGCCGACCGGCCAGTTGCACCTCGGCAACTACCATGGGGCACTGGCAAACTGGGTCGAGTTGCAATACCGCTACGAATGCTTTTTCTTCGTCGCAGACTGGCATGCGTTGACGACGGGCTACGAGAACACGGCTGACATCAAGGCCAACACCACCGAAGTCATCATCGACTGGCTTGCGGCCGGCCTCAATCCGAGCGCCTGCACGATATTCATCCAGTCACGCATCCCCGAGCATGCGGAGTTGCACCTGATACTTTCCATGGTGACGCCCGTGTCCTGGCTCGAGCGCGTTCCGACCTACAAGGATCAGATCGAGCAACTCAAGGACCGGGACCTCAGTACTTACGGGTTCCTCGGCTATCCGCTGCTTCAAAGCGCGGACATCCTGATGTACCGGCCGGAGTTCGTGCCGGTGGGAGAGGACCAGGCGGCACACGTGGAGATCACGCGTGAGATCGCGCGCCGGTTCAACCATATCTATGGACGGGAACCGGATTTCGAGACGCGTGTCGAGAGCGCCGTGAAGCGACTCGGCGCGCGCAACGCCGCTCAATATTCGGAGCTTCGCCGGCAGTTTCAGGAACAGGGCGACACGGATTCGCTGGCGCGCGCGCGTGCGATGATCGAATCCGGGACGCGCCTCACGGTCGCGGACCGCGAGCGCCTGCTCGGTTACCTCGAGGGCGGCGGTCGGGCGATCCTTCCCGAGCCTTCGGTGTTGTTGACGAAGACGCCCAGAGTGCCTGGGCTCGACGGGCGCAAGATGTCGAAGTCCTACGGCAATACGATCGGCCTGCGCGAGGATCCGGAAAGCGTGCAGAAGAAGCTGCGGGCGATGCAGACCGATCCTGCCCGCGTTCGGCGAAATGATCCTGGCGACCCGGAAAAATGCCCGGTCTGGGACCTGCACAAGATCTATTCGAACGAAGACACGAAAGCCTGGGTGCAGAAGGGCTGCCGTTCGGCCGGAATCGGCTGCCTCGACTGCAAGAAACCCGTGATCGAGTCAATCCTCAAGGAACTCGAGGTCATCCGCCAGCGTGCGCGCGAATACGAAGAGAACCCCGAACTGGTGCGGGGTATCGTGGCCGAAGGCTGCGAACGGGCGCGCGACGCGGCGCGTGCCACAATGTCGGAGGTCCGTGTAGCCGTGCGTCTGGAGTACCGGTGAACGAGACAGCGCAGCAAGGCGAGATGCCGTTTGCGATCGTCGACGGCGAGCCGGTCACTGAGATCCCGCGCGATCTCTACATACCGCCGCAGGCGCTCGAAGTATTCCTGGAAGCTTTCGAGGGCCCCCTCGATCTGCTCCTCTATCTGATCCGCCGGCAGAATCTCGACGTCCTCGATATCCCGATCGCGGACATCACGCGGCAGTACATGGAATACATCCAGCTGATGCAGGAGCTGGACCTCGAACTCGCCGGCGAATACCTGCTGATGGCGGCCATGCTCGCGGAGATCAAGTCGCGCATGTTGCTGCCTCGAATCGGCGACGCCGGTCAGGAAGAGGACGACCCGCGAGCCGAACTTGTCCGCCGGCTGCAGGAATACGAACGCTACAAGCGCGCGGCCGAGGACATCGACCAGCTTTCCCGGATCGATCGCGATGTCTTCCCGGCGGTCGCCGAACTGACGCATCGCGAGGTCGTGCAAATGCTCCCGGAAGTCGCGCTCCAGGAGATGCTGGTCGCATTCAAGGACGTCGTCCAGCGCGCGACGATGTTCGCGAACCTGCATGTGCGGCGCGAGACGCTTTCAGTGCGCCAGCGGATGTCCGACGTACTCGCCCTGCTCGAAGGTGTCGGTCTGGTCGAGTTCATCCGTCTGTTCCGTCCCGAGGAAGGCCGGATGGGCGTCACCGTGACCTTCGCGGCGCTGCTTGAACTGATGCGCGAACAGTTGGTCGAGATCGTGCAGGCGGAGCCCTTTCAACCCCTGCACGTGCGACGCGTCGAAGGCAACCCGGAAGCGGGCGCACTCGATGATTATGAGATCACGACTGCATGACGAGGCAGAGCATGGAAACGGATCAGTTGCAGGAAGTCATCGAAGCGGCACTGCTTGCCTACGGCCAGCCGTTGAGTGTCGATCAGATGCGCGATATTTTCGAGGAGTTTGAACGCCCGGAAGCCGAGGAAGTCAGGCGCGCATTGGCTGAACTTTCCCGCGACTGCGAGGGCCGTCCGATGGAACTGGTCGAGGTCGCGAGCGGCTGGCGGCTTCAGGTTCGCAGCCGGTTTTCCTTGCGGTTGTCAAAACTCTGGCAGGAGCGCCCGAGCCGCTATTCACGGGCGCTGCTCGAGACGCTGGCGCTCATCGCCTACCGGCAGCCGATTACGCGGGGCGAAATCGAGAATGTGCGCGGTGTGACGGTCAATCCGAACATCGTGCGGACGCTCAGCGAACGCGGCTGGATCCGCGTGGTCGGGCATCGCGAGGTTCCCGGCCACCCGGAACTGCTGGGCACGACGCGCGAGTTCCTGGACTATTTCGGGCTGAAAAGCCTGGACGAGCTGCCGTCGCTTGCCGCGCTGAAGGACATGGACGATGTCGGCATCCAGCTCGATTTCGAAGGTCCGGTGACGGTGCAGGCCGCGGCCGCGGGCCTTCCCGCTGCCAATGATGCGTGAACGAATCCAGAAAACCCTTGCTGCCTGCGGCGTCGGATCACGACGCCAGATCGAGACGTGGATCAGGGCGGGCCGCATCACGGTCAATGGCAAGCTCGCGACTCCCGGTCAGGCGGTCGCCGAACGCGACGACATCCGCCTCGACGGGCGCCGCCTGCGGCTCACCCGCAGTGCCGAGCGGGAGCACGAGGGCCTCGCCTATCACCGGCCCGCACAGGAAGACATTCGCGCGGGTGCGACCGGAACGATGCCGAGCTCGATCGAGCGACTGCCGAAATCGGCGGGACGGCGCTGGATTCCAATCAGTCCGCTGGCCGCTCGCGACGGCGGGCTCGAGCTCTTCATCACGGACGGGGAACTGGCGGCCGCGCTGACCCGCCGGGGAATCGGAATTCCGAGCGAGTTCAGTGTCCGCGCGCGCGGCGCATTCGACGAATCGGAGATCGGTGCCAGGCTGGTCGCTGCAAGCAAGTCGGCGTCCGTGAAAGGCGAGATCACGGCGGTGACGCCCGCCGGCGGCGAGGGAACCAATCGCTGGCTTCAGGTTCACGTCACCGGCCTGCGGCCACGCGATCTTCGCGAACTATTCGAACGCTGCGGTCTCGAGGCGAATCGAATTCTGCGCACTAGACTGGGTCCGATCGCCATGGATCGCGCACTCGCGCGCGGCCGGAGCCGTCCGCTGACCGAGGACGAATTAAAGGCCCTGAAGGATGCCGCGGGTTCGCGCGCTGCTAAGGACGGTCGAACGACTGACCGTTGACGCCCTGGCCCGCGGGTCCCAGCAGATAGAGATACGGCCCGACAACCGCCGCCGGCTCGACATGCTGATTGGGATCCTCCGCCGGGTAGGCCTGACGGCGCATTGCGGTGCGAACCCGGCCCGGATTCACCGAGTTGACGCGGATCCGCGTCGAGTCGGCCATTTCGTCTGCCAGCACCTGCATGAGGCCTTCTGTCCCGAACTTGGACGCCGCATAGGCGCCCCAGAATGCGCGGCCGCCTCGCGCGATGTTACTCGACGTAAAGACGATCGACGCGTCCGCGGATCGGCGAAGGAGCGGAAGCAGCGTCCGGGTGAGCACGAACGGCGCTGTCAGGTTGACGTGCAGCACCTTGCACCAGGTCGGCACGTCGTACTGCTCGATCGGACTGAGATCGCCCAGGATGCCGGCGACGTGCGCCAGGCCATCCAGGTGCCCGAACTCACCCTCGAGGGCATCGTGCAAGGCGTCGTACTCCGCCGCCGTCGCGGTTTCCAGGTTGAACGGGAGCAGGGCAGGTGTCGGACCGCGGGCTTCGACGATGCGGTCATAGGTGCGCACAAGCTTGCGCTGCGTACGCCCGAGCAGGCCTACCGTGGCGCCCTGGCGTGCGAGCGCAAGGGCCAGCGCCTGTCCAATGCCGTCTCCGGCGCCGGTGACGAGAATGATGCGTCCGGCATGGGAGCCGGACCCCGGCGCGTAGGCGAGTGCCTGTGCCTGCGTAGTCATGTCCGCGGAACGCCCGTCCGCTCAATGCTCTTCGGGTGGGGCGAGTTGCGGCGTCGTCTCGTCGGCCAGGCGCACGCTCACCTCGATTTCGGTGAGTTCTTCGATCGGTTTCTCGCCGCGGACGCCGAGTTCGACGAACTTGCGCGCACCGGGGAGGACATTGCGCTCCAGCGATCCGACGGCCGCGTTGAAAGCGCGGAGACTCGATTCGAGTGCGCCGCCCAGTTTCCCCAGGTGATTGCGGAAAGTGCTGAGACGCGAATAGAGATCTTCGGCCAGCGTGCGGATGCGCTCCGCGTTCTCGGCGAGCCGGACGTTCTGCCAGCCGTTGTAGACCGTTTTGAGCAGCGCCAGCAGCGTCGAAGGGGTCGTCAGGATGATGTTGCTGCTCATGGCGCGATCGAGCAGTTCAGGCTGCTGGTCAAGCGCCGACGAGAGGAACTGATCGCCCGGCAGGAACAGAACGACGAATTGCGGGGCCTGCGCGAACTGGGCCGAATAGTTCTTCGAGGAAAGCATCCGGACACGGTCGGCCACGTGCTGTGCATGCCGACGGAGCGCGACCGCGCGGACTTCGTCGGAAGGCGCTTCGGCCGCTGCCAGGTAGGCGTCGAGTGGCGTCTTGACGTCGATCACGATGTCGCGGCCCTCGGGAAGGTGCACGACCATGTCGGGACGCAGTGCGCCGTCTTCTCCCACGACGTGGACCTGCTCCTCGAAGTCGCAATGGGCGGTCATGCCGGCCAGTTCGACCAGCCGGCGCAGCGCGATCTCGCCCCACTGGCCGCGCACCTGCGGCTTGCTGAGCGCCTGCACGAGATTACGGGTCTCGCGCTGCAGGGCGGTGTGCGTCTCGCGCATGTCCGTCAGGTTCTGCCGCAGGCTGCCAAAATCGCGTTGCCGCTCGGCCTCGATTTCACGCAGTGCATCGGAGGTGCGCGCCAGCGACTCCTGAATCGGCTTTACCAGCATCTCGATCGCCTGTTCGCGTTCCTTGAGAGAGTTCTGCGCACTCTGCTGGTGGCCTCCAAGGTTTTCCTTGGCAAGGCGCAGGAAATTCTCGATGTTCTCCCTGAGCTGCCGGCCTGCGAGGTCGTCGAAGCGGCGATCGAGTTGCTCCATCGCGCGATCGAGCGTCACGGTGCGTTCGGCCGCAAGCGCGGCGGAGCGGCGGCGGCCCATCCACCACCCGGCGCCGAGTGCGATTGCCACGGCCAGCAGGATCACGATCAGGGCAGTCAGATTGAGCGTCATTCGCGAAGTCCCAGCCAGTCGAGAAGCTCTTCCGGGCGCCCGAGCACGGCGTCCGCTTGCCAGGCCGCGGGATCCTCACCCTGGTTCAGGTATCCGAAGCCGGCCACCAGCGGAATCATGCCCGCGTTGCGGGCCGCCTGCACGTCGCGCTCGGCGTCACCCATGTAAACGCACTCGCCGGGCCTGAGCCTGATGAGGGCCGCAGCGTGGAGGAGTGGCAGGGGGTGCGGCTTGCGCTCCGCGAGCGTGTCGCCGCTCACCACACAGCCACAGCGCCCAAGCAGGCCGAGCTGCTCGAGCAGGGGATTGGTGAGCCAGCCGGGCTTGTTCGTGACGATCCCCCAGCGCAGGCCCGCCTGTTCAATCGCATCCAGCACCTCTTCGAAGCCGGCGAACATTCGCGTGTGAACTGCAAGCGCCGCCCGATAGAAATCCAGGAATCGGGTTCGCAGAGTCTCGTAATGTGCGGCGTCCGTCTCGCCGAAGCCAAGCCGTATGAGCCGTGGCGCACCGTGCGAGACCAGCGGGCGAATCCGTTCAAACGGCAGTTCGTCGAGGCCCTCGGCGGCACGGAGCCGATTGAGCGCCCGCGCCATGTCCGGCGCGGTATCGAGCAGTGTTCCATCGAGGTCGAACAGCACACCGCGCAGGTCGCGGCGCCGGATCATGCGGCGGTCGCCGTCATCGGCCGCTTGTAGTGCGCAAGATAGTTGACCGAGACGTCTGTGCCGGTGCGCGCCTTGCGCGTCGCCGGGTTGTATTCGAGCCCGGCGAGATCGGCGAGTTCGAGCCCGGCATCGCGGGCCCAGTGCGAGATTTCCGAAGGCCGGATCAGGCGAGCGTACTGATGGGTTCCCATGGGCAGGAGCCGCAGCAGGTACTCGGCGCCGACGATCGCGAGCGCGAACGACTTGGCATTGCGATTGATCGTCGAGCAGATCACATCACCCCCGGGGCGAACGAGACTTGCGAGCGCCGCGACAATGGCGACGGGATCTGGCACATGCTCAAGCATCTCGAGGCAGGTCACCAGATCGAAGCCGCCGGCATCGGTATCGGCGAGCGCCTCGGCCGCAATTTCACGGTATTCCACGTCGATGCCAGCTTCGAGCGCGTGCAGGCGTGCGACCTTGAGGGATTCCGGAGCCAGGTCGATGCCGGTTACCCGGGCGCCGCGCCGCGCCATCCCTTCGGCGAGCAACCCCCCGCCACAACCGACGTCGAGCACGCGCCGCCCGGTAAGTACGGCTCGCGCCTCGATGTAATCGAGTCTTGCCGGATTGAGGTCGTGCAGGGGTCGGAACTCGCCATCCGGGTCCCACCAGCGCGGTGCCGCGGCGTCGAATCTGGAGATCTCCGCGGGGTCGAAATTCGATGCACTGGGCATCCGGAAAGTATACGCGCTGTGCTAAAATTCGGCGCTTCCATGGGCCTCTGAAAACGACGAAATCCGCATGAGCGAGATCGCGCGCGAAGTCCTGCACGTAAACCTCGAAGACGAGATGCGCAAGTCCTATCTCGATTACGCGATGAGCGTGATCGTGGGCCGTGCGCTCCCGGATGTCCGCGACGGACTGAAGCCGGTGCACCGCCGCGTCCTGTACGCGATGCGAGAACTCGGCAACGACTGGAACAAGGCTTACAAGAAATCGGCGCGCATCGTCGGCGACGTCATCGGCAAGTACCACCCGCATGGCGATGCCGCCGTGTACGACACCATCGTCCGCATGGCGCAGCCATTCTCATTGCGCTACCTGCTGGTGGACGGACAGGGCAACTTCGGCTCCGTGGACGGCGACGCGGCGGCGGCGATGCGCTACACCGAAGTGCGCATGACGCGCATGGCACATGAGCTCCTGGCCGACATCGACAAGGAAACGGTCGATTTCACGCCGAACTACGACAACAGCGAGCATGAGCCGGCGGTGCTGCCGGCGCGGATCCCGAACCTTCTGGTCAACGGCTCCTCCGGTATCGCAGTTGGCATGGCGACCAACATCCCGCCGCACAACCTCGGCGAGATCATCGACGCCTGCATTGCGCTGATTGACGATCCGAATCTCGGCCTCGCGGACCTGATGCGCCTGGTGCCGGGGCCGGATTTCCCGACCGCCGGCATCATCAATGGCGCAGCCGAAATCGTCCTCGCCTACAAGACCGGCCGTGGCCGGCTGTCCGTGCGCGCGCTCACTGCCGTCGAAACCATCGATGAGCGTGGCCGCGAAGCGATCGTCGTGACCGAGCTGCCGTACCAGGTCAACAAGGCCCGCCTGCTCGAGCGCATTGCGGATCTCGTGCGCAACAAGGAAATCGAGGGCATTTCTGAGCTGCGCGACGAATCGGACAAGGACGGGCTCCGCGTCGTCATCGAATTGAAGCGCGGCGAGAACAGTGAACGGGTCCTGAACCAGCTGTTCAAGCTGACGCCGATGGAATCCGTATTCGGCGTCAATATGGTCGCGCTGCTCGACGGCCAGCCGAAGCTGCTGTCGCTCAAGGAAATGCTGGATGCGTTCCTGCGCCACCGCCGCGAAGTGGTCACGCGGCGCACGATTCACGACCTCGGCAAAGCACGCGACCGCGCGCATATCCTCGAAGGCCTTGCGGTCGCGCTCGCGAACATCGACGAAGTCATTGCCTTGATCAAGGCTTCACCATCACCGCCCGAGGCCCGCGCAGCCTTGCAGGCACGGACCTGGGGACCGGGCGCCGTGCCGCAAATGCTTGCGCGCGCCGGCAATGTGCCGACGCGCCCCGAAGGAATCGCCGAGGAACTGGGCCTGCATGGCGAGCGTTATCGCCTGTCGGAAATCCAGGCGCAGGCGATTCTCGACCTGCGGCTGCACCGGCTGACGGGACTCGAACAGGACAAGATCGTCACGGAGTTCAACGAACTCCTCGACTTGATCCGTGACCTTGGCGAAATTCTTGCGCGCCCGGACCGCCTCCTGACCGTGATCCGCGAGGAACTCACGGCAATGAAACAGGCCTATGGCGATGCGCGGCGCACGCAGATCGTCGCCGACCAGTCCGATGTTACGATCGAGGACCTGATTGAGCGCCAGGACCTGGTCGTCACGCTGTCGCATGCGGGTTATGCGAAGACCCAGCCAGTGACGGACTACGAGGCCCAGCGACGCGGCGGCAAGGGCAAGATGGCGACGACTGTCAAGGACGAGGACTTCGTCGACAAGCTCTTCATCGCGCACAGTCACGACACACTCCTGTGCTTTTCGGACGGTGGGCAGTGCTACTGGCTGAAGGTCTACCAGCTGCCGCTCGCGAGCCGCGGCGCGCGAGGCAAGCCGATCGTCAATCTGCTCCAGCTCGGCGAGGGAGAGCGCATCACGGCGGTGCTGGCGATCCGGGAATTCGACGAATCGCACTTCGTGTTCATGGCGACGGCGCAGGGCACCGTCAAGAAGACGCCGCTTTCGGCCTTCTCCCGTCCTCGCGCGAACGGCATCATCGCGGCGTCCCTGGACCCGAAAGATTGCCTCGTCGGCGTCGCGCTCACGGACGGCCAGCGCGAGATCCTGCTGACAACGACCGACGGCAAGGCGATCCGCTTTGGCGAGGACCAGGTCCGGCCGATGGGCCGCGAGGCTGCGGGCGTCAGGGGCATCCGCCTCGGCGACAATCAGCGCGTCACTTCGCTGATCGTGCTGGGCGACGGTCCGATCCTCACGGTTTCGGAACGCGGCTACGGCAAACTGACGGAGATGGACGGCTATCCGCGGCACGGGCGCGCGGGCCAGGGCGTCATCGCACTCCAGACCAGTGATCGCAACGGTTCGGTCGTCGGCGCGCGCCAGGTACGCCGCGATGACGAGGTGATGCTCATCAATTCTAGCGGAACGCTGGTGCGGGTTCCGGTCAGTGAAATTCCGGTGCTCGGCCGCAACACACAGGGCGTGCGCATCATGCGGCTCGAGGAGGGCGAGAAACTCGTCGGTCTCGAGGGCATTGCCGCGGACGAATCGCAGGGCAGCGAAGGGGCCGGCTGACGCCGGCCTGCGGAGTATCCGTGCGCGTCTACAACTTCTCCGCGGGCCCCGCGGCGTTGCCGCTTTCCGTTCTCGAACAGGTGCGTGACGAGCTGCTCGAATGGCAGGGCGGCATATCGGTCATGGAAGTCAGCCATCGCAGCCGCGCTTTCATGGCGGTTGCGGAGCGCGCGGAATCCGATCTGCGTCAGTTGCTCGCGATCCCGCCCAATTACCGCGTTCTCTTCATGCAGGGCGGGGCGACAGCGCAGTTTTCTGCCGTGCCGCTCAACCTGGCTGAAGCTGGAGCGACGGCTGACTACGTAAACACCGGGCACTGGTCGGAGCGCACGATCAAGGAAGCGCGGCGCTTCGTGACGGTCGCCATCGCGGCGGACGAAGTCGGATCGCAATACACAACCGTCCCGGAGCAGGCTTCGCTTCGGCTGACGCCAGATGCCGCCTATGTCCATTACACGCCGAACGAAACGATCGGCGGCGTCGAGTTTCCGTACATCCCGGAGACCGGCTCCGTGCCGCTCGTTGCCGATATGTCGTCTTCGATACTGTCGCGGCCGATCGATGTGTCGCGTTTCGGGCTCATCTACGCCGGCGCACAAAAGAACATCGGGCCCGCCGGGATCACGGTCGTCATCGTGCGCGACGAACTGGTGCGGAAGGCGCGCGCCGGAACGCCGATGGTGTTTGACTACCGGGCAGTCGCGGACGCGGGCTCGATGCTGAACACGCCGCCGACCTTTGGCTGGTACTTCGCGGGACTCGTCTTCCAGTGGCTGAAACGAGAAGGCGGCCTGGCCGCGATGGAGAAACGCAATCGCTTGAAGGCCGAGTCGCTCTATGCGGCAATCGACGCGTCCGCCTTTTACACCAACCCGGTCGCCCGCAACTGCCGCTCGTGGATGAACGTGCCGTTCCGGCTGGCGAAGCCGGAGCTTGAGAAAACTTTCCTGGCGGAAGCCGACGTGGCGGGCCTCACGAATCTGGCGGGCCACCGCGCGGTCGGCGGCATGCGCGCGAGCCTCTACAACGCCATGACGCCGGAAGGCGTTACGGCGCTTGTCGCGTTCATGCGCGACTTCGAACGGCGGTACGGCTGATGCGTTTCAGGGTGCAAACGCTCAACATCATCTCCGCGAGGGGCCTCGAGCGTCTGCCCGCCGACCGGTATGAGGTCGCCCCCGAGATGGGACATCCGGACGCGATCCTGGTCCGCTCGGCGGACATGCATGCGATGCAGATACCAGCAAGTGTGCTCGCGGTCGGGCGCGCGGGCGCTGGCACCAACAACATTCCAGTGACGCTCCTGTCGCAACGCGGCGTGCCCGTCTTTACGGCGCCCGGGGCGAATGCGAATGCGGTCAAGGAACTCGTACTCGCGGGGATTTTGCTTGCGGCGCGCCACATCTGCGAAGCATGGGATTTCGTACGCGGGCTTGATCTGACCGGTGACGAACTCGAAAAGGCGGTCGAGCAAGGCAAGAAGCGATTTATCGGACACGAATTGCCGGGCCGCACGCTCGGGGTGGTCGGACTCGGCGCAATCGGCGTCGAAGTCGCAAACGCCGCACACCTGCTCGGCATGCGCGTGCTGGGTTATGACCCGCAGATTACGGTGCAACGCGCGTGGCAAATGTCCTCCGGTGTGGAGCAGGCGCTCAGCCTCGACGATCTGTTCGCCCGCTCCGACGCAGTCACGGTCCATGTGCCCCTGACCGAGGAAACCCGCGGACTGGTGAACGCCGGGCGTCTACGCCACATGAAGGAAGGCGGCACCGTGCTGAATTTTGCCCGCACCGACATTATCGACGAGGCTGCAGTCGTCGCCGCCTTGCAATCCGGCAAGCTCGGCGCTTACGTCTGCGATTTTCCGTCGGCGGCGATCCGGGGCGTGTCCGGTGTGGTCGCGCTGCCGCATCTCGGTGCCTCGACCAGCGAGGCCGAAGAGAATTGCGCGATGATGGTGGCCGACACGCTCCGGGATTACCTCGAGCACGGAAATATCCGCCATTCGGTCAATTTCCCGGAGGCAGCATTGCCGCGCGCACCGAAGACCGCCCGCATCGCAATCGCAAACAGCAATGTGCCGAACATGGTCGGCCAGATTTCGACACGACTGGCGGATGCGGGCCTCAATATCGCCGACCTGCTGAACAAGTCGAAAGGCGAGGTCGCCTACACGCTGATCGACATCGACGGAAAAGTGCCGGCGGGCCTGGTTGAGCGCATTGGCTCGATCCAGGGCGTGCTGAGCGCCCGGGTCGTCTAGGAGGGCAGGGTGAACCGCTTCGAGTCGCTCGCAGCACCTGGTATCCGCGATCTCGCGCCCTATGTTCCGGGTAAGCCGCCGGAGACTCTCGAGCGCGAGTTCGGGGTGAAGGACAGCATCAAGCTCGCGTCGAACGAGAATCCGCTTGGTCCCGGGACGCTCGCACGGGCTGCGCTTGCGAATTCGCTCGCGGGCGTCGGCCTGTACCCGGACGGCAGCGGCCATGTGCTTCGCTCGAAGCTCGCGAGCATGCACGGACTCGAGCTCGGCCAGGTCACGCTCGGCAATGGGTCGAACGACATCCTGGTGCTGCTGGCCGGAGCCTTTCTGACGCCGGGACTCGAGGCCGTGCACTCCCGCTATGCATTTGCCGTGTATCCGAGTGCGATCCAGGCCGCGGGCGCCGCGGCGCGGGTCGCCTCGGCCAATCCGCCGGAGCATTCGATGCCGCTCGGCCATGACCCGGCTGCGCTCAAGGCCGTCGTCGGTGCGCGCACGCGCGTGGTCTTTCTTGCCAACCCCAACAATCCGACCGGCACCTGGCTTACCGAGCGCGAATTCGATGATCTGCTGCGTGCGATACCGACGGACGTGATCGTTGTCCTGGACGAGGCGTATCACGAGTATTCCGGGGCCCTTGGAGTGCCCGACGGCACACGCTGGCTCGCAGGTCATCCGAATCTTGTAATCACGCGTACGTTCTCGAAAGCTTACGGTCTTGCGGGTTTGCGGGTCGGTTACGCCCTGTCGCATCCCGAAGTCGCGGATCTGCTGAACCGAGTGCGGCAGCCCTTCAACGTGTCCGTCCCGGCATTGGCCGCCGCCGCGGCTGCCCTGGACGATCGCAAGCATCTCGAAGCGACACTCACCCTGAATGCAGCAGGCTTGGCGCAGTTGCGCGCCGGCCTTTCGGCGCTTGAACTTCGGGTACCGCCTTCCGCGGGCAATTTCGTGTTTGCCGATTTCGGTCGACCCGTATCGGCGGTCAACGCTGCGATGCTCCGGCAAGGCGTCATCGTGCGGCCCGTGGCCAATTACGGCCTGCCGAATCACCTGCGGATCACGACCGGCAACACGGCCCAGAACGAGCGGCTGCTGGCAGCAATGTCATCGGCGCTCGCCGGCGGTTCGTGAGCGCGCGAACCACTGGTTACGTGATCGAGCCCGGCGGTCGGGTGGCGGGCGAGATTGAGGTGCCTGGCGACAAGTCGATTTCACATCGCGCCGCGATGCTCGGCGCGATCGCGGTAGGTGTTACCGAGATCGACGGATTCCTCGAGGGCGAGGACTGCCTGGCGACGCTCGCGGCGCTCTCGGCGCTGGGCGTACGCATCGAGCGGCCGGGGCCGGGAGAGGTGCGGATTCACGGCGCCGGCATGGAGGGATTGCGGGCGGCGACAGCCGCGCTCGATCTCGGTAACTCAGGCACCAGCATGCGCCTCCTGGCCGGGCTTCTTTGTGGCCAGCAATTCGATTCGATACTGCGCGGCGATGTCTCGCTGATGCGTCGCCCGATGGAGCGCATTGCCACGCCGCTGAACCGCATGGGTGCGGACGTCCGCACCAGCGACGGCCGGCCGCCGCTTGTGATCGTGGGAGGCCGGAGTCTGCGCGGATGCGAGCACCGACTCGAATTGCCGAGCGCGCAGGTCAAGTCCGCCGTTCTGCTGGCCGGCCTTCAGGCCGAAGGACGGACGACGGTGCATGAGCCGGGTCCGTCCCGGGATCACACCGAGAACATGCTGCAGGCATTTGGTGTCGCGATCGCCCGGGATGGATCGACGGTGTCGCTCGACGGACCGGCCGCGCTCGCGGCCACGAGCGTCGAGATACCGGGCGATTTCTCGTCGGCGGCGTTTTTCATCGTCGCTGGATTGATTGCGGGCCGCGCGCCGCTTCTTGTACGCGGGGTCGGAATCAATCCCACGCGCGCAGCACTGCTCGACATCCTGCGGATGATGGGCGGGGACATCCGCCTTCATCGCGTCATCGTTCAGGGCGGCGAACAGGTCGCGGATATCGAGGTTCGGCCGGGAGCGCTTCGGGGCATTACGGTGCCGCCCGCACTCGTTCCGATCTGCATGGATGAATTGCCCTGCCTGTTTGCCGCAGCCGCGGTTGCGGACGGGGACACGGTCGTGACCGGCGCCGGGGAGCTCCGCGTCAAGGAAAGCGACCGCCTGGCCGCCATGTCAACAGGCCTCAGTGCGCTAGGCGTGGCCGTGGAAACGCTGGCGGATGGCCTGCGCGTGCGGGGCGGGACCGTGGCAGGCGGAACGGTCGATAGCCGGGGCGATCACCGGGTCGCGATGTCGTTTGCGGTACTGGCCGCGCGTGCGCAATCCCCGATCAGGATCCGCGACGTGCAGAATGTCGCGACATCGTTCCCGGGCTTTGCGAAGTTGGCCCGCGACGCGGGACTCCAATTGGCGGAGGAGGGTTGATCCTGGTTCCGGTCATCGCCATCGACGGGCCGAGTGGTTCCGGCAAGGGCACAGTCGCGCGCCAGGTCGCAAGGTTTTTCGATTGGCAGCTGCTGGACAGCGGCGCCCTGTATCGGTTGGTCGCCCTCGCCGGGATACGGGCGGACCTCGCACCGGACGACGTGGCGGGCCACGCGCGCCTTGCCGCGATTCTCGACGTTCGTTTCGGAATGAATGCGGCGGGCGATGAACTTGTCAAACTCGCAGGCAAAGACGTGACACGCGAATTGCGCGCCGAGGCGACCGGAGAAGCCGCTTCCCGGGTCGCCGCGTGGCAGGAGGTGAGATCGGCCCTGCTGAGCCGCCAGCGAGCCTTTGCGCGGCCGCCCGGCCTCGTGGCCGATGGACGTGACATGGGATCCATCGTTTTCCGCGATGCCGGGCTCAAAATCTTCCTGACCGCCAGCCCCGAGGAAAGGGCCCTCAGACGCTATAAGCAGTTGAAAGGAAAGGGGTTGAGTGATAGCCTTGCCGGCCTTTCCGCGGAGATAGCCGAGCGGGACAGGCGGGATACCACGCGAGCCGTGGCCCCGCTGATCGCTGTCCCGGAAGCCGTCATCGTGGATTCGACTGCGATGTCCATCGAGGAAGTCGTCGGGCGGGTCATTGAACTCGCGCGCGAGCGGTTTCCTGAAGCTACAAGGACGGCGGGGCAGGATGCCGCGCCGCGTTGACTAAGGACCCGGAGTGGCGGGATGCCGTCCGGAAAGTAACCACAATGGGCCCCGCGGCCCGGAAGACCCAATGACCGAATCTTTCCAGCAGATGTTCGAGCAGAGTCTCGCGAACCAGCAGATCAAGTCTGGCCAGATCCTCACCGGCACCATCGTCGATATCAATGCCGATGTCGTGATCGTCAGCGTCGGACTCAAGTCCGAAGCAGTGATCCCCGCAGATCAATTCCGCAATGAACACGGCGAAGTCGACGTCCAGATCGGCCAGGAGATCGAGGTCGCGCTCGAAGCGGTCGAAGACGGCTCGGGTGAAACCCGGCTGTCGCGCGAGAAGGCCAAGCGTGCCCGCACCTGGACCCGACTCGAAGAAGCCTTCACGAAAGGCGAGATCGTCCGCGGCATCATCAACGGCCGCGTCAAGGGCGGCTTCACGGTGGAACTCGACAACGTCCGTGCATTCCTGCCCGGCTCGCTCGTGGATGTGCGCCCGGTGCGCGACCCGAGCTATCTCGAAGGCAAGGAACTCGAATTCAAGGTCATCAAGCTGGACCAGCGCCGCAACAACGTCGTTGTGTCACGTCGCGCGGTAGTCGAGCAGGAGTACAGCGCCGAGCGCTCGCAGCTCCTCGACAACCTTAAGGAAGGCGACGTCGTCAAGGGCGCGGTCAAGAACCTGACCGACTACGGCGCATTCGTTGACCTCGGCGGCATCGACGGCCTCCTGCACATCACCGACATGGCGTGGAAGCGTGTCAAGCATCCATCGGAGATCGTCAAGGTCGGAGACGAAATCGACGTCCGTATCCTCAAGTTCGACCGCGAGCGCCAGCGCGTTTCGCTCGGCATCAAGCAGCTGGGCGCGGATCCCTGGCAGAACATCGCGCGACGCTATCCGCCGAACACGCGTCTCTTCGGCAAGATCACGAACATCGCCGATTACGGCTGTTTCGTCGAGATCGAAGAGGGCGTCGAGGGCCTGGTCCACGTCTCCGAAATGGACTGGACCAATAAGAACGTGAATCCTGCAAAGGTAGTGCATGTCGGCGAAGAGGTCGAGGTGATGGTCCTCGACATCGACGAGGAGCGCCGGCGCATATCGCTCGGCCTCAAGCAGTGCAAAGCCAACCCGTGGCGCGAATTCGCCGAGAGTTTCAATCGGGGCGACAAGGTCAGCGGCCAGATCAAGTCGATCACCGATTTCGGCATCTTCATCGGACTTGCGGGCGGCATCGACGGCCTCGTTCACCTGTCGGACATTTCCTGGGATCGCCCCGGCGAGGAAGCCGTGCGCGATTACCAGAAGAGCCAGACAGTCGAGGCGATGGTGCTGTCGATCGATCCCGAGCGCGAACGCATTTCGCTCGGCATCAAGCAGATGGCGAAGGACCCGATTTCAGCCTATCTCGCCGACCATCCGAAAGGCAGCATCGTCAAGGGCACCATCAAGGAAGTCGATGCGAAGGGCGCAATCGTGGATCTCGGGGATGGCATCGAGGGCAGCCTGCGGGCGTCGGAGCTCGCGCGCGAGCGCGTCGAAGATGCGCGCACGGTGCTGAAGGCTGGCGATGAAATCGAGGCGCGATTCGTCGGCGTCGACCGCAAGAGCCGCGCCATCGTGTTGTCCGTGAAAGCGATCGAGGCCGAGGAAGAGGCCGAGGCGATGCAGCAGTATTCCGGCACCGATACGGCGACTGGTACCACGCTCGGTGACCTGCTCAAGGAGCAGATCAACGGTCAATGAGCCGGTCCGGGGCGCCGCCGGGGATGGGGCGGTGCGTCCCGCAGTTGAGGACGGGAGTCATGACAAAATCAGAATTGATCGAGATCATTTCTGCCAAGCAGAAGCACTTGCCCGCGAAGGACATCGAACTCGCGGTCAAGCAGATGCTCGAGATCATGAGCGACGCGCTGGCAGGTGGCGAGCGCATCGAGATCCGCGGTTTTGGCAGCTTCTCGCTGCATTTCCGCCCGCCGCGGCAGGGCCGCAATCCGAAGACCGGCGAAGCCGTCGCGCTTGCCGGCAAGTATGTTCCGCATTTCAAGCCTGGCAAGGATCTGCGCGAGCGGGTTAATTCAGGACAGTCCCACCCGATCCGGAATTAGTGAATCCCGAATCAATCTGGATCCTGCTGGGAGTCCTGTTCCTCGGCGGGGCCATCGGCTTCTACGCGTCGCGCAAGCCGCGCCCGAGCGCGATCGGCGACGAGCGGCTGCGTGGCAACTACCTCGCGGGCGTGAATTTCCTGGTCAACGAACAGCCCGACCGCGCGCTCGAAGCCTTTCTCCGCGCGGCTGAGCTCGACAACGACACGGTCGAGACGCACTTCGCGCTCGGCAGCCTCTACCGGCGCCGCGGCGAGGTCGACCGCGCGATCAAGATCCACCAGAACATTGCGACGCGCGAAACGCTCGAACCGACGCAGCGCGAACAGGCCGGATTCGCGCTGGCGCAGGACTACCTGAAAGCCGGCATGCTCGATCGGGCTGAGAAAATCCTGCAGCCGCTGGCCGCCTCAGGCACCCACCGCATGGCGGCAATGCGCAAGCTCATGCGCATCTACGAGCAGGAACAGGAATGGCTGCGTGCGATCGAGGTGTTCCGCGAACTCGAGAAGGCGGGGCGCGCGCCGCAGGAAAGCGCCATCGCGCACTACTACTGCGAGTTGGCCGAGGCCGCGCGTGTACGCGGCGCTTTAGACGAGGCGCGCGAACACCTGCGCGCGGCGCGCGCCGAGGTTCGCCGATTCCCGCGTGGCGCGCTGGTGCGGGCCGACATCGCAATTGAACAGCGCGATTTCGCGCTCGCAGAACGGCTGCTCGGCGCGGTGCTCGCGCACGACGCGGCGCTCGCAATTGAAGTCGTGCCAAGGCTGGTGCGGCTTGCGCGCGCGATGGGTAGCGCGGGCGATGCGGTTGTGGCGCGTGTGGTCGCCGGCCGCGCCGATGCCGTGAACGAGATTGCCATGGCGTCGATCATGGCGGATGCGCTCGACTTCGTCCCGCTCGAGGAGCGGGTGCGTGCCTGCCTCGCGCAGGACGAGGCGATCGCAGGGCTCGTGCTCGCGACTGGCCGCGACCCGGCGGCGCTCGATACGCGCGCGGTCCAGGGCGTCGCTGCGGTGCTGCGGAAGCTTGCCGCGACCACGCCGCGATACCGCTGTGCCAACTGCGGTTTCTCGAGCATCGATCATTTCTGGCAATGCCCGGCCTGCAAGAACTGGGACAGCCAGCGGCCGCTCCTGAGATTCGACCTCGTCGCGGGCCTCGAACGCGGCGGCAAGCCTTCCTGAAATTCGTCAAACGCGCGCGAAAGCCGGGCGGCGCCCGGAGAACCTTGCGCTTACTCTCTTTTCGGGGCGCGGCGGTGGTCGCCGCGCGCGAAAAAAGGGAGTGATGTCATGTTTACCAAAGGACTGGGTGCGGCCGTCGTGGCCGCGATGCTGCTCGCGCCGAACGCCATCGCCGGGCCCGTCAATGTGAACTCGGCGGACGCAAAGACGCTGGCACGCGAACTGCAGGGCGTCGGGATGGCCAAGGCCGAGGCCATCGTCAGCTACCGGGAGAAGAACGGCCCGTTCAAGGGTGCGGACGACCTGGTCAAGGTCAAGGGCCTCGGCAAGAAGCTCGTTGACCAGAACAAGGCGAATCTGAAGTTCGAGGCCGAGAAAGCGGCAAGCTGAGTTCCGCCTGCCCGCGGTGCGGGCCGGCTCGCGACGCCTCCGGTATCATGGGCGCGTGAGCCGACCCGCACCGATCCGTTTTGCAGTATTTCCCGTCGCTGGCCGCGGCACGCGGTTTCTGCCCGCCACCAAGGCGAGCCCGAAGGAAATGCTGCCGATCGTCGACAAGCCGCTGATCCAGTACGCGGTCGACGAGGCACTGGCCGCCGGGGCGCGCCTCCTCGTATTCATCACCGGAAGTTCCAAGCGCGCGATCGAGGATCATTTCGATTCGGATCCAGAGCTCGAGTCGGCGCTCGCCAATCAAGGCAAGAACGACCTCGTGGATCTGCTCCGCGGGATACTTCCGGCCGACGCAACCTGCATCTACATCCGGCAACCGGCGCCGCTCGGTCTTGGGCATGCCGTCCTCTGTGCGCATGCCGTCGTCGGCAACGAGCCGTTTTACGTGCATCTCGCCGACGACCTGATCGAGGCGAAAGAGCCCGTGCTTGCGCAGATGCGCGACCGCTATCTGGAATCGGGCGGCAGCGTAATCGGCGTGCAGCAGGTGGCGCGCAGCCAGACTGCCAGCTACGGCATCGTCGCAACCGACGAAGCGGGTGGCGATTTCGCACGCATCCGCCGAATCGTGGAGAAGCCGCAGCCGGCGGACGCGCCGTCGGACCTCGCCGTTGTCGGGCGCTATCTCCTGAGCGGCTCCATTTTTGAGAGGCTCAAGACCATCGGGCGCGGCGCGGGCGGGGAGATCCAGCTCACCGACGGCATTGCCGCCCTGTTACAGGACGAACCCGTCTACGCGTACCGGTTCAAAGGCAAGCGGTACGACTGCGGCAGCAAGCTCGGGTATCTCGAGGCGACTGTCGAGTACGCATTGCGGCATCCGGAACTGGGCGAGCAGTTCGAGAATTACCTGAAGGAATTTGTCGCGGGTCAGTTCAGGAAGTAGGCGTCGTGCCCCAGCAAAGCGACCGGCGGTTCACGCACCGGCTCGGAGATCGCGCCGTTCCAACGGCGCGTGTAGACCTGCAGACGGACTTCATCGGCATCCTCGCCGCGCACGCCTTCGAGCCGCACGCCTGCGACGGCACGGTCGGATAGCCGCCACTCGACTGTCGCGGCAAGCCGCGCCGCAACACCGTCGCGCGAATCGCCGGGATAGCGTGGATTGCCGCTCGCGGCCTGTAGCGCCGCATCGGTCGGAAAGAAATCGCTTTCGGACTCGCGCACGGCCTGCCACGCAAGCCCGCCCTCGAACCGGAAGCTCCGGGAGTTGCGGCGTCCGGAGAGCTCGACCACAGGACCCACTGAAATGAAATGTTCCGGGCTGAAGTATCCGCCGTGGCCCAGCGTGAAATGCGATCGATTGGCCGCAGAGCCCATGAACTCCACGGCACCGCCGACGTGCGCAGTCCAGCCCTCGCCCGACGCAGCGCGCTGCATATAGGCCGCGTCCGCGCGCCACTGGGTGTTGCTGTCGACGCGGTGCCCGTCAAGATTCGCGCCGGACAGCGCACCATAAACGCTGCGTTCATCGTCGCCGAAACGGCCGCCGAAATAAACGCGATCACGAATAACGCCACCCCAGGCCTGCCCGTTCAGCGGATCAGTGGTCCCGGCGAGCGACAGCAGCGAATCCCGGACCATGCTGCGATCGATGCCGAAACTCCAGGGTCCTTCGGCGGATGCGACCCGAAAACGCAGCGCTCCGACCAGGTTGCGAACCGCGAATGAGGTTGGCGTCGTGCCGAACTCCAGGACCACGCCGTCTTGCGGTGCCCATTGGACGAGCCCTCCAATTCCCTTGTCGGATTGTGTATCCGAAAGTGCGGGCAGTGCGACGTACGAGCCGAACGGCTCGCCAGCAGGCACGCGGTCCGACTCGGGGTGAAGGGCATCGGCAGCGACCCGGAGCCGGCCCCAGAATGGATGACTCCCTGCCCATGCAATCTGTATTTGCGGGTCGTCAAGGCGATCGTGATCGACCTGGCTGTTGCGCCAGCGTCCGCCGATGGCGGCCTCGAAGTGTGCCACCCAGTCACGTTCGATCGCCTGCAGCCCCGCATCGACGGCGAGGCGTTCCGGCGCCAAGTCGCGCGCGACGACGAACGCGTCGTAGGAACGATTCTGGTCAAGCAGGGTGTCCACGAGCTGGCTCGCGGCGCCCGGTGCGTGACTGTCGACGGCCAGCAAATCGCGCAACGCCCGCTCACGCGCCGGCGAATCGCCGCGCAGTTCCGCGAGATCGGCCCGCGCCCTGAGCGTCGCCGGATGACTCGGCCGCAGTTCGTCGAGCACCGAGTAGGCCCGGCCCGCGGCATTCGCATCGCGCAGGTCGCGCGCCGTGTTGAATTCGCTCAACACGACCTGGTAACGTGCCTCGCGCTCGAGTTCGGCCAGCGATGGGTCGAGGCGGATGGTCGACCGCGCAGCGACGAAGTGTACGAGCGCCTGGCGCGAGTTCCCGCGGCGAACCGCGAGGATCGCAAGCCCGGCCTGCGCCTGCGGGTGGCTCGACGTTGCGGGCGGCACCTCTTCGAAATACATCGCGGCGAGCGGCTCGATGCCGAGGTCCAGGCAGAGGTATCCGAGGGCGGTTTCGAGCCGGGCGCGCTCATCCTCGGACAAGGCTTTGAGTGCGACAGATCCTGGAGGCCCGGGATCGCCTTCCGTGCCGCGCCCGGATCGATCGCAGCGAGCGACTTGACCCAGGTGTAACGCACCCAGGGATCGGCAGGGGCGAGCATGCGCGCCTTTTCCGCGGCGTCGAACGCGGCACGAAAATCGCCATGGGAATAAAGCGTGTCGGATTGCGCGCGCCAACCATCGGCGTCGCGCGGACTTTCGGCCGGCGCGGCGAGCGCAAGTGTCGCGAACAACGCGACCATCAGGCTCATGCGGCGGTCCCCTTATTCAGCCGCGGAACACTCGTCATCCATCATAGCTGCTTTCGGGGTCGTCCTCACCTCCGGAAATTGATGAGGGCATTAGCTTTAGTGATTGATTTGACTCGTAGAAGCCAATAGCGTGCCACGGGTGTCGAGCCCCGTCATCTATGCGATTGTCGTGCTGATCTGGGGCACGACCTGGTTCGTGATCAAGTTCCAGTTGGGCGTAGTTGCCCCCGAAATTTCGCTTGTCTATCGTTTCGGCCTCGCCGCGATCTGCGTGTTCCTTTTTGCACGCCTGACCGGCAATCCGCTGGCCCTGTCATGGCGCGATCACCGCTTTGTCGCGCTCCAGGGGCTGACACTCTTCTGCCTGAACTACTGGATGACCTACCTCTCGACGCAGTACCTCACGAGCGGGCTGGTCGCCGTGATCTTTACCGGCATCATCTTCTTCAATCTCATCAACAGCCGCTTGATCTTCGGCACGCCGATCGAACGGCGCGTGCTCGTTGCCGCGGCGGCGGGGATGGTGGGCGTCGCACTCCTGTTCCTGCCCGAGATGCGGGCGGCGATCCACAACCCGTCGATTGCGCACGGCGCACTGCTCGCGCTCGCCGCGACCTATGTGGCCTCGCTCGGCAACATGGCGGCAATGCGAAACACGCAGGGCGGCCTGCCAGTCCTGACCGTGAATGCCTATGGCATGGCTTATGGAGCAGTCGGTCTCGTCGTGATCGCCGTGATCCGGGGAACACCGATCGCGTTCGATCCGCGCTGGCCTTACGTCGTTTCGCTGCTTTATCTGTCGCTCGCGGGAACTTCACTCGCCTTCGGTCTCTATCTGGCGCTGCTGAAGCGCATCGGTGCCGCCCGCGCTGCTTACAGCAGTGTGCTGTTCCCGGTCATCGCGCTGGGGGTGTCGACGGTCTTCGAGGGTTATCGCTGGAGCCTGCCTGCGCTTTTCGGGCTGGCCGTGCTGCTTGGAGGCAACGCGCTCGCGCTCAGTCAGCGCACGCGATCGTAGATGGCTCCCCGAGTTGGACTCGAACCAACGAC
>JANLWE010000123.1:0-44045 GCA_031364365.1 Gammaproteobacteria bacterium | reverse complement strand
TGACACGCCGGCTCGGCAAGAAAGTGCAGCTCGTCGGCGACGACCTGTTCGTGACGAACACCGAGATCCTGGCACGCGGCATCTCCGAGAACGTCGCAAACGCGATCCTGATCAAGCCCAACCAGATCGGAACACTGACCGAGACGCTCGCCGCGATCGCCATGGCAACCGGCGCGGGTTACGCCTCGGTCATCTCGCACCGTTCCGGGGAAACCGAGGACTCCACCATCGCCGACATCGCGGTCGGCACTGCGGCGACGCAGATCAAGACGGGGTCGCTCTCGCGCTCCGATCGCATGGCGAAGTACAACCAGCTGCTTCGCATCGAAGAACTGCTCGGTGCGCGGGCACGATACGCCGGGCGCGACGCATTTCCAGTGGCGCGCCGATGAAGCTCCCGAGCTTCGCGAGGGCGGAACGTGCTACGCTCCCGGCCCCATGAAGTTCCTCGTCGCAGGGCTCCTGGTCGTGCTCGCACTGCTCCAGTACCGCCTCTGGGTTTCGGACGAGGGCATGCGCGAGGTCTGGCATCTTTCAGCAGCGGTCGAGAGCCAGCGTGCCGAGAATACGGTGCTCGCCGAGCGCAATGGCCAGTTGAAGGCGGAGGTCCTGGACCTCAAACAAGGGCTCACCGCGCTCGAGGAGCGTGCGCGGCACGACCTCGGCATGGTCGCGGTCAACGAGACTTTCTATCAGGTGGTCGATACGCCGCTCCGGCCGACGGACGAAACCTCGGCCGAGCCCGCGTCGCTGCAGGCCGCGACGAAGCCGTGAACTGTCGGTGGCTGATCGAATCTGGTTTCTGATCGCCGCTGCCGGCGCCGCCCGACGCTTCGGCGGCCCCGTACCAAAACCCTATCTCAAGATCGCAGGCAAGACGCTGCTCGAGCATTCGCTGCGCACGCTTTCGGCGCTACACGGCGTTGCAGGCGGCGTCGTTGTGCTCGCGCCGGGCGACCGCCGGTTCCAGCGCCTGCCGAAGCTGCTGCGGCGGCGCGTGGTCACGGTGTCGGGCGGGCCGACGCGCGCGATGTCGGTCCTGAATGGGCTCCAGGCGCTCGTCACCGCGTCCGAAGACGATTGGGTGCTCGTGCATGATTCGGCGCGGCCCTGCCTGTCGCGCAAAGATGTCGATTCCCTGATCGCGGAATGCCGCCGCGATCCGGTCGGCGGATTGCTCGCGATTCCGCTGACCGATACGGTGAAACAAGCCGACGACGAAGGCCGGTCCTCGCGCACACTGCCGCGTGAGCGCCTCTGGCGCGCGCAGACGCCGCAGATGTTCCGTCTCGGCCGCCTTACGCGCGCCCTCATGCAGGCGCTCGAAGAGGGATTCGACGCGACGGACGAAGCGGCCGCGATTGAAGGGCTCGGCCTCAGGCCGCGACTGGTCGAGGGTTCTCCGCTCAACATCAAGGTCACGCGGCCGGCCGATCTCCTGCTCGCGCAGGCGGCGATGCGTGCGCAGAGGAGACGGCAATGAGGATCGGCAGCGGCTACGACGTGCATCGATTCGGACCCGGCGACCGGGTACGGCTGGGCGGGGTCGAAATCCCGCACGCGCAGGGGCTTGTCGCGCATTCGGACGGGGACGTGCTGTTGCACGCGCTCATGGACGCCCTGCTGGGAGCCGCTGCGGCCGGCGATATCGGGCGGCACTTTCCGCCGGGCGACGCGCGCTACGCGGGCGCCGACAGCCGCGGCCTGCTGCGCGCAGTCGCGCAGGAGATTGCGGGGCGCGGATTCACGGTCGTCAATTGCGATCTCACTCTGATCGCGGAGTCGCCGCGGATCGGGGCGCACCGCGACGCGATGTGCGCGAATATTGCATCGGACCTCGGCATCTCACGCGATCGCGTCAACGTCAAGGCGACGACGGCCGAGGGACTGGGCGCGCTTGGCCGCGCCGAGGGCATTGCCGCACAGGCGGTCGTGCTTCTTCAGGAAGTGCATGGAGCCTGAAGCGCGCGCACCCGAAGCCTGGCGCCGGCTCGCGCTCGCAGCTCCGCGGGCCTGGGGCGGACCGCTGGCGTCGGGCGCAATTCGGGTCGAGGCCGCGGATTTCCTGGTCGAGGAGCGGCTCGGTTTCGAGCCCGACGGCGGTCCCGCGCATCGGCTGCTGCTGGTCGAGAAACAGGATGCGAACACGCTCTACGTCGCACGCAAGCTTGCGGCCCACGCCGGTCTCCCGAACAGCGAGATCGGGTTCGCGGGCATGAAGGACCGCCGCGCCATCGCGTGGCAGTGGTTTTCGGTACCGGCGGCCAAGGGTCTGGCGTCTTTTGCCGGATTCGCGGGTGACGGATTCCGTGTACTCGCCGAAGCGCCGCATTCCCGCAAACTGCGTCGCGGCGCGCTTGCGGCCAATCGTTTCCGCATCCGCGTCCGGGATCTGCAGGGCGATACCAGTGCCATCGAGGCGCGGCTCGGCCGCATCGCCGCCTCCGGAGTTCCAAACTATTTCGGCGCGCAGCGATTCGGCAAGGACGGCGCAAATCTTGGACACGTCGCCGAATGGATCGAGACCGGACGGCTGCCGCGCGCACGCGACGCGCGGTCCTTCATGCTGTCTGCGGCACGGGCGCTCGCCTTTAATGCCGTGCTGGGGGCAAGGGTCGGCGCGGGCGCCTGGAACCGGTTGCTGCAGGGCGAGATCGTGAACCTGAGCGGCAGCAAGTCCGTGTTCGCAGCCGAAGGGCTCGATGAAACGCTGCTCGGCCGCTGCGCCGGGGGCGATATCGGGCCAACAGGCCCGCTCTGCGGTTCGGAGGGCATGCAGCCGCGCGGCGAGGCGGAGAGTGTCGAGAAATCGGTGCTCGCGACGCTTGAGCCGCTGCCGACGCAGCTCGCGGCTGCCGGCCTGCGCGCCGAGCGGCGGGCGCTGGTGCTGCGGCCGAAAGACATGGCCTTCGGTCTCGAAGGCGCGACGCTCGATGTCGGATTCGAGCTGCCGCGGGGCGCGTTCGCGACGAGTGTCCTGCGCGAGATCGTGGAAGTCGGAATCCCGGAGCCGGACCCGGACTGAGCGTCAGGCATCGAGCAGCACGTACAACGCGCCGGTCCCACCGTCGTTGCGTCGCGCCGAACAGAACGCACGCACCACTGCATGACGGCGCAGCCAGCGGTTGACCGCGGATTTGAGAACCGGGCCCCGCTGTCCGGAACCGAGGCCCTTGCCGTGGATGATCCGCACGCAATGCCGCTCCTGTTTTCCGGACTCGGCCAGGAATGCCGTGAGCGCGTGACGCGCCTCGTCCTGAGTCAAGCCGTGCAGGTCGAGTTCATCGCGCACCGCGTATTGACCGCGTCGCAGGCGACGCAGTGTTGACTCGGGAACGCCGTCCCGGCGCCACGAAAGCTCATCGCCCGATTCGACGTCGAGTTCGCTGGCATCGAGGGCGAGCGAGTCGGCGAGGACGCTCGCCTCATCGGCGCGACGCGAGGCCGCGCGCGGCCGGCGCTGGACCCGTTCCGGGGCCGGCTTTGGACTGCGGAGCGGACGAACGTCGCGTACCGCGGCGCGGAACAACTCGCGTTCCTCGTCCTTGATGGCGGCTGTCTCCGTCGATGCGCCCGGACAACGGGGCTTACAGTATAGTGCGGCCCGGTCGCGTGACGCGCGACGGGGAAGTGGCCCTTGAAGATCCTGCTCGCCAATGACGACGGCTATCGCGCGGAAGGTCTGCGATTCCTCCGGGAAGCGCTGACCGGGGTCGCGCCGCTGACGGTGGTCGCCCCGGACCGGAACTGCAGCGGTGCAAGCCACTCGCTGACGCTTGAAGTGCCGTTGCGCGTCCAGCGGGTGGACCAGGACACCTGGTACGTAATCAACGGCACGCCGACCGACTGCGTACACCTCGCGATGACGGGACTCTTCGATTTCGAATTCGACATGGTGGTCTCGGGGGTCAACGACGGCGCGAATCTTGGCGACGACGTGCTGTATTCCGGGACCGTTGCCGCGGCCATCGAAGGACGGTTCCTCGGCCTGCCCACGGTTGCGATGTCGCTCGTGGCCGCCGGCGGCAGCAACCCGCATTTCGCGACCGCGGCCCGCGTCGCGCGGGAGCTGGTCCTGAGGCTTCTCGCAAAGCCGCTGCACCGCTCGATGATCCTGAACGTCAATGTGCCGGACCTGTCGTATGAATCCCTGCAGGGATTCGAAGTCACCCGCCTGGGTCATCGTCATCGTGCGAAAGCGGCGGTCCGGGGTCTCGATCCGCGCGGGCGCGAAATCTACTGGGTGGGCGCCGCCGGAGCCGGACAGGACGCGGGTCCGGGCACCGATTTCCACGCGGTTGCCAACGGTTTCGTGTCAGTGACGCCGCTCCACGTCGACCTCACGCGGCACTCCGCGCTCGAGAGTCTCCGCGACTGGCTGCAGGGACCCGTCGCCGGATGAGCGAGCGCAGCGGAATCGGGATGACGTCCGCGCGCACGCGCGAACGCCTGATACAGCGGCTGGTGGAGCAGGGCATCCGCGACCCGCGCGTGCTCGACCGGATCCGGAACGTGCCGCGGCACCTGTTCGTCGACGAGGCGCTCTCCAGCCGGGCCTACGAGGACACCGCGCTGCCCATCGGCCATGGCCAGACGATTTCGCAGCCCTACATCGTCGCCCGCATGACGGAAGCCATCACCATCGGCGGCACGCCGGACAAGGTGCTCGAAATCGGCACCGGATGCGGCTACCAGACGGCGGTGCTCGCACCGCTGGTCGGCCGTATCTACAGCATCGAGCGCATCGAGCCGCTGCTCGAGCGCGCCCGCGAACGCCTGCGCGACCTCGAGATCAAGAACGTGCGGTTCAAGCACGGCGACGGTGCCGGGGGCTGGCCATCGCAGGCGCCGTTTGACGGCATCCTGCTCGCCGCGGCGTCCCATGCAATCCCGCAGAAACTGCTCGACCAGTTGGCCGACGGTGGAAGGCTGGTCGCGCCAATCGGCCCCGAAGGCCGGCAGGAGCTCCTGCGGCTCACGCGCCGCGGCGACCAGTTCCTGCGCGAGCAGCTCGGTTTGGTGAGTTTCGTGCCCCTGCTGGGCGGTGTTGCCTGAAGCTGTGGGTCGCATGTGTCGCGGCGATCGCAATCGCTGCGTGTACCGGAAATGAGCGTCGATCCTCCGTACCCGATAACCATGTCGTCAAGTCGGGTGAGACCCTGTATTCGATCGCGAGGCGTTACGGGATCGACTACCGCGACATTGCGCGCTGGAACGGCATCGGCCGCGATTATCTGATCCATCCGGGCGAGCGGCTCCGGCTCAACTCGCCGCCGGGCGGCCGTGCCGTCGTGGCGGCGGAAGCGACTCCCGCGCGCCAGCCTGCGCCGCGCGCATCGCCCACGGATCCTGCGCACCGGCCGCCCGCGTGGATCTGGCCGGTCCAGGTGGGTCGCGTCGTCGGAACCGTGAGCCAGTCCTCCGGCGGGCTCGGGCTTCGAATCGACGGCGGTCTCAACCAGCCGATATTCGCGGCTGCCGACGGCAAGGTTGTGTACACCGGCAGCGGACTGCGCGGCTACGGGCAACTCGTGATCATCAATCACGCGCGCGGCTGGCTCACCGCCTATGGTCACAATGCGACCGTGCAGGTGCATGAGGGTGACGATGTGCGCGCAGGCCAGGCGATCGCCGCAATGGGTCTCGGGCCGGGACAGCAAGCGATGCTTTACTTCGAGATCCGACTCGAAGGCGAGCCTCTGGACCCGTTGACGCAGCTCCCGCCGCGGAAATGAAGGGCGGAATTGAAGGGGACGTTCACCTTCAGTGACTGAAGGTGAACGTCCCCTTCAATTTATCCCCTTCATTTTCCGGGCCGTCAGAGTATCAGCGCGAGCGCGACGTCGCGGTATTCCGAGAGCAGCAGGTTGAAGGTGCGGCAGGCGGCGCGGTTGTCCATGACCTCGAAGCCGATGCGCCGCGTGGCAAACCCGGCGTAAAGCGCCGGCGGTGGAATCCGCTGCCGGCTGCCGGTGCCGAGAAGCAGGAGCTCCGGCTTGAGATCGATGATCTCGTTGAAATCCGCGATCGTGAGGGCTTCCGCGTCGCCGGGCTGCCAACGGTCGATGATCCTGGTTCGCGTCACGATGAAGCTCGCGGTGTAGGCGCGCTCACGCAGCCGCACCTCGCCTTCCGCGCAGGCGACGATGGCATGGGCTTCGTTCGCGTCTTCCCGAATGAACTGCATCGCTGACTCCGGTGGAAATATAGCCAATCGCGCGGGCGCCCGGCCGCTATCATTGCCGCCGATGAAATCCCGCGACATGCCTCGCGCGCAACCCGTGACGCTCAGGCGAAGGCCCGCGGGCCCAATCGACGCCCTGCCCGAGACCATGCACCCGGTGCTGCGCCGTGTCTACGCGGCACGTGGCGTCCGGGACGCGGCTCAGCTCTCGCTCGATCTCCGCAGCCTGCTGCCCGTCTCGACGCTCGACGGCATCGGCCCGGCGACCGAACTCCTCGCCGGACACCTCGCGCGCGGTTCGCGGATCCTGGTGGTCGGCGATTTCGACGCCGACGGGGCGACGAGCACCGCGCTGGTGATGCGCCAGCTCATGCGGCTCGGGCACTTGAACGTCGGAATGCGCGTTCCAGATCGCATGCGGCACGGCTACGGCCTGACACCGGCACTGGTCGCGGAACTTGTGCACGAGAAGGCGGATCTCCTGATTACGGTCGACAACGGTGTGTCCGCTTTCGCGGGCATCGAGGCCGCGCACGCACTCGGCATCCAGGTGCTCGTGACCGATCACCACTTGCCGGGCCCGTCGCTGCCGGACTGCGCAGCGCACGTGAATCCCAACCTGCGCGGCGCCAGCTTCGGCAGCCGTGCTCTCGCAGGCGTCGGCGTCGCTTTCTACCTGATGGCCTCCCTGACTCGCGAACTCGAGAGTCGGCGCGGCCGGAAACTTCCGGCGGTCGCGGACCTGCTTGATCTCGTGGCGCTCGGAACCGTGGCCGATGTCGTGCCGCTCGACCGCAACAACCGCATCCTGGTGCAGGAAGGCCTGAAGCGCGCCCGCGCGCGCGCGGCGACGCCCGGCTTCATGGCGCTCGCGCGGGTCGCCGGCTGCCGTCTCGACGAGCTTTCCGCACGCAATCTCGGCCACCAGCTGGCGCCACGCCTGAATGCGGCGGGCCGCATTGACGACATGTCGATCGGCATCCGCTGTCTCGTGACGGACGATCCCTCTGAAGCGCTCTCGCTCGCGGGCGAGCTCGACCGGCTCAACCGCGAGCGCCGCGAGATGGAGTCGCGCCTGCGCGACGAGGCGGCGATCGCTGTGCGGAACCTGCGCATCGCTGAAGGCGACTTGCCGCCAGGCCTCACGCTATTCGACGCCGGGTGGCATGCAGGCGTCGTCGGTCTGGTCGCGTCCCGCATGAAGGACCGGTTGCATCGGCCGGTCGTCGCCTTCGCGCCCATCGGCGCGGACGAACTGCGGGGCTCGGTGCGATCGGTCGCCGGATTGCACGTGCGCGACGCGCTCGAGGCGATCGCGACACGGCATCCGGATCTCATCGACCGGTACGGCGGTCATGCGATGGCCGCTGGTCTGACGCTCAGGCGCTCAGCACTGGCGCGCTTCGCGGATGCATTCGCGGACGAGGTCGGGCGCCACCTTACGCCCGCGCAGATGCAGAACATCCTCGAAACCGACGGCGAGCTCGCGGGCAAGGAAATTTCGCTGGAGACGGCGCGCGCGCTCGAAAGCGGCGGTCCCTGGGGCCAGGGATTCCCGGAACCGGTTTTCGAAGGGGAATTCGCGGTTGTCGAGACGCGCGTGGTCGGCGACCGCCACCTGAAGCTGTGGCTGCGGCCGGAGCCGACGATGCACCCGCTGGAGGCGATTTCGTTCGGGTACTTCGACGAGTCGGATGCGAAGCGGCCCGCGGACGGCGCGCGCGTGCAGCTGGCATATCGCCTGCAATCGACGACTTTCGGCGGCGCTGCTCGCGCGGAATTGCTGGCGGAACACGTCCTCTCAATTGTTTGACCCTGCTAAGATGCCGCCCGCATGGAAACCGCACCGACTCGCCGCCTGATCGAAGACCTCACTGAGCGCCTGAAAGCGCTGAGGGGGTACCTTTGAGTACGATTCGAAGCGCGAGCGCCTCGAAGAGCTGAATCACGAGCTCGCGGATCCCGCGGTCTGGAAGGCGCCTGCGGAGGCGCAAGCACTGGGGCGAGAACGCGCGCGACTCGAGGCGACGATCACCGAACTCGACCAGCTTGGCAGCGGCCTGGCGGACGCCGCGGAGCTTCTTGCGATTGTCGAGGCTGAATTCGACGAAGCCGGATTCTCCGAGATCGTCAACGACACCGCGAAGCTCGAAGAACGCGTGCGCAGGCTCGAACTGTCGCGCATGTTCCCGGGTGAAATGGATCCGCACGGCGCATTTCTCGACATCCAGGCGGGCGCTGGCGGCACGGAGGCGCAGGACTGGGCGCAAATGCTGCTCCGCATGTATCTGCGCTGGGCCGAATCGCGCGGGTACACGGTCACCGTGACCGATCAGAGTCCCGGTGAAGTCGCCGGCATCAAGAGCGCCTCGATCGAGGTCGATGGCGACTACGCGTATGGCTGGCTCCGTACCGAGACCGGCGTGCACCGGCTGGTGCGCAAGTCGCCGTTCGATTCCGGCAACCGCCGGCATACCTCGTTCGCATCGGTCTTCGTGTCGCCGGTGATCGACGACGAGATCAACATCGAGATCAACCCGGCCGACGTCGAGATGGACACCTATCGCGCGAGCGGGGCGGGCGGCCAGCACGTCAACAAAACCGATTCCGCGGTGCGGCTGCGCCACCTGCCGTCCGGCATCGTCGTGGCCTGCCAGGGCGAGCGTAGCCAGCACAAGAACCGTGCGACTGCGACCAAGATGCTGAAGGCGAAGCTGTACGAACTCGAGGTGAACAAGCGCAACGCCGCCGCGCGAGTGCTCGAGGACCAGAAGACCGACGTGGGCTGGGGCCACCAGATCCGCTCGTATGTGCTCGACCAGTCGCGCATCAAGGACCTCCGGACCGGAGTCGAGACCGGCAATCCGTCGGCCGTGCTCGACGGCGCGCTCGATCCCTTCATGGAAGCGAGCCTGAAGCAGGGGTTGTAAGCTCTCGGTCATGACCAATCGCGAAACGCCAGATTTACCCGACGACAACGCGCTGATCGCGGAGCGGCGCGGTAAACTCGCGCGACTGCGCGATTCGGGCGTCGCTTACCCAAACGATTTCCGCCGCGACGCGCTCGCGGCCGACCTGCATGCGACCTGGGGCGGACGGAGCGACGAGTGGCTGGCCGAGAACCCGGTTCGCGCGCGCGTCGCCGGGCGGATGATGTTCAAGCGCGTCATGGGCAAGGCCTCGTTCGCGAAGCTCCAGGATTCGAGCGGACAAATCCAGGCCTACCTCCAGTCGGAGGCGCTGGGCAGCGTCTACGATGAGTTCAAGGGCTGGGACGTCGGCGACATTGTGGCGGTCACGGGCGTCCTGATGCGCACGCGGGCCGGCGAACTGTCAGTGCGCGCCGAGAGCGTCAGGCTGCTGGTGAAGGCGCTTCGGCCGCTGCCGGACAAGTGGCACGGCCTCGCGGATACCGAGACGCGCTATCGCCAGCGGTATGTCGACCTGATCGTCAGCGGACCTTCGCGCGAGGTCTTTCGCACGCGCACGCGCGTCATCCGCTACCTGCGCGATTTTCTCGATGTGCTCGACTTCCTCGAGGTCGAGACGCCGATGATGCAGCCGATCCCGGGCGGCGCGGTCGCGCGGCCGTTCGTGACGCATCACAACGCGCTTGGCCAGGAGATGTACCTGCGCATTGCGCCCGAGCTCTATCTCAAGCGCCTCGTCGTTGGCGGCTTCGAGCGGGTCTACGAGATCAACCGCAATTTCCGCAACGAAGGGCTGTCGACGCAGCACAACCCCGAGTTTACGATGCTCGAGCTCTACCAGGCCTACGCCGACTTCGAGGACTTCATGCTGCTCGTCGAGCGCATGGTGCAGGGCCTCGCGGATGCAGTCGCGGGCGCCCGCGAGCTGGAATACCAGGGGCGCCGCATCTCCTTCAACACGCCGTTCGCGCGACTGTCGATCGAGCAGGCGCTGGTTGCGCACAATCCGACAATCGATGCGAAGCGGCTGCGCGACCCGGCCTACCTCGGCAAGTTCTGTGAATCACTTGGCATTGAATGCGGTGCCGCGGACGGGGCGGGCAAGCGACAGATCGAGATCTTCGAGAAGACCTGCGAGCAGAAACTGCTGCAGCCTACTTTCGTGCATTCGTATCCTACGGAGGTTTCCCCTCTTTCTCGCAAGAACGACGCGGATCCTTTCGTCACCGACCGTTTCGAATTCTTCGTCGACGGGCGCGAACTCGCAAACGGTTTCTCCGAGCTGAACGATCCGGAGGACCAGGCGGCGCGGTTTCGCGAACAGGTCGCGCGCAAGCAGGCGGGTGACCTCGAGGCGATGTATTACGACGCCGACTACATCCGCGCGCTGGAATACGGGATGCCGCCGGCGGCCGGTCTTGGCGTGGGCATCGACCGGCTCGTCATGCTGCTGACGGATTCGCCGAGCATCCGGGACGTGCTGCTGTTCCCACAGCTGAAAAACCTGGCCGAGCAGGAGTGAAACGGGTTGAAGGGTTGAAGGGGACGTTCACCTTCACTGAAGGGGACGTTCACCTTCACCAGGTGGTGTACGGTGAAGTGGGCATCCAGCCCTTGGTGAAGGTGAACGTCCCCTTCAGCGGAACGTCCCCTTTGCGTTTCAGTCGTCTTTGTCAGCTGCCGGTGCGGGGATCGCGTAGGGGAGATCGGCGGGGACGAATTCGGAGCCGCCGGGTCTCGAGCCGAGCAGGTCGCTGCAAAACCTCAGTTCGACTACGGCGAGGCATTGCGTGGCGGTGTGGTCGCGCGCGTGGGTCACGACCTGCGCCGCGAGTGTCTCGCCGCTGAAGAGCGCCTGTGCGGGCTGCATCACGGCACCCGGGGGTCCGACGTAGCGCAGCATGCGGCGCTTGATGCGGCCGAGGTTCTGGGATCGCGCGACGATCTCCTGGCCGACATAGCAACCCTTGCTGAAACTGACGCCGCCGATCAGGTCGAGGTTGAGCATTTGCGGAAGCCAGAGCGCCGCGGTCGCGGGCACGACGGTGGGCTCGCCATCCTCGATGCTCGCGCGCTCCCAATCGTCGGGTGTGGTGCGCGGGACGGCAGCGAGCGCGATATCGAGCGCGGACCGCGTGCCCGCGAGCAGGATTCGACGCGGACTTGCGACCATCATCGAAAGTCCCGCCGCCGCGGCCGCGGCCTGTGACCAATGCGCGTCGGGTTCGGCGTCGATCAATCCGGCGACCGAGACGCGGGCACTGCGGTCCTCGAATCGCACGTCGGCGCGCAGCACGAATGCGGAGAGCTGCGCGATCAGGGTCGGGGCGAGCGCGCGGTGCAGCACCAGGAGCACGCCGTCGCCGTCCCCTGCCAGGCGCATGGTCGCGAGTACGCGCCCCTGGCGATTGCAGGAGGCCGCCAGCATGCCGGGATGGCGCTCGATTCCGAGCAGATCGTTCGAAAGCTGGCCCTGCAGGAAGCTGCGTGCATCGTCGCCGGTCACGGCGACGACTGCATGGGACGACAACGGCGTGCAACGGGTGAGCGGCATAGCGCCATCCTAGCGCAGCACATCTCGCCGAATGCGCGGTAAATGGCCGTGGGAAGGCCTGATCCCTTCTGGCAGAATAGCTTAGCGATGCAATCTCCCACCGAACGACCGCTGTCTCCACACCTGCAGGTGTACCGGCCGATGTACACGTTGGTGCTGTCCATCCTGCATCGCGCGAGCGGCCTGTTTCTCTCCGCGTGCAGCCTGTTGTTCGTCGCCTGGCTGGTCGCGGTCGCGGCGGGACCCGCGGCCTATGCGACCGCCGGCCGCGTCTTCTCGAGCCTTGCCGTGCGTCTGGTGCTGGCGCTGGCGCTCGCAGCATTCTGGTACCACCTGTTCGCCGGCATTCGTCACCTCGCCTGGGACATGGGTTTTGGGTTCGAAAAATCCTCTGCCCGGAAATCAGCCGCCGTCGTCATGGTCTGTGCGGCCGGCGCTCTTGCGGCGGCGCTATTCCTGACGCCGGCATGGCGCTGGCTCACTGGAGTGCCGTGAGCAGTCGCACCGGCGGCGCGACGCGTCATTGGCGCAACCAGCGCATGACCTCGATCGCGCTCCTTCCGCTCGGGCTGTGGTTCGTGATCGCCCTGCTGCGCCAGCCTGATCTCGATTACGCGACGGTGACGGCGTGGCTCGCGAAGCCGATGCAGGCGCTTCTGGCATTGCTGTTCGGCATCGCCATGCTCTGGCATTCGCTCCAGGGCATTCAGGTCGTTCTCGATGACTACGTCGGCGGCCGTCTGCGCAGATTCTCGATTCGGCTTTCGCAGCTCGTACACATCGCGGCCGCGGCCGCACTGGTCTGGGCGATCGTCCGACTGGTCGCGGGCGGCGGCACATGAGCGCTTACCCGATTACCGATCATGCCTTCGATGTCATCGTGGTCGGCGCCGGCGGCGCGGGCCTGCGGGCAACCATGGGACTCGCGGAGGCCGGCCTCAACACCGCCTGCATCACGAAAGTTTTCCCGACGCGAAGCCACACCGTGGCCGCGCAGGGCGGCATCAGCGCCGCGCTCGGCAACATGGGAGAAGACGACTGGCGTTTCCATTTCTACGACACGGTCAAGGGTTCAGACTGGCTCGGCGACCAGGACGCGATCGCCTACATGTGCCGCGAGGCGCCGGCGGCAGTTATCGAGCTTGAGCATTTCGGCCTGCCATTCTCGCGGACCGAGGACGGCCGCATCTACCAGCGACCCTTCGGCGGCATGACTACGCACTACGGCAAGGGCATCGCACAACGCACTTGCGCCGCCGCGGATCGCACCGGCCACGCGATGCTGCACACGCTCTATCAGCAGAGTCTTCGGCACGAGGCGAAGTTCTTCATCGAATACTTCGCGATCGACCTGATCATGGAGGAGGGGACCTGCCGTGGCGTGCTCGCGCTCGACATGGCAACTGGCACGCTCCACCGCTTTCTGGCGCAGGCAACAATCCTCGCGACCGGGGGCTACGGTCGCGTCTATTTCTCCTGCACTTCGGCGCACACCTGTACCGGCGACGGCAACGGTATGGTGCTGCGCGCGGGACTGCCGCTGCAGGACATGGAGTTCGTGCAGTTCCACCCGACCGGAATCTACGGCGCAGGCTGCCTGATTACGGAAGGGGTTCGCGGCGAGGGTGGCATCCTGCGGAACTCCGAAGGCGAGCGTTTCATGGAGCGCTATGCGCCGAATGCGAAGGATCTCGCATCGCGCGACGTGGTGAGCCGCGCAATGACGCTTGAGATCCGGGAGGGCCGCGGCGTCGGGCCGCAGCGCGACCACTTGTACCTGCACCTCGAGCATCTCGGTCCCGAGGTCATCCACAAGCGCCTGCCCGGCATCGCCGAGACCGCGATGATCTTCGCGAACGTCGATGTCGCGCGGGCGCCGATTCCGGTGCAGCCGACCGTGCACTACAACATGGGCGGCATTCCCGCCAATCTAAACGGGGAAGTCCTGACGCGCAGCGGCGGATCGGAGGCGGTGGTGTCGGGTCTGATGGCGATCGGCGAGGCCGCCTGCGTGTCGGTCCACGGCGCGAACCGCCTTGGATCGAATTCCCTGCTCGACCTGGTCGTCTTCGGGCGCGCCGCGGCCGCGCACTGTGCGAAGGCGTTGAAGCCTGGCGCCGCGCTGCCTGCGCCGCGCGCCGGGTCGCTCGAAGCGGCGCTCGGGCGATTCGACCGCATACGGCACGCGAGCGGCAGCCGCCCGACGGCATCGCTTCGCGACGAAATGCAGCGCGGCATGCAGCGCGATGCCGCCGTGTTCCGGACCGGCGAGACACTCACGCAGGGCTGCGAGTCGCTCGCGCGCTGTTTCGCTTCGTTCGGGGATCTTCGCACCAGTGACCGCTCACTCATCTTCAACACCGACCTGATCGAATCGCTTGAACTCGGAAACCTGCTTGGCCAGGCGCTTGCCACGATCCATTCGGCAAGGAACCGCACCGAAAGCCGCGGCGCGCACGCGCGCGAAGACCACCCGACGCGCGACGATGCCAACTGGATGAAGCACAGCCTCGCCTGGGTGGATGAACGCGGTGGGGTCCGTTTCGATTATCGTCCCGTGCAACAACAGACGCTTGCCGCCGACGTCGAACGGATACCGCCGCAGGCGCGGGTCTACTGAGGAAGCCATGGCCGAATTCCGACTACCCGCGAATTCACGCTACACGGACCGGCCGGGCCGGCACCATCCGGCAGCACCCGGTGCCGCGCGCGTGAAGGAATTCAGGATCTACCGCTGGGACCCGGATTCGGCGGAACCCCCGCGGATTGATCGCTACGAACTCGATCTCGAGCGCTGCGGTCCGATGGTTCTCGACGCGCTGATCAAGATCAAGAATGAGGTGGATGCGACCGTGACTTTCCGGCGTTCCTGCCGCGAAGGCATCTGCGGTTCCTGCGCGATGAATATCGATGGTGTCAACACGCTCGCCTGCACGCTGCCGATCGAGCCCATCCGGGGTGCCGTTAATATATTTCCGTTGCCGCACATGCCGGTCGTCAAGGATCTGGTGCCGGATCTAACGCGCTTCTTCGATCAGTACGCATCCATCCGTCCGTGGCTGCAGACGAAGGAACCGGCGGCGCAGGGTGCCGAGCGCCGGCAATCGCCGGCCGAGCAGGAGCTCATCGACCGGCCCTCGGCCTGCATCCTCTGCGCCTGCTGTTCGACGGCCTGTCCGAGCTATTGGTGGAATGGCGACGAATTTCTCGGCCCGGCAGCGCTGCTTGCGAGTTACCGCTGGATCGTCGACACGCGCGACGGCGCGCAGGCGGAGCGACTCACGCAGCTCGACGATTCGTTCCGCCTGTATCGCTGCCACACGATCATGAACTGCACTGAAGCCTGCCCCAAGGACCTGAATCCCGCCCGCGCGATCGCCGACATCAAGCGCAGGCTGCTCGACCGCGACGAGTGAGCGATGCACGATCCGACCGAGGCTCGATTGCGCTGGCGCTGCCGGCGCGGCATGAAGGAACTCGACATGCTGCTCGGTGGCTGGTTCGACCGGCGCTGGCCCGAGGCCGACGCGGACCGGCGCCGCGCGTTCCAGTGGCTGCTCGAGCAGCCGGATCCGGACCTCGCGGACTGGCTGATAGGAGGCGCCCGGCCCACGGATAAAGGGCATGCGGCACTCGTTGATGACATCGTTCAGCGTCGCGATTGAACCCGTGGGGCAGCCGCGCCTCACGGCCGTCGTTCTGATCGTTCACATCGCAGCCGCGGCTTTCCCCTGGCTCGCGCGCGCCGAGCCGGTATTCGCTGCGACGCTTTCGATCCTGGCGCTCGCGGGCCTGGTGGCGACGATTGCGCGCCTGCCGGGCCGCCACTGCCCGCTCGCGGCGTTCTCGGTGGACGGCCGCGGTTGCCGGGCGCGCCTCTGCGGGGGACGCGGCTGGAACAGGGCGGAGCTCGGCCCGGGTGCGCGCGCCTATGCCTCGATCCTGTACCTCGAGCTCGTGGTCGCCGGCCGGCGCTGCGGCTGGCTGCTGCCCCGAGGGTCTATTCCGGACCGCGAATTCCGGCGCCTGAAGGCCCGGATACGGCTCTCTTGCTAGAATCCAGGGCTTACCTCATGAAAGGAGGCGATGCGCCCCGTCCGCGGACGACCTTGCGAACTATCCGGGGGTCGGCCGGTCATATCCGGCGTGCACGTTGACGGCGCAGCGCAAGTTGTCGAGCCAATGCGGGCTGAAGCAGGCGACATAGCGCTCGTTCGCAGGGTCCAGAAGGGCGACAAGGCGGCTTTCGACGCCCTGGTCCTCAAGTATCAGCACAAGGTGCTGAAGCTGGTGCAGCGCTATGTGCGGAATCCCGCGGAGGCCGAGGACGTCACGCAGGAGGCCTTCATCAAGGCTTATCGCGCCATGCCGGCGTTTCGCGGAGACAGCGCCTTTTATACCTGGCTGTACCGGATCGCGATCAACACTGCCAAGAACGCGCTGGTCGCGAGCCGCCGCAGACCGGTGACTTACGATCTCGATCTGCAGGATGGAGCGCAGGTGCAGGTGCATGCGCGCCTCTCGGATACAGAGACACCGGAAGCGCTCGCGCTGACGGACGAGATCCGCAGGACGGTGAACGAGGCCATTGAGGCACTGCCGGACGATCTGCGACTCGCGATTGTGCTGCGGGAACTCGAAGGCCTGAGTTATGAGGACATTGCGAAGACGATGGAATGCCCGGTAGGCACGGTCCGTTCGAGGATCTTCCGCGCGCGCGAAGCGATCGATCGCAGCCTGCGCGAGGTGTTCGACGGCGGCCTCGGGCGAATCGGAGACCTGGAATGACGGATCGGATCAAGGAGCAGCTCTCGACTTTCCTGGACGGTGAACTACCGGAACAGGAGACCGCGCTATTGCTGAAGCGGCTGGAACGCGATGACGAGCTGCGCGGCGCGCTGTCCCGCTATTCGCTGATCGGCGCCGTGCTGCGCAACGATGGCGACGTGCCGGCCGCGCGCCAGGTGGCTGCGCGTGTGAGCGCCGCAATCGCGAAGGAACCGCTGCGGGCCTCCGCATTCGTGCGCCTCCCGCGGCGCGATATGCTGCAGCGCTCGCTCGCGGGGCTCGCGATCGCCGCAAGCGTCGCATTCGGCTCGGTGCTGCTGGTGCAGCAACTGGCAACACCGGACCCGGCAGCGCCCGAGGCGGTGATCGCCCAAGCGGTTGATCCGCCGGTCGAGCCCGTTTCCGAAACGGCCGATGCCGTGGACGATCCGGCAACGAGTTACGTGACGCCGCCCGCAACCGACGCGCGGGGCGCGATCGCCCCCGCCCAGCTCGCGAACTACCTCGTCGCGCACTATGAATACGTCACGCCGCTGGTTCGCCGCAGCGTCGGCGCCGGGCTGATGAGCGCTCCGGGCCAGACGGGCCTCGCCGACGTCGCGCCCTCCGAGGGCCGGGCAAACCCGTGAGCCTGCGCCAGGCCATCGCGCTTGCACTCGGATTCGCCGCCACGCCGGCATTCGCTGAAAGCGGGCAGGAGTGGCTCGACCGCATGGCGGCGGCGCTGAACAACGCAAGCTACGTCGGCGAGTTCGTCTCCGAGTCAGCCGACCGCACCGAACGGCTCGCAATTACGCATCGCGTCCGCGATGGCGTCGTCTCTGAACGGCTGGTCTCACTTTCCGGTAACGGCCGCGAACTCGTGCGCGAGAACGACGAGGTCGTGGTCTACCTGCCGGATCAACGGCTCGCGATCATCGAACGGCGTTCGGGACGCAGCGACCTGATGGGTGTGCTGCCTCAATTCGAAGGCAGCATGGCGTCCTGGTACAAGATCGACTACGTCGGCCGTGAAGCGACCCTCTTCGGTCCGACCGCCGTGGTCGCGGTCAGGCCGCTTGACGGCTATCGCTTTGGCTATCGCCTGTGGATCGACGTTGATTCGCACCTGCCGGTCAGGAGCGATCTGTCGGATGGCGCAGGACGCGTGATCGAACGCCTGCGTTTCACCAAGCTGGACTTCGTCAACGACATTCCGGATGCCGCCTTCGAACCCGCGCTCGATCGCAGCAAGCTCCGCTGGGTGCGGCAGTCACCCCAGGTCGAGGACGAAACACCGGTCTGGCGCGCGGCACAGGTGCCGCCGGGCTTCCGGCTGTCGGTCAGCGGCATGCAGGCCGTGGCGGGCGCCGGAGCGCCGGTCAGCCACCTGGTCTATTCGGACGGTCTCGCGTCGGTCTCCGTCTTCATTCAGGCGCCCGCGCCGGGCCAGCCGCCAGTGCAGCGTTCGGGCCGTTCGGGCGTCGCATCCGCGTTCTCGACCGTCGTCGACGGCCATCAGGTGACCGCCGTCGGCGAGGTCCCGCCGCGCACGCTCAAGTTCATCGCGACCGGGCTTCGTCCGGCGACGGACCCCGCGACGCCGTCGCCCGCGACGGCCGCCAGACGCAACTGATCCAGGAACCCTGGATGCCGGAAAGCCGGTTTCTCGTCTACACGCGCGAGGGCTGCGCACTCTGCGACGAATTCATCGCCGGACTCGCGGAAATTCTCGCAGGATTCGAAGTTCGGGATGTCGACGCTGACGACACGACCCGACGCCGCTATGGACTCAAGATTCCGGTGCTGACCTGTGATGGCAGCGTCGTCTGCCACGGTCATCTGGATCGTCCGGCAGCCCTGCGTCTCGTGCGCGACTGACCGGGGCGGGCGGGCGCGACTGCTATAATGCGTTTTTCCCGGACGCGCCTGTCCGGCAAAGGCGTTCCGGCTTCCCCCTGATGCAGCAGATTCGCAATTTCTCGATCATTGCGCACGTCGATCACGGCAAATCCACGCTCGCGGACCGCCTGATACAGACCTGCGGCGGCCTCGAAGCCCGCGAGATGCAGGAGCAGGTGCTCGACTCGATGGATCTCGAGCGCGAGCGCGGAATCACGATCAAGGCGCAGTCCGTGACGCTGACGTACCATGCCGCCGACGGCAAGGACTACCAGCTCAACTTCATAGACACGCCCGGGCACGTGGACTTCTCCTACGAAGTTTCACGCTCGCTCGCGGCCTGCGAAGGCGCACTGCTCGTGGTGGATGCGGCCCAGGGCGTCGAGGCGCAGACTGTCGCGAACTGTTACACCGCGCTCGAGCAGGGGCTCGAGGTGCTCGCTGTCATCAACAAGATCGACCTGCCATCCGCGGATCCGGAACGGGTCATCGAAGAGATCGAGAACATCATCGGCATCGAGGCGGCCGACGCCATCCGTGTCAGCGCCAAGACCGGCGAGAACGTACCGGAACTCCTTGAAGAGCTGGTGCGGCGCATTCCGCCGCCGCGCGGCGACACGGCGGCGCCGTTGCAGGCGTTGATCGTCGATTCCTGGTTCGACAACTACGTCGGCGTCGTTTCGCTGGTACGCGTCATGAACGGCGTGCTGCGACCGAACGACCGCATCCAGGTGATGTCGACCGGCCGCGGCTGGCAGGTCGACCGCGTCGGCCGCTTTACGCCAAAGCGGATCGCAACGGAGTCGCTGTCCACCGGCGAAGTGGGCTGGATGACCGCCGGGATCAGGGACATCGACGGCGCGCCGGTCGGCGATACGATCACGGGCGAGTCGCGACCCTGCGAAAAGCCGCTGCCGGGATTCAAGATGGTACAGCCGCGCGTGTTCGCCGGGCTGTTCACGGTCCAGTCGGACCAGTACGAGTCTTTCCGCGACGCGCTGCAGAAGCTCAAGCTGAACGACTCGGCGCTGCATTACGAGCCGGAGGTCTCGACCGCGCTCGGCTTTGGCTTCCGCTGCGGATTCCTCGGGCTGCTGCACATGGACATCGTCCAGGAGCGGCTCGAGCGCGAGTATGGCCTGGCGCTCGTCACAAGCGCGCCAACCGTGATCTACGAGGTCGTCGGGAACGACGGAGAAGTGATGCTCGTGGACAATCCGTCGAAGCTGCCAGCGAGCTATCGCGAGTTGCGCGAGCCGATCATCACCGCGAACATACTGGTGCCGCCGGTGCACGTCGGCGGCGTGCTCGGACTCTGCCAGGAGAAGCGCGGCGTGCAGAAAAAGATGCTGCAGCTCGGCACGCAGATGTCGCTGCAGTACCAGTTGCCGCTCGCGGAGGTCGTGCTCGATTTCTTCGACCGGCTGAAGTCCGTGAGTCGCGGTTACGCGTCGTTCGACTACGAATTCAGTCATTTCCAGGCGGCACCGCTCTCGAGGCTCGACATCATGATCAACGGCGACCGTGTCGACGCCTTGTCGATGATCGTTCACCGTGAGAACGCCTATCAGCGGGGACGCGAACTCGTGGACAAGATGCAGGAACTGATTCCGCGCCAGATGTTCGAAGTCGCGATCCAGGCTGCAATCGGCGGGCAGATCGTCGCGCGCGCGACGGTCAAGGCGATGCGCAAGAACGTCCTCGCCAAGTGTTACGGCGGCGACGTGACGCGAAAGCGCAAGCTCCTCGAGAAGCAGAAGGAAGGCAAGAAACGGATGAAGCAGTTCGGCACGGTCGAGATTCCGCAGGAAGCGTTCCTGGCGGTGCTGAGCATGACCAAGAAATGAACGGCGGGAGTCAATGATGGTTTTCGATTTCGCATTTGTCCTGGTGGCGCTCGCGGCAGTCACGGGCGTCGTCTGGTCCGTCGACCGGTACTTCTTCGAGCCGGCGCGCAAGGAGCGAGGTATCACCCGGGAACCGATCTTGGTCGACTACTCGCGCTCGTTCTTCCCGGTCATCATCATCGTGCTGTTGCTCCGATCCTTCCTGTACGAGCCGTTCCGCATTCCCTCGGATTCGATGATGCCGACCCTGATCCAGGGCGATTTCATCTTCGTGAACAAGTGGCGCTACGGGCTCCGGCTGCCGGTGCTGAACACCCGCATCGTCGAGATCGGCAGGCCTGAGCGCGGCGACGTTGTCGTGTTCCGCAAGCCCTCCGATCCGTCGCAGGTCTTCATCAAGCGCCTGGTGGGGCTGCCAGGCGATACGATTCGCGTGACCGGGACCCAGGTATGGGTAAACGGAACACCGTCCCGGATCTCGGGCAGCGAGTTGTATTCCGGGCCCAAGAACGAGCAGTATCCGTTCTCGCATATGGGCGAGGAGCAGCTTGGCGATATCTCGCATGGCCTCTTGCTGGATCCGGCGCGACCCGGCATGGAAGGCGAATGGCGGGTGCCGGCAGGCCATTACTTCATGATGGGCGACAATCGCAACAACAGCCGTGACAGCCGCTTCCCCGAGGTCGGGTTCGTGCCCGAGGGGAATTTCATCGGCAAGGCCGAGGCCATCTGGCTATCGTTCAATCCGGAGCAGGGATCGCTCCTGCTCTGGAACCGCATGGGCACCGGAATTCGATAGGGAGACAGGGTATGCAGCACAGGCAACGGGGCATGACAATGCTCGGGATCCTCGTGATCATCGCAGTGGTCGGGGCGTGGCTCTACGCCGGCATACGGCTGGCGCCGAAGTATCTTGAGTACATGCGGGTCGCTTCGACGCTCGAAAAGGTCCGCGACGAGTTTTCGAGCAACCCGGGCACGACGGAATTCATGCTGCGCAAGTCGGTCGAGCGCCATTTCGACATTGATATGGTCGAGATAATCACGTCGAACGACATCGAGATCAACAAGGAAGGTGGTAGCTTCACCATGCGCGCCGCCTATGAGGACACGGTGCCGCTGGCCGGCAACGTCTCGTTCCTCGTTGAATTCGACAAGGTCGTCGAGGTCGCCGCGCGCTGAGCCGCGCCGCGGGATCCGTGGTTGCCGCCGCTGGCTGGTTGCAGGAGCGCCTGGGCTGCGACTTCTCCGATCCCGCGCTCCTCGAGCGTGCGCTGACCCACCGCAGCCACGGATCGGACAATAACGAGCGACTCGAATACCTGGGCGACGCGGTGCTTTCCTTCGTCGTTGCCGAATTGCTTTTTCGCCGGTTTCCGGCCGCCACCGAGGGCGAGCTCTCGCGCTATCGCGCGAGCCTCGTGAGCGGCGAGGCGCTCGGCGCCATTGCGGCGGATATCGGACTCGGCGGGCAGCTGCGCCTCGGCGACGGCGAGATGAAAACGGGCGGCCAGCGGCGCGCCACGATCCTCGCGGACGCGCTCGAGGCCCTGTTCGGAGCGCTGTTCCTAGATCGCGGCCTCGATACGGCGCGCGACGCAGCGGAACGACTCTTCCGTCAAGCGCTTGCGGCACTGCCTGCCGCCGCCGAATTGAAGGACCCGAAGACGCGCTTGCAGGAATGGCTCCAGGGCCGCGGTCACGCATTGCCGGCTTATTCCGTGCTCGAGGTCACCGGGGAACCGCATGACCAGCGCTTCCGAGTGCGCTGCGAGGTCGCCGATCTCGAGCTCGTGGCTGAAGCCGGTGGTCACAGTCGTCGACGGGCCGAGCAGGAGGCGGCGCTACAGATCCTCGAGGATCCTGCGTTACGCTCCGCAGGGTGAACGCGCCTTCTCCATTCCGGTCCGGCACGGTCGTCCTCGCCGGACGCCCGAACGTCGGCAAGTCGACGCTCCTCAATGCGCTGGCCGGCCGCAAGCTCAGCATCGTCACCCCGAAGGCGCAGACGACCCGTCATCGCATCCAGGGCATGGTCGCCGGGCCTGGCTACCGCATGGTCGTGACCGACACGCCGGGCGCCGGCGCCGCAGCCGGCAGCCGGCTCGGGCACTCGATGAACCGCGAGGCGCAGGCCGCGTTCGGGGCGGCGGACGCGGCACTCCTCATCATTGCGGCGCCGCGCTGGAATTCGAGCGACGATGTGGTGCTCGCGCGGTTGAAAGCGACGGGACTGCCGATCGTGCTTGTGATCAACAAGATCGATCGGGTCCGGCCTCGCGCGGAATTACTGCCGCTCCTCGCGCGCTCGGCGGAAAGGCACGAGTTTGCGGCGATCGTGCCGGTATCGGCCACCAAGCCCGAGAACCTCGCGAAGCTCATCGAAGCGGCGGTCGCATTGCTGCCGGAGGCGACGCCGGAGACGGCGGTCGAGCCCGCGGAGCGCGGCGAGCGATTCCAGGCGGCCGAGGCGCTGCGCGAGCAATTGATGATCGCGCTGTCGGACGAACTGCCGTATGGCATCGCCGTCGAGATCGAACGCTTCGAGCCGACCGAGGACGGGCGCACGGAGATCGACGCCGTGATCTGGGTCGAGCGCGTGGGCCAGCGCAAGATCGTGATCGGCGCGAAAGGAGAGCGGCTCAAGTCGATCGGCCGTGCCACCCGGTTCGCGCTCAACGAACTGTTCGGCCGCCGTGTCCACCTGGCGACCTGGGTCAAGGTGCGAGAGGGCTGGAGCGACGACGACGCGATGCTGCGCCGGCTTGGCCACGCGCCCCCATGAGCGCCAGGCGGCAAAAGCTCCTCGAACCTGCCTTCCTGCTGCATCACCGGCCGTGGAGCGACACCAGCCGGATTCTCGACCTGATGACCCGCGCCCACGGTCGGGTGACCTTATTCGCGCACGGCGCACGCAGGCCGAAATCGCCGCTGCGCGCGGTTCTCCGGCCATTCCTGCCGCTGCTGGTGTCGTGGTCCGGTACCGGCGACGGCGGAACGCTGACCTCTGCGGAAGCCGGGGAGGGGCGGTTTGCGCTGCCGGCGGAACGCCTGATGTCAGGTTTCTATCTCAACGAGTTAATGTTGCGTCTGCTGCCGAAAGAGGACCGACATGAAGCGCTCTACGACGCCTATGCCGCGGCACTCAGGCAACTCGCGGGCGGAGTGGAGCACGCGGCGCTGCGCGCCTTCGAAAGCGTGCTGCTCGAGGAACTCGGCTACGGCGTCGATCTCGCGCGCGATGCCGGCAGCGGCCGGCCGCTGGAGTCGGATCGGTATTACCAGTTCGAGCCGGGCCGCGGCGTGATCGCCGTTCGCGATACCGATGCGGCTGCGGATGCGTATTCCGGACGCGACGTACTCGGCGTTGCGCACGGCGAGTTCGGGCAGGCGCCGGTGCTCAAGGCAGCGCGCCGGATCTACGGTGCCGCGATCGCGCATTGCCTCGAAGGGCGCGGACTCGCGAGCCGTGAGGTGATGCTGGCCATGCGCCGGCGGGAGCAGGGTGGATGAGCGCAGCGGCAATCATGCTGGGAGTCAACATCGATCATGTGGCGACGCTCCGCCAGGCCCGCGGCGGTCGTGCGCCAGATCCGCTGCTCGCGGCGCTCGTCGCCGAGCAGTGGGGGGCCGACGCCATCACCCTGCATTTGCGCGAGGACCGCCGCCACATCCAGGATCGCGACGTGACGGCGATGCGAAGCGCCCTGCAGACGCGGATGAATCTCGAGTTGGCGGCGACCGAGGAAATGCTCGCGATCGCGCTCAAGCTGCAGCCGCGGGACGCCTGCCTGGTTCCGGAGCGGCGTGCCGAGGTGACGACCGAAGGCGGACTCGACGTCGCGGGACAGCTGGAGGCGATTACCGATGCCTGCCGGCGGCTTGCGGCCGGCGGTATCCGGGTATCGCTCTTCATTGATCCGGACGATTCACAGGTGCATGCGGCCGCCCGCGCCGGTGCGGCGGTGGTCGAACTGCACACGGGTGCCTATGCCGAAGCGCAGGGTCCGGACCGCGCCTTCGAACTCTCGCGCCTTGCCGCCGCCGCAAAGCGCGCGACGGCCGCCGGACTCGTGGTAAACGCCGGCCACGGCCTCGACTATCACAACGTCCAGCCGGTCGCCGCCCTGCCGGAACTCGCCGAGCTCAACATCGGCCATTCGATCGTCGCGCGCGCAGTGATGAGTGGCCTGGGGCCTGCCGTCGCCGAAATGAAACGGCTGATGCAGGCCGCGCGCGGCCGATGATCTTCGGCATCGGAACGGACCTGGTGCAGGTCGAACGCATCGCGGCGACCTGGGAGCGCTTCGGGGATCACTTCGTCGAGCGGCTGCTGCTGCCAGAAGAGCGCGCAATATTCGATCCGAACAAGCGTCCGGCGCGCTTTCTCGCGATGCGCTTCGCGGCCAAGGAGGCGATCGCCAAGGCGCTCGGCACGGGTTTTCGCAACGGCGTCTGGATCCGCGACTTCGGATTCATGGCCAATGCCTGGGGCCGCCCCGAGGTGCGATTCTCGCCGCGCGGCCGCGCCGTCGCCGAGCGGCTCGGCGCGGGCGAGGGGCACGTCAGCCTGACCGATGAAGCGGGTCTTGTGATGGCAGTCGCGGTGCTGATGAGGAAGTCATGAGCGGCGCCGCGCACTGCCTCGTCTTTGACATAGAAACCGTGCCGGACGCTGAGCTCGGACGGAAGATTGGCGATTTCGAGGGCGACGACATGGAGGTCGCTGCGGCAATGCTGGCGCGGCGCGAGGAGGAAACCGGGTCCAGTTTCCTGCCGCTCGACCAGCACCGAGTGGTCGCGATCTCGACCCTGCTGCGCAGCGGTGACCAGTTCCAGGTCTGGAGCGTCGGCGCGGTTGACAGTCCGGAGGACGAACTGCTGCGCCGGTTCTTTGGCGGCATTGACAAGCTGCGGCCGACACTTGTGTCCTGGAACGGTTCTGGCTTTGACCTTCCGGTGTTGCATTACCGGATGCTGAAGCACGGCATCGCATCGCCCACGTACTGGGAGACCGGCGAGCATGATCGCGATTTCAAGTGGAACAACTATCTCAACCGCTATCACATGCGCCACGCCGACCTGATGGACGTGCTGGCCGCTTACCAGGCGCGGGGTCGGGCGAGTCTTGATCACGTTGCGCAACTGCTTGGCCAGCCCGGCAAGCTCGGCATGAGCGGCGAGCAGGTGTTCGAGTACTGGCGTGCCGGCCGGATTGCCGAGATCCGCTCGTACTGCGAGACGGACGTCCTGAATACCTATCTGGTCTGGCTCCGGTTCGAACTGATCCGCGGACAGTTGACGCCCCTGGAATACGACTCGGAGATCGCGCTCGCTCGCGGCTGGCTCGGCGATCGCGCGGAGACGCACTGGCGGCAGTTTGCCGCGGCCTGGGCTGGCGCTTGAAGCCGGCGCCCGCGATTGAGATCGCGGAGATCGAATCGCTGGATCACGAAGGTCGCGGCGTTGCACGCATCGGCGGCAAGGCCGTGTTCGTCGACGGCGCTCTCCCCGGCGAATCCGTGCGGTTCCAGAGGGTCCGTCGCCGGCGCCGCTACGACGAAGCAGTCGTCGTCGAAGTGCTGCGGGCCGCGCCGGATCGCGTGACACCGCGCTGCCCGCACTTCGGCGTCTGCGGCGGATGCTCGTTGCAGCATCTCGATCACGCGGCGCAACTCGCCGCAAAAGGCCGCATCGTGGCCGAGGAGCTCATGCGCATCGGCGGCGTGCGTCCCGAGCGCTGGCTGCCGCCGCTCGCCGGTCCCATCTGGGCCTATCGCCGGCGCGCAAGGCTCGGCAGCAAGTTCGTCGACCGCAAGGAGCGCGTGCTGGTCGGATTTCGGGAGCGGGGCAGCCCGCTGCTTGCGGACCTCGGCCGCTGCGAGGTGCTCGCAGCGCCGGTCGGAGATCTCATTACGGATCTCGCGGGCCTGATCGGCGGGCTCGAGCTCAAGCGCCGCGTCGCGCAGATCGAGGTTGCAGTCGCGGAGAACGTCACGGCGCTCGTGTTGCGTGTGCTGGACGAACCGCTCGAGGCCGATCTCGCAAAGCTCCGCGAGTTCGAGTCACGCCACGGCGTCGCGCTCTACCTGCAGCCGGCCGGCCTTGACAGCGTGAGGCCACTCTCGCCGCCGGCGGTGCCGCTCAACTATGGCCTGCCCGGCCTGCAGGCCGGCATCGAGTTCGCCCCGACCGACTTCGTCCAGGTGAACGGGGAGCTGAATCGCCTCATGGTCGCCCGCGCGCTCGAGTTGCTCGAGCCGAGGGGCACCGACCGCGCGCTCGATCTTTTCTGTGGACTCGGCAATTTCAGCCTGCCACTCGCGCAAAAGCTCGCTCAGGTCACCGCAGTTGAGGGCGACGCCGCGCTGGTCCGACGCGCCGAGGCAAACGCCGCGAGAAACGGTATTGGTAACGTCCGCTTCCACGTGGCGAATCTTGCGGTCGAGGAGTTGCAGGCCGCATGGGCTGCCGAACGATATGATCTCGTGCTGCTTGACCCGCCGCGGGCCGGCGCGCGTGAAGTCCTGTCGCTCGCAGCCGGCAGCCGACCGCGGCGTATCGTGTATGTCTCCTGCCATGCGGGCACCTTCGCCCGGGACGCAAGCATACTCGCGGAACAGTTGGGCTACCGGCTGGTCGCAGCGGGCATCATGGACATGTTTCCGCACACTTCCCACGTCGAATCAATCGCGCTCTTTGAGCCGGCCGCATGAATCTCGAGATCGAGCGCAAGTATCTGGTACAGAGGCCGGAATACGAGTACGGGATTCCGGAATCAGGCGCGACAGAAATGCTATCGGCAGCGGGAGATCCACCATGACGCTCGGTCCGGTGATGGTGGACCTCATGGGGATCGCACTCGAGCCGGACGAGCGGGAGCTTCTAGTCCATCCCCAAGTCGGCAGCGTGATCCTGTTTACGCGTAATTACGAAAGTCCGGAGCAGTTGCGGCGACTGGTCGCCGAAATCCACGCGATACGGACACCACCGCTTCTGGTCGCGGTCGATCATGAAGGCGGCCGGGTGCAGCGATTCCAGGCCGGGTTCACGAGGCTGCCGGCGATGCGTGAGGTCGGCCGGCGCCATGGCCAGGGCCGGGCGGACGGGATCGCGCTCGCGCGCCAACTCGGCTGGCTCATGGCCGCCGAGCTTCGCGACGTCGGCATCGACTTGTCTTTCGCACCCTGCGTCGACATCGACTACGGCGTCAGCCATGCGATCGGCGACCGCGCGCTTTCGGCCGATGCCGCGGTGGTTGGGGAACTCGGAGTCGCCTATATGCTGGGTATGCGCGACGCGGGGATGGCCGCGACGGCGAAGCATTTTCCCGGCCATGGCGCCGTCGCCGCCGATTCGCACGTGGCCTTGCCGGTGGATCGCCGCGAATGGCCCGACATCGAGGCGGACCTGCGGCCCTACCGGCGCCTCATTGCGAACGGCCTGCCCGCCGTGATGGTGGCGCATGTCGTGTTTCCGGCGGTTGACGAGAAGCCGGCGAGCCTGTCGCGACGCTGGATCGACGGCGTGCTGCGCGGCGAGCTCGGATTCCAGGGCGCGATTTTCGCCGACGACCTGTCGATGAAAGGCGCCGCTGCCTTCGGCGACATCGCCACGCGCGCGGGCCTGGCTCTGGCCGCGGGCTGCGACGTGCTGCCGGTCTGCAACGATCGTGCCGCGACGCTGGAACTACTCGATTCGATGCGCGGCGACCCGGATCCGGTCAGCCGCATGCGGCTCGTGCGCCTGCATGGGCGCGAACCCGGCGAGCCTGCGCTCGCAGCCGACCCGCGTTGGCAATCGGCGGTCGCTGCGGCGCGCGAGATCACCGAGCGGCCGGCCTTGCAGCTCGAGGGCGAACGGCCCGCCTAAGAGGGGACGTTCATCGAAGGGGACGTTCACCTTCATCGGAATGCGAACCTAAAAGACCTTTGCCTGCATCAGAATGAAGGTGAACGTCCCCTTCGATGAAGGTGAACGTCCCCTTCGATTCACCCACCAAGCGCCTCGAGCAGTTCGCCGGCCGCGGCGATTCGAGCTACCGCATCGGCCGAGTTGAGACGCAAACGCAGTCGGTTCGGACCATCGAGTCGATAGCGGCCATCCTTCTTCTGTACCAGCCGGACCACGCGGTCCGCTTCGACGTGGTGATCAGGCCGGAACTCGACCAGGCCCGCGGTCGCGCCGAGTTCCAGCCTGCGAATGCCAAGCGCCTGGGCACGCTGCCGCAGCCGATGGACGATGAGCAGTGTTTTCGCCTGCGGCGGCAGCGGGCCAAAGCGGTCGATGATCTCGGCCTCGAGATCGTCCATGCGCTCCCGATCCAAGGCGCCCGCGAGTCGCTTGTAGAGTTGAAGTCGCAGGTGGACGTCCGGCATGTAGTCTTCAGGCAGGAGCGCGGGCAATTGCAGGTCGACCTCGCAGCCCGCGGAGATTGGCTGATCGAGGTCTGGCTCGCGCCCCTCGCGCAAGGCGATTACTGCGCGCTGCAGCAATTCGAGATAGAGACCAATGCCGATCTCCTGGATCTGGCCGCTCTGATCCTCGCCGAGGAGTTCGCCGGCGCCGCGGATTTCAAGGTCCTGGGTCGCAAGCGTGAAGCCGGCTCCGAGGTCCTCGAGCGATTCGATCGCCTCGAGACGCTTGCGGGCATCGTCGGGCAGCGCGGCAACGGGCGGGGCGAGCAGATAGGCCCAGGCGCGGTGATGCGAACGGCCGACCCGGCCGCGCAACTGGTGTAGCTGCGCGAGCCCGAACCGGTCGGCGCGGTCGATCAGGATCGTATTCGCTGTCGGGACGTCAATGCCCGATTCGATGATCGTCGTGCAGACCAGGATCTGGAACCGCCGATGATAAAAATCGAGCATGAGCTGTTCCAGATCGCGTTCCCGCATCTGCCCGTGGCCGACGCGAATCGTGGCTTCCGGGACGAGACGTCGAAGCCGTGTCGCGAAGTTCTCGATGTCCTCGATCATGTTGTGTACGAAGTAGACCTGGCCGCCGCGCCGGATCTCGCGGGTGCAGGCCTCGCGTACGAGGCCGTCGCTCCATTCCGTGACGAAGGTTTCGATGGCCATGCGCTCGGCCGGCGGCGTCGTCATGAGCGACAGGTCACGCAGCCCCCCGAGCGCCATGTTGAGCGTGCGCGGGATCGGCGTCGCGGTGAGGGTCAGCATGTCCACGTCGGCGCGCATCTGCTTGAGGCGTTCCTTGTGGCCGACGCCGAACCGGTGTTCCTCGTCCACGACAACCAGGCCGAGATTGTGGAACGTCACGTCGCGTTGCAGCAGCCGGTGCGTGCCGATGACAATGTCGACCTTGCCGGCCTTGAGCCCTGCGACAACGGCCTGCTGTTCGGCCGGGGTGCGGAAGCGCGAGAGGTTTTCAACGCGCACCGGCCAGTCCGCGAACCGGTCGGCGAAAGTCTGGGCGTGCTGCTGTGCGAGGAGCGTCGTCGGCACGAGCACGGCGACCTGCTGGCCGCCCGCGACCGCCGCGAAGCTCGCGCGGAGCGCGACTTCGGTCTTGCCGAATCCGACGTCGCCGCAGACGACACGATCCATCGGCCGTCCTGAACGCATGTCCGCGAGTACCGCCTCGATTGCATCGTGCTGGTCAATCGTCTCCTCGAACGGGAATGTCGCCTCGAAGGCACGGTAGGCATCCTCGTCGAAGGAGAGGGCGCGACCTTCGCGGGCCGCGCGCCGCGAATACAGATCCAGTAATTCGGCCGCCACGTCGCGAACCCGTTCAGCGGCACGGCGGCGCGCGCGTGCCCACTGTTCGGTGCCGAGGCGGTGCAGGGGCGCCGCATCCGGCGAGCCGCCGGTGTAGCGCGTCACGCGATCGAGTGCATGCACCGGCACGTAGAGCAGATCGCCGCCGGCATATTCGATGACGAGGAATTCGGCCGGGTTTCCGGCCACCTGCATGACCTTCAGGCCGCGGTAGCGTCCGACGCCATAGTCTTCGTGCACGACTGGGGCGCCGGGTGAAAGTGCCGCCAGTTCGCGCAGGATCGCTTCGGGATCTCGCTCCGAGCGTCGTCGGCGGCGCTCCTGTCGTGCACGTTCGCCGAAGAGCTGCGCCTCCGCGACCAGCGCGACCGCACGGCCCGGCAGCCAGAGCCCGCGGACGTCCGGGGCGACCGCGAGTGCAAGCGGCGCCCCACCCCCAACGAACGCCGCCCAGTCGGGGGCGACCACGGCAGGCAAGCCCTGACGCCGCAGCATTTCGAGGAGAATTTCGCGCCGCCCCGGGGAGTCGGCCGCGATCAGGATGCGGGCTCCGGAATCCGCGACGAATTGCGCGAGCTTCCCGAGCGGAGACTCGGCGCGGGGATCGCCACGCAGCTCCGGAGGCGGTTCCGACGAGAAATTGACGAACGGAAGTCCGCTCGCGATCGGCTCGACCTTCACGGGCGTGATGGCGACGCGCGGCCACGCGGCGAGCGCGGCCTGGATCGTCGTCGCCGGGATGAACGTCTCTGCCGGCGACAACAGCGGCCGCTCGCGATCGTGTGCCCGCTGCTGGTAGCGGCTCTCGATCTCCGTCCAGTAGGACGGCAATGCATGGTCGAGGGCGGCGAGATCGACAATCACACTGTCTTTCGGGAGGTAATCGGTGAAGGCGGCCGTCGCGCCAAAGAACAGCGGAAGCCAGGATTCGATTCCGGCCGGCATCTGCCCGGCCGTCACCCCGCGATAGACGGCGCTCTGCTGCGGATCGCCTTCGAAACGTTCCCGCCAGCGCCCGCGAAACTCCGCAATCGCGTCTGCGGATGACGGAATTTCGCGTGCAGGCAAGAGTGGCACGGCGGCGAGCCGGGCCGCGGAACGCTGGTCTGCGGGATCGAAGCTGCGCACGGTCTCGATCAGGTCGTCGAAAAGATCGAGGCGAAAGGGCTGTGGCGCGCCGGAGGGGAACAGGTCGACCACAGAGCCGCGCACTGCGAACTCGCCGGGACTCAAGACCTGTGTGACCTGTGCGTAGCCCGCATCGGTGAGGCGCTTTCGGAGCCGCGGCAGGTCGATTCGCTCACCGGCACACAACGAAAACGCATGTGCTTCGATGAAGTTGCGCGGCGGAAGCCGGTCGAGGAGCGCGGCCGGCGTGGTGACGACGATGCCCTGCCGCAGGTCCGGTAGCGCCGCAAGCGTCCGCAGCCGCTCGGAAACGATGTCCGGATGTGGCGAGAACGGATCGTAGGGCAGGGTTTCACGATCGGGAAACGACAGGATGGGCTGCCGGCCGGAAAGGAAGAATCGGAATTCCGACAGAAACTGGTCCGCTTCGCGGCTGCTGCCCGCGATGACGACCAGCGGCGCACCGGCCGTGGCTGCGGCTTCCGCAAGAAAGTATGCGGAACTGCTGCCATAGAGCTCGCCCCAGCGAACGGCCTGGGAGGCGGCCGGCATGGCGGCCTTTAAAATCGATTCGCGTGTCATGCGCCGTCCTGAAGACAAAACTTCCCGTTCCGGGCGAACCCGGCGGGATCAGGCTGCGCAGGATACCTCTGCCGGGGCAGCGCGGGCCTAGCCTGCGGGCGAGTTCCTCACGAGGACCGCGTGCAGGACACGATCATTCTCGAAGTACACGGCAAACTGCGGGTAATCCCAGCGGGTAATGGGGGGATTACCGACCGTGGCATGACGATTGGTCGGTTCGCCAAAGCGACTCTGGACCGTGGCCATCGTGTTTCCCCGGTTTGGCCGGTCGGCGGCCCGGGCCGGATCGCCGGTCTCCGTGTTGAGCGTCTCGGCCAGGGCAGGCCCGGCCGTGCCGAGCGCAAGCAGCAGCAAAATGCGTAGGATAGGCATTGCGATACCTCCACTTCGAGTGTAGCACCGGGTGGGAGCCTGTCGAGGTTGCCACGATAAATCCTTGATAGGCATCCCGAATCGTGACGAATAACCCACCATGCTGACTCCGCTGCCGTTGGGGCTTGGGCTGCGGTATGTGCGTGCCCAGAAGCACCAGTATTTCGTCTCCTTTATCAGTTGGGTATCGCTCGCCGGCATCTGCCTGGGGGTTGCCGCTCTCATCACGATCCTGTCGATCATGAACGGGTTCGAGGGCGAGCTTCGGACCCGTCTCCTCGCCCTTTCCGCGCACGCGACTCTTCCGGGACCTGCGAATGCGGGACCGCTCCGGGAACTTGCTTCGCGGGCGCGGCGCGAGGACGGTGTCGAACGCGCGCAGCCATTCGTCGAGGCGCAGGGGCTCCTTTCGAACGGCGCGACGCTTGCTGGCGCTGTGCTCCGGGGCATCGATCCCGCCGATCATGAACCCGGTACGCCGCTCGCCGATGCGATGATTGATGGCTCGGTCCAGGCGCTCACGGCCGGCAGCGGTCGCGTGGTGCTCGGCCGGGCGCTCGCTTTTCAGATGCAGGTCGCCATCGGCGATCACGTCACCGTGCTGTTGCTGCGGACCGGCCCCGATGGCGAATTGCTGCCGCGCATCGGCGCCTTCGAAGTCGCGGGGCTGTTCGAAATTGGGCTCGCCGATCACGATGCGGGAATGGCCTTCGCTTCGCTTGAGGATGTGGCGGCGCTCGCGGGACCGGCGGCTTCGGCCGGTGTCCGCCTGTTCTTCAACGATCCATTCGACGCCCCGCTGCGTGCGCCGGCAATCGCGGCCGCACTCGGCACCGGCAAGGGCAGTGACTGGACGGTGGAACATGCGGCCTATTTCCGCGCGATCCGCCTCGAGAAGACGATGATGACGGTGATCCTGCTGCTGATCGTCGCGGTCGCGGCATTCAATATCATCGCGAGCCTGGTGATGGTCGTGGCGGAGAAGCGCAACGACATCGCGATCCTGCGCACGATGGGGCTGTCGCGGGGCAACGTGGTCGCCACGTTCATCGTCCAGGGAACCGTGATCGGCTGGATTGGAACCACCGCGGGCATTGGTCTCGGCATCCTGCTTGCGCTGAATGCGGGGGACATTGCGCCGGCACTCGAGCGCTGGTTCGGATTCGAGATTTTCGATCCCGCGGTCTATTACATCACCCGCATCCCGTCGGAGCTTCGCGCCGCGGATGTCACACTCGTGTCGGTCACGGCGCTGGTGCTCACACTACTGGCGACGATCTATCCCGCACGCCGCGCGGCGGCGACTGAACCTGCGGAGGCGCTGCGGTATGAGTAGGCCGGCAAGCTGGCCCGTCTGGATCGGCCTGCGCTATCTGCGCGCGCGCCGGGACAACCGCTTCGTCGGATTCATTTCCGGCATCGCGATGACCGGGATCGCATTGGGCGTCGCGACTCTCATTGCGGTGCTGTCGGTGATGAACGGATTCGAAGTCGACTTGCAGCGCCGGATTCTCGACATTGTTTCGCATGCGACACTCGAAGGCGACGGCGGCCGCCTGGACGACTGGCGGGAAGTGGCGAGCCGCACCGGGGACCAGCCAAACGTCGTCGCCGTGGCGCCATTCGTCGAGGGTCGCGGCATGCTGGTGGCGGGCGAGCGCTCCGCGGCCGTCGAGTTGCGGGGCGTACTGCCGGGCGATGAGCGGCGCGTCACTGCGATCGAGCGGCACCTCTCCGGTCGCGGCCTTGACGAGCTCAGGCCGGGCGGCTGGCGGATCCTGCTCGGACGCGGACTTGCGGAGAAACTGGCGGTGAAGGCCGGCGATCCGGTGCAACTCGTCATCGCGCAGGGCAACGTGACGCCCGCGGGCGTGACGCCCCGCATGCGGCGCTTCACGGTCGCCGGTTTCATCGACGCCGGGATGTACGAATTCGACCAGGGCCTTGCGCTCGTACATCTCGATGATGCGCGCCGCCTGTACCGGCTTGGCGACAGCGTGACTGGGCTGCGGTATTCATTCGACGACCCGGCAAGCGCCGCGCGGCGCATCCGCGAACTCGCCGAAGGGCTCGGCGGTCGCTACTACATCAGCGACTGGAGCCGGCGCCACGGCAACTTCTTCCGCTCGATCCAGGTCACGAAGTCGATCATGTTCGTCGTCCTGCTGCTGGTGGTCGCGGTCGCGGCATTCAACATCATCTCGACGCTCGTGATGGTCGTGAAGGAGAAGCGCGCCGACATTGCGATACTCCGCACCCAGGGCGGCTCGCCGCGAGACATGCTGATCGTGTTCATGACGCAGGGCTCGATCATTGGAGTTGTCGGAACGGCAGCGGGCGTCGCGCTCGGGCTCTTGATCGCAGCCAATATCACGGTCATCGTCGCCGGCCTCGAGCGCCTGACTGGTATCACGCTGGTCGATCCACAGGTCTATTTCATTTCCGAATTGCCGGCCGAAGTGCGTTCCGGCGATGTGCTGTTGATCGCGGGTCTCGCGCTTGCGCTTGGCGTGCTGGCGACCCTTTATCCGGCCTGGCGCGCGGCGAAGACTCAGCCCGCGGAAGCCTTGCGCCAGGAGGTTTGAACGCAATCATGAACGATTCGGTCGTGTTGGCCTGCGAAGGCCTCGTCAAGGAATTCCGGCAGGGCCCGGTCATCGTTCGTGTTTTGCAGGGCGTCAATACGTCGATCCGCCGCGGCGAGCGCCTGGCCGTCGTCGGCGCGTCCGGATCCGGCAAGACGACGCTCCTGCAACTGCTGGGCGGGCTCGACTTGCCGACCACGGGGCGGGTGCTGATCGACGGACGTGAGATGTCGGCGCTGCCGGACGCGGAACGGGGCCGGCTGCGGAATGCCGCGATGGGTTTCATCTACCAGTTCCACCACCTGCTGCCTGAATTCAGCGCGCTCGAGAATGTAGCGATGCCGCTGCTCATCCGGCGCATGCCTCGGGCCGACGCCTACCGGGAGGCGGAGTCCTTGTTGACGCGCGTCGGATTGGGCGAGCGCCTCACGCACCGGCCTTCGCAGCTGTCGGGCGGCGAGCGACAGCGTGCGGCGGTTGCGCGGGCGCTCATCACACGTCCGCGCATCGTCCTCGCCGACGAGCCGACCGGAAATCTCGACGGCCGCAATGCGCGTCAGGTGCTCGACCTGATGATGGAGCTCAACCAGGAACTCGGGACCAGTCTCGTCATCGTGACGCACGACCACGCGCTCGCCGGGCGCATGGATCGCGTGCTCGTGCTCGAGGACGGAATTCTGCGCGAAGGCGCAGCCTGACGTCGTCTCGGCCGCCTGCGTCCGGAGGCATCATCGCCTCCGTTCAGTTGCGGGCTGTTCACGATGTTCCCGATCGCACTCGCATTCTGCGCGGGCGCCGCGGCGCTGCATGCGCTACCGGCCCTGTGGTCTGTGCCCGTGCTCGGCCTGCTGCTGCTCGGCGCGGGGCACCTGGTTCGTCGATTTCCAGCCGCCGCTGCCTTCCTGATCGGCTTTATCTGGAGTCATGCACTGGCATCGGTCTGGCTCGCTGCGGGCTGGCCCTGCGAACGCGATCGGGAGGAACTCGTCGTGACGGGCCGCGTCTCCGCGCCTGCGTTGCCGCGGAGCGGGCGGACGGATTTCGACCTCGACGTGATCGATTGGACGGCGGCAGGCCGGCGCCCCTCTAGAGTCCGGCTTTCCTGGTACGAGACATCCGTGCTGCCGCAGCCAGGCGAATGCTGGCGCATGACGGTGCGCCTGCGCTGCCGTTACGGGATGGCGAATCCCGGCGCCGCCGACCGCGAACTCGACCTCCTGCGGCAACGGATCGACGCGACCGGCACTGTGGTCTCCAAGCATCCGCCCGAACGTCTGGCGCAGTCTGCGAAGCAACCCATTGAACGGCTGCGTGCCCGCATTGCGGCGGGCATTGCCGCAGCGTTGCCGCCCGGACCTTCGGTGGCCGTGCTGCAGGGGCTCTCGGTCGGCGTGCGCGGCAGCATTCCCGACACGCTCTGGGAGACCTTCGCGATCACCGGTGTCGCACATTTGATGGCGATTTCCGGATTGCACGTGACCGGATGCGCGCTCTTCGCCCTTGCGGCGCTGCGGCTGATCTGGCGCCTGCCCTGGACTTCGTCTGCGCGCCGGCGGCTCGAGATTGAAACGATCCTCGTGGTCGTGGTTACTGCGGGCTATACGGCTCTCTCCGGCGCATCGCTCCCGGCGCTGCGGACGCTTGCGATGGTCGGCCTGGTCGCCGGCCTGCGGCTCATTCGTCGCAGCCTGCCCGTGCATGAAATGCTCGCACTTGCCGCACTTGTGCTGGTCGCGACGGATCCGCTTGCGCTGACCTCCGGGGGCTTCTGGCTTTCTTTCATCGCGACGGCGGCACTGATGACGATCCTCGCGCCGGATGCCGGTTGGCGGGGAATGGTTGTGGGCTTCGTGCGTGCACAGGTGGCGATCGCAGCGCTGCTCACGCCGGTACTCGTCGCCGCATTCGGACGTGTGTCGCTGGTCGCGCCGGCCGTCAATGCCGTGGCGATTCCAGTGTTCAGTGCGATCCTCCTGCCCGCGACACTCGCCGCGACCCTGCTCGAGATCGTCGCACCGGCCCTTGCCGCCCGACTCTGGCAGGCACTGGCCGGATTGCTCGACGCCCTGTGGCCGGGACTCGAGGCGATTGGCGAATGGCCCGCGACGAGCTGGGCGCCCGCAGGGCAGAGCGCAACGCTCACCGCGATCGCAGGCGTGACGCTGCTCGCTGCATTGCTGCTGCCGCTCGCGGGACTGAGACTGGCAGCGCTTGTGATGCTCGCAGCGGTGACTTTCGGCAGCGCCGGGCGCCCGCCGCCGGGCGCCTGGTCGCTCACGGCGGTCGACGTGGGCCAGGGGCTCGCCGTCGTGGTCGAGACCTCGCGTCATGTGCTCGTCTTCGACACCGGCGCACGCTGGCAGGGCGGCGGCGCGGCGGCGCGCGTGTCGTTGCTTCCTTACCTGCGGGCGCGTGGCATCCGCCGCATCGATCTTCTCGTTGTCAGTCACGACGACCAGGATCACGCCGGCGGCGTGGATGTGCTGCGGCGGTCCCTCCGGGTTCGACGCACGATGACGCAGCCGGGCAGCCGGCTGACCGCGGATGTGGTCTGCGTGCTGGGCGACGAATGGCACTGGGACGGCATTGCATTCCGCGTGCTGCATCCGCCGCCCGGTGCCGGCGGCAGCGAGAACGACCGCTCATGCGCGCTCGCGATCTCCGGCCCCGGGGGCAAAGCGCTCCTGCTCGCGGATACGGAAGCGGCGGCCGAACCACTGCTGCTGGCGCAGCGGGTCGCAGCGGACGTGGTGCTGCTGCCGCATCACGGCAGCCGAAGTTCTTCGACGCCGGCCCTGGTCGCCGCGGTTTCTGCGCGACTCGGCATCGCGTCGGCGGGATTTGGCAATCGCTGGGGCATGCCTCAAGCTGAGGTCGTGGCGCGCTGGCGCGGCGCTGGAACGACGGTGCTTGGCACGGCCGAGAGCGGCGCAATCAGCGTGCGATTTCCCGCCCGCCCGGATGCGATGGAAGTCAAAACCGAACGCGGCGACCGTGGCCATTGGTGGCGGCAGAGCCGGGCCGGACCCGGGCTGCGGGCAGCGGAACCGCCCTCACGGTATCATGCCGCGCCATGTGGGAAATCATCATCGCGGGCGGACCGGTCATGTGGCCGATCATCCTGTGCTCGATCGTCGCCGCCGCGATCATGCTGGAGCGCCTGTGGACACTGCAGCGCAAGCGCGTGATCCCGCGCGAGTTGACCGACCGTATCTGGAAGCTGGTCGAGTCCCGCAGCCTCAACGATCGGCACATTGAGGCGCTCGCCCAGAATTCCCCGCTCGGCCGGGTGCTCGCGGCGGGGCTGATGAATCGCGAGCAGGGCCGCGACATGATGAAGGAGGCGATCGAGGATACCGGGCGTCATGTCGTGCACGAACTCGAACGGTTCCTCGGCACGCTTGGGACCATTGCGGCGATTTCGCCGTTGCTGGGCCTTCTCGGAACGGTCACGGGCATGATCCAGGCCTTCGAAGCCATCTCGGCCGAAGGCGTTGGCGATCCCCGCGTCCTGTCGGGCGGCATCGGCACGGCGCTCATCACGACCGCGGCAGGCCTGATCGTCGCGATACCGGCCTTATTCGGTTACCGCCACCTGCGCGGGGTCGTGGACCTCCTGGTCGTCGACATGGAAAAAGAGGCGACGAAGCTCGTCCGTGCCTTCGACCGGATGAACTCGCGTTCGCAGCCCGGTGCGCGGCGTCGTGAAGCCGCGTCATGAGGCTCCAGGTCAAGCGTGCCGACGATCTCGAGCTCAACCTGATCTCGCTCGTCGACGTCGTGCTGCTCCTCGTGATCTTCTTCATGCTCTCGACGACCTTCGTGACGGAGGGGAGGCTCCGTGTCGAGCTGCCGGAGGCGGGCGCCGCCTCGGCCGAAAGGGCGGTCAACCCGCTGGTCATCACCATCTCGGCACAGGGAAGTTATCGCGTAAATGACCGGAAGCTCGTCAATAACGAGCGGTCGACGCTTAGCGCGGCGCTTCGGCAGGTGGCGGGCACCTCGAACGGCAAACCGGTCACCATCCGCGCGGACGCGCGCTCGACCCACCAGGCGGTCGTGACGGCGATGGACGTGGCCGCGCGGCTTGGCTTCACGCAGGTCAACATTGCGACCGTCAGCGCGCAAGAATAAGGAAAAGCTGCCGCCGCTCACCGCAAGCGGGCTCAGCATCTACCTGCGGCTGCTGGCTTACGCGCGGCCACATTGGCCGATGTTCCTGCTCGGCGTACTCGGTATGGTGATGTTCGCGGCCGTCGACACCGGCTTCGCGTTTCTGGTCAAGAAATTTTTGGACGGCGCGTTCGTCGAGCGCGACAGTCGCATGCTCGTCTACGTGCCAGCCGGCATCGTCGTGCTGTTCCTGGTGCGGGGCATCGGCGACTACCTTTCGGTATACGCGCCCGGCTGGGTGGGACGACAGGTCATCAAGTCGATCCGGCACGATGTGTTCTCACGCTACCTGCAGCTACCGGTGTCCTATTTCGACCGGAACGGCGTGGCGATGCTGCTGTCGCGCATCACGTATAACATTGAGCAGGTAGCGGAAGCCGCGACAACGGCGGTGACCTTCCTCATCCGCGACACATTGACCATCATCGGCCTGATCAGCTATCTCGTTTTCCTGAACTGGCGGCTGACGGTGTTTGCGCTCGCCGTGGCGCCCATCATTGTCGGCCTGATCCGGTTAGCGAGCACTCTGTTCCGTCGCTACAGCACGCGTATTCAGGCGTCGATGGGCGACGTCACTCGCGTGGCGAAGGAGTCGCTCGAAAGCCAGCGCATGATCAAGGTGTTCAATGCGCAGGACCAGCAACTCGAGGTGTTCGAGCTGGTCAACGAACGGAATCGCGCGAGTTTCATGAAACTGGTGATGGTCAAGGCCATCGCAAGTCCGGTTGTGCAGATGATCGCGGCTTTGGGCCTGGCCGCGGTGATGTATGTGGCAATACGCGATGTCCTTGCCGAGAGCCTGAGCATTGGCGAATTCACGTCGTTCCTGGCGGCGCTGCTCCTGGTTACGGCGCCGCTGCGCCGGCTCGTAGGCGTGGTGGGTCCGCTGCAGCAGGGTATCGCCGCGGGCGAGAGCGTTTTCGACATTCTCGACACGGCGGTCGAGGATGCCGGCGGCGACCTGCGCATCGTCCGGTCCCGCGGGGACGTGGAATTCCGCGACGTCAATTTCACCTACGACGCGGAGAAAGGCCGCGTGCTGAATGGCATCAATTTCCGCATCGGACCCGGGGAGACAGTCGCGATCGTCGGGCGCTCGGGCAGCGGCAAGTCGACGCTGATCAGTCTGCTGCCGCGGTTCCACGATCCGGACTCCGGCGTCGTGCTGCTGGACGGCATCGACCTGCGCAAGTACCGGCTCCAGGACCTTCGCAATCAGCTCGCGCTGGTCAGCCAGGACGTCATGCTGGTCGACGACACGATTCGCAATAACATCGCCTTCAGCGTGCCCGGCGCGAGCCCGGAGGATGTCGAACGCGCGGCACAGGCGGCGCACGTGCTCGAGTTCGCAGACGAATTGCCGGCAGGGCTCGAAACGACGGTTGGCGAGCGCGGGGCATTGCTGTCCGGCGGGCAGCGCCAGCGCGTCGCGATCGCACGGGCAATCCTGAAGAACGCGCCGATCCTGATTCTCGACGAGGCGACTTCTGCGCTCGACGCCGAATCGGAGCACCTGGTGCAAACGGCGCTCGCAAGCCTGGTGCAGGGACGAACAACTCTGGTAATCGCGCATCGGCTGACGACTATCGAACGAGCGGACCGGATTCTTGTGCTCGACGAGGGCCGCGTCGTCGAATCCGGCACGCATGCGGAGCTGCTTGCGGCCGGGGGCGTCTATGCGGCGCTGCACCGGATGCAGTTCAACGTCTGAGTCGAAGGCAGACATCACGCTTGGCGACGCGTCTGCATGACTGGTTCCTGGCAGCCTGGTATGGCGAGCCACGGCGAGGCGCGTGGCTGTTGCCGGTCGCATGGCTGTTCGGCGGGATCGCGCGCCTGCGACGCGCGCTGTACGGCCGGGGCTGGTTGCCGAGCTACCGGTCGCGGCGTTTGGTCATCGTCGTCGGCAACCTGACTGTCGGCGGTACCGGCAAGACGCCGTTCAGCGTCTGGCTTGCACGGGAGCTTGCGCATCGCAAACTGCGTGTCGGCGTGGCGCTTCGCGGTTACGGGAGCGAGCGTGGCCCCGCCCGTCTTGTGTCGTCGGCGGATTCGGCTGCGACCGTGGGCGACGAGGCCTTGCTGCTGTCGCGAAAGCTCGAAATGCCAGTCGCGATCGGGGCGCGTCGCGCTGATGCGGTTCGTCTCCTCGAGGACGCCTGCGACGTGATCCTCTGCGATGACGGACTCCAGCATTACGCGCTCGCCCGTGACGTCGAGATCGCGGTCGTCGACGGCGCCCGCCGCTTCGGAAACGGGCGCCTGCTGCCGGCAGGACCGCTCCGCGAACCAGTGTCGCGGCTCCAATCGGTCGATGCGGTCGTCATCAATGGCGACGGATTCGACTGGCCATCGGCGATCCACATGCGAATCGAGCCGGTTGCGGTGGTCGGACTCCGCAATGGATCGCGCCGGCCGCTGTCGGACTACTCCGGCCGCGAGGTCACGGCAATCGCCGCGATCGGCAATCCGGAGCGGTTTTTCACGCTGTTGCGCGGGTACGGACTGCGCGTGAAGACGCGCGTCCTGCCGGATCACGCGCAGTTCACGCTGGCGGAGGCGGGGGCTGCGGCAGGGAGAACAATACTGATGACAGAAAAGGATGCCGTAAAATGCGCGGGAGAGGGCTGGGGTGATGCCGGTTATCTGGAAATCGAGGCACGGATCGACCCGCCGGAAGCTGCAGGACTGCTCGGGCGTATTACGGCGCTCGCAACGCAATTTAAAGGAAAGACACGGTGAGTGAACGCTTGACCGATATCCTCGCCTGCCCAGTGTGCAAGGGTCCGCTGCAATGGCGGCTCGACACGCAGGAATTCGTGTGCCGGGCGGACCGGCTCGCCTATCCGGTCCGCGACGGCATCCCGGTCATGCTGCCGGACGAAGCGCGCCGGCTCGCGCCGGATGATGGCGCGCTGGCCGGTCGCTAGGTTTCCGGATGTTTCGCGTGGTCATTCCTGCGAGGCATGCCTCGACCCGGCTGCCGGGCAAACCGTTGGCGCTCGTCGCCGGTATCCCGATGATCCTTCACGTCCATCGCCTCGCGGTCCGTTCCGGTGCGAAGGAAGTGATCGTCGCGACCGACGACGACCGGATTCGCGCGGTCTGCGCCGCGGCCGGCGCCGACGTCGAAATGACCGCTCGCGAGCATGCGTCCGGCACTGATCGCATCGCGGAGCTCGCTGCCCGCCGCGGCTGGCCGGAAGATGCGATCGTCGTGAATGTGCAGGGCGACGAGCCGATGCTGCCGCCAGCCCTGATTAGCCAGGCCGCCGCTCTGCTGGCTGCGAATCCGGCGGCCGCGATCGCGACACTCGCGACACCGATTGCGACCGAGGACGAATACCTCAATCCGAATGTCGTCAAGGTTGTCACGCGTGACGACGGACAGGCGCTCTATTTCAGTCGCGCGCCGATCCCCTGGGATCGGGACGGTTCCGAAAGCGTAACGGCGAGTGCCGCGCGTCACCGGGGCGCGCGCCGCCATCTTGGTATTTATGCCTATCGGGTGGCAGCCCTGGCCACGTTTGCCGGCGCTTCCGCGACGTCGCTCGAACGCCTGGAAAGACTCGAACAATTGCGCGCGCTTCAGATGGGACTTGTGATCGTCGTGGCGGATGCGATCGAGGCGCCGGGTCCCGGCGTCGACACCGCGGAGGACCTTGCCCGCGTCGAGGCGCTGATTCGCAGAGGCGGCCGCTCGTGAATCTCGCCGCGGCCAATGTCGCGCCGTTCTACGCGGTCGAGATCAATCGGTTGGCGAACGAGCGCGGGCGGCAGGGACTGTCGGTCATCCACATGGAAGTCGGACAGCCCTCCGCGGGCGCGCCGAAAGCCGCAATCGCGGCCGGCGAACGCGCCCTGAAGGAATGCCCCCAGGGTTACTGGGAAAGCAGCGCACTCGCGGAGCGGATCGCCGTCCATTACGGCGCAAGTTATGGTCTTGCAATCGATCCGTCGCGGATCCTGCTGACCATGGGCGCATCGGCGGCGCTGGTGCTCGCGATGTCCGTGCTATTCACGCGCGGCGACCGGGTCGCCATGGCGCGTCCGGGTTATCCCGCGCATCGAAACGTCCTGCACGCGCTCGGACTCGTGCCGGTCGAACTCGACTGCAGCTCGGCCACGCGCTTCCAGCCGACGGCCGCGATGATCGCGGCGCTGGATCCTGTGCCGGCCGGCCTCATCCTGACAAGTCCCTCGAATCCGACCGGCACGATGCTCGACGCATCCGAACTCGCTGCGATCGCGGCCGTCTGCGCCGAGCGCGACATCCGCATCATCTCCGACGAGACCTATCACGGGATTACCTACGGCACGCGCGCGGCTTCGGTCCTCGAGTCCACATCCGATGCGATCGTCGCGAACACGTTCTCGAAGTACTGGTGCATGACCGGCTGGCGTCTCGGCTGGGCCGTGGTGCCGGTGCCGCTCGTGGAAACGATGCGCCGCTTCGCGGCGAACCTGTTCCTGGTGCCGCCGACCCTCTCGCAACACGTCGCGCTCGCTGCGATGGAGGAACGCGAGGAACTCGAGCGGCGCGTCGAAACTTACGCGACCAACCGGAAACTGCTGATGGACGCGCTCGCCGGTCTTGGCATCGGGCGCCTGGCGCCGGCCGACGGCGCTTTCTATCTCTATGCCGACATCGGGCACCTGACCGTCGATTCGCTGGCCTGGTGCCGCGAGGTTCTCGATGCGACCGGCGTGGCGCTCAACACGGGCAGGGATTTTGATGGCGTCCACGGCGACCGCTTCATCCGGATTTCGTTTGCCGTGTCGACGCCTGAGACGATCCGGGCCATCGAATGCCTCGACACCTGGCTACGCAGGCGAAAACGCGCGTGACGCGCGTGCTGTTCGTGTGTCTCGGCAACATCTGCCGCTCGCCGACGGCGGAGGCGGTCTTCCGCGAGCTTGTCCGGCGGGAGGCCGGCCAGCTGTCGATCGAGGTGGACTCCGCGGGGACTCACGGCTACCACACCGGCAGTCCGCCCGATGAGCGGTCGATCGCCGCCGCGCGACGCCGGGGCATCGACATGAGCATGCTTCGGGCGCGCGTCGTCGAAGCGGCCGATTTCGTGCGCTTCGATCTTGTGCTCGCGATGGACGAACCGGTTTACGAGCGCCTGCGGCAGATCGCGCCGAGCGCACAGACGGATCGCGTCAGGTTGTTCCTCTAATACGCGCCGCAGCTGCAGCGGCGCGAGGTTCCAGACCCGTACTACGGCGGCGAGTCCGGCTTCGAGGAAGTGCTCGATCTCGTCGAAGAGGCCGCGCGCGG
>JANLWE010000201.1:0-20970 GCA_031364365.1 Gammaproteobacteria bacterium | reverse complement strand
TGACGACATCGCCACGCTGCTGGACGATGTCTCGCTGATGACCAAGGTGGCCGCGCAGAAAACCGCCGGTGTGCTGGGTGACGATCTGGCGCTGAATGCCCAGCAGGTCACCGGCGTACAAGCCGAACGCGAATTGCCCGTGGTGTGGGCCGTGGCCAAAGGCTCGTTGCTGAACAAGGCCATTCTGGTGCCCGCCGCGCTGGCGATCAGCGCAGTCCTGCCGTGGGCGGTCACGCCGATACTCATGATCGGCGGATTGTTCCTGTGTTATGAGGGTTTCGAGAAGATAGCGCATAAATTTCTGCACGGCAGGCAAGAAGGCGACGCGCACCACGTCGCGCATGTCGCTGCCCTGATGCGGCCGGATGGCGATCTGCTCGCCATCGAGAAGGACAAGATCAAGGGTGCGATCCGCACCGATTTCATCCTGTCCGCCGAAATCATCGTCATCGCACTGGGCACTGTGGCCGACCGCGACTTCGCAGTGCAACTCGGCGTGCTGGTCGGCATCGCCGCGCTCATGACTGTCGGTGTCTACGGGCTCGTCGCCGGCATCGTCAAGCTCGATGACGCGGGCCTGCACATGAGCCGCATGGCGAACGCGGCGGCTGCGGCATTGGGCCGCGGCATCCTGAGCGCGGCGCCGTGGCTGATGAAAATGCTGTCGGTTGCCGGCACGGCGGCGATGTTCCTGGTCGGTGGAGGCATCCTCGCTCATGGCGTTCACGCCGTCAGCGAATGGATCAAGGACGCGTCCGTCGATGCGGCGCAGATCCCCGGCGTCGGTGTGGTGCTGGGGGCGTTGACGCCTATGCTGGCCAATGCCACCGTCGGCATCGTCGCAGGCCTGCTCGGCGCGCTGGCGATGAAGCTCTTCCAGCGCTTGCGAGCGAAGCCTCCGGCGAACCCGTAGAATCGGGATGTCGTGAAAAGCGTCGATTTCGGCTACGAGCGCGTCGCGCCCGCGGAGAAGACCGCGCGCGTGCGCGGCGTTTTCGACTCCGTCGCCGGCAATTACGACTTGATGAACGACCTGATGTCCGGCGGCCTGCATCGCCTGTGGAAGCGCTTTGCACTGGCGCAAACCGGGCTCCGGCCCGGGCAGCGTGCGCTCGACGTCGCCTCCGGCACCGGCGATCTCGGCGCGGGTCTCGCGCGCCAGGTGGGATCGTCCGGGCTCGCGGTTCTCACCGACATCAACCGCGAAATGCTCTCGCGTGGGCGCGATCGGCTGATCGATCGCGGATTCAGCGCGCAGGTCGCATTCGCAATCGCGAATGCTGAGGCCCTGCCCTTTCCCGATCGCAGCTTCGATTGCGTGACGATCGGCTTCGGTCTCAGAAACGTCACCGACAAGGCGGCGGCACTCGCCTCGATGCGCCGTGTGCTCAGGCCCGGTGGCCGCCTGCTTGTGCTCGAATTCTCGAAGCCGAAGCATGCAACGCTGCAACCAGCCTACGACGCCTATTCATTCAAGGTGCTGCCGCGCCTCGGCGCACTGGTCGCGGGCGACGAGTCGAGCTACCGCTATCTCGCCGAGTCGATCCGCATGCACCCGGACCAGGAGACGCTCGCCGGGATGATCCGCACCGCTGGATTCGACGATTGCCGCTGGCACAATCTCGCGGGCGGCATCGTCGCCCTGCATCTCGGCTTTGTTTACTAAGCCCGGCATGACGCCCGACTTGCTGCGGCCATTCGAGAAACTCGTGAACCGCCACATCGCGGCCTCGAGCCGCGCGCGCGGCCTGCTCGCAGAGCTTTCCGGCCGCTCGATGGAAGTGAGATTCGCGGCGACGCCGCTGCGGGTCCGGCTCTCCGCAACGGCGGACGGTTTGTCGGTTCGCGCCGCGGCCGAAGAAGCTTCGGATGCCGTGATTGAGGGCACACCGCTCTCCTTCCTGCGACTCGCGACCGGCGACGCCGCGCAATCGATCCGCGCCGGTGGGACCGAGGTTCACGGCGATGCCGAGATTGCCGACGGTTTCAGAAAACTGCTCGCGGCCGCACGCCCGGACTTCGAGGAGGAACTCTCGCGGCTCACGGGCGACGTCGCCGCGCACACTCTCGCGCGCTTTGCGCGCGATGCCCTTGATTTCGGTCGGCGCGCACGCGATGCCATTGCCAGGGATGCCGCCGAATACCTGACCGAGGAGAGCCGCGACCTGCCGGTCCGCGTCGAGGTCGAGGAATTCCTCGCCGACGTCGACCGCCTGCGCGAGGCCGTCGACCGACTCGATGCGCGCCTCGCCGCCGCCGAACGCACGCCGAGCGCGCGATGATTTCGATGCGCGTGGCCCGGCGACTCCTGACCATCCACCGCGTGCTGGTGCGCTACGGTCTCGACGACTTCGTCCGCGCAACCCACCTTTATCGCCCGCTCCGCTTCGTATTCTGGCTGTCGCCCTGGACCTGGTTCAGGCGCCGCCGCGGGACGCGCGGCGAGCGGCTGCGGCGAGCGCTAGAGGATCTCGGCCCGATCTTCGTGAAGTTCGGCCAGGTGGTGTCGACCCGCCGCGATTTGCTCCCTGAAGATATCGCCGACGAGCTGGCCAGACTTCAGGACCGGGTTCCGCCGTTTCCCGGCGAAGTCGCGAGGGCGCGAATCGAGGAGGCGCTCGGCCGCCCGGTGGCTGAGTTGTTCCGCGACTTCGATGTGACGCCGCTTGCGGCCGCCTCGATCGCCCAGGTACACGTCGCGACACTCCCCGACGGTCGCGAGGTTGTCGTCAAGGTGCTGCGTCCGGGTATGCGCGAAATCATCGGGCGCGATCTCGAAGTGCTGCATGCGCTCGCCGGGCTCGCCGAGGAGTACTGGCCCGATTCGCGACGCCTGCGGCCGCGCGAAGTCGTCGTCGAATACGAAAAGACCATCCTGAACGAGCTCGACCTGATGCGCGAGGCCGGCAACGCCTCCCAGCTCAAGCGCAATTTCGCGGGCTCGCAGATGCTGCACGTGCCGGAGGTCCACTGGGATCTTTGCCGCCGCGAAGTCATGGTGATGGAGCGAATCCACGGCATACCGATCTCCGAAGTGACGCGCCTGCGCGAACTCGGCGCCGACATCCCGAAACTCGCCGAGAACGGCGTGACGATCTTCTTCACCCAGGTGTTCCGGCACAATTTCTTCCACGCCGACATGCATCCCGGCAATATCTTCGTGGACGTGTCCGATCCGGCGAACCCGCGCTACGCCGCGGTCGACTTCGGCATCGTCGGCACGCTCGATCCACGCGACCAGCTGTACCTCGCCGGCAATTTCCTCGCTTTCTTTGAGCGCGACTACCGCAAGGTCGCGGTACTGCATCTCGAGAGCGGCTGGGTGCCGGCCGGTACGCGGGTCGATGAACTCGAAACCGCCGTGCGCACGGTCTGTGAGCCGATCTTCGACAAACCGCTCAAGGACATTTCTTTCGGCCTCGTGCTCCTGCGCCTGTTCGAGGTCGCGCGCCAGTTCCAGATGCAGATCCAGCCGCAACTCATCCTGCTCCAGAAAACGCTGCTCAACATCGAAGGACTCGGCCGCCAGCTCTATCCGGAACTCGACCTGTGGAAGACGGCTCTGCCTATCCTCCGCGAGTGGATGCAGGAGCGGAGCGGCCCGCGTGCCGTATTCGGGAGTCTCCGCGACCACTGGCCGGACATCGCCGAGGCGATCAAGGTGCTGCCGGTGATCGCGCGCCGCGCGATCCGACGCGCCTACGACGACGAACTTGTGGTCCGCACGGAATCCGGATCGCTCGAGCGGCTCCGCGCGGAACTTCGTCGCGACCGGCGGCGCAGCGACACCGTCATTGCGGCCGGCGTCCTGTTCCTCGGCGGAATCATCTGGCTCGCGCTCGCCACCCAACCCGACTGGATCGGCTGGCTGCTCGTGGCTGGCGGCGCACTGTGGTTCACTCGACGCTGAAGGCGATCCGCTTCGGCCCCTTGCCCACCGGGATGCGCGCGACCTCGCGGACTGCCGCAATATCAATCACCGAGACCGAGTCATCCTTCGGGTTGGTGACATAGGCGAACTTGCCTTCGGGGTCACAGACTACCCAGTTCGGGCTGCCACCCACCGGCACCGTGCCCTTCAGGGAAAAATCCGGCAACGAGAAGATCGCCACGTAATTCGCCACCGTCGCCACCGCGACCAGGTGCCGGCCATCGCGCGTCATCGCCAGCCCGTGGTCATAGGTGTAAGGCCAGGCACCCGCACCCGCAGTGTTGGCCAGTCTCTCCGCAAGATTGCTGCCCGTTGCGGGGATTGCCTGGACGAGTGGCGGCAGTTCGACACGTTTCACCAGCGATCCATCATCGAGGCGTCGCGCCTCGAAGCCATGCAGGCGCGACAGCTGGTAGTAAATGAGGCCGCGCGGCTCATCGAGCACGATCGGCCTGACCGATTCGCCCACGTCCATCGCCATGACCACCCGGCCTGTGTCAGTGTCGTACACGTAAATGGTGTCGGTCACCATGTTGCCGACGTAAAGGCGCTTGCCGTCCCCGGAGATCTCGGTCGCATGATTGCCGATGACCGCGGGCCACCATTGCTCGATGCTGCCGTCTGCGGCACGCAGCACCACCATCCAGTGGCGCGTGTAGAGCGGAACGTAGATGTGCTTGCCGTCCGGCGAGCGGGCCATGTGATTGGGCGAACCGTCGAGCGCAACTGACCACAATTGCTTCAGCGAGCGGCTGTCGAAAGCCAAAACCTTGCCGCTCTCGTTGGTCTGGTAACCGAAAGGACTGCGCATGTCGTCCTGGGCCGCGACATAGAACGCGCTGCCGTCGGGTGAACCCATCACGTCGTCGGTATGTTCGTGAATCTCGATGCTGCTCACGACCTCGCGTGTGGTTACGTCGATTACTTGCACATCCTGCGACAGCGGGCTCTCGACCAGGAGATGATTGAGCCTTGGGTCCGCGGTTGCAGGACCGGCGCACAGCACCTGCAGCATGCATGCCGCCGCGAATTCAAGGGTCCGGGTTGTCATGCAGACTCCAGTTGATCGGCAAGCGATGACCCCAGCCGGCTGACCAGTCGCACGAGGTGCTCCACGTCGCTTTCGTCATTCTCGTAATGCAGGAAACAGGCGCGCAGCGAGGTCTTGCCGTACACGCGCGTGATCGGCAACTGCGCTTCGCCGCTCTCACTGATCGCATTCGAGATCCTCTCATTGAGCGCATCAATCGCCGCACCGTCGAGGTCTCGGCCCGCCGGCCGGTAACGGAAATTCACGACCGACAGTGACGCGGGCGCCAGCATCTCGAAATCCGGCATGGCGCGCACGCGCGCTTCCAGCAGCCCGGCCAGCCGGTTGCAACGGGTCACCAGCTCGATGATGCCTTTGCGCCCCAGTCGCGCGATCGCGGCCCAGACTTTCAGGGCACGGTTGCCATAGGTGAGCTGGAACACGTACTCGCAGGGCCAGGGCGCTTCGCTGTGGCCGGCGACGAGGTAGTCGGGGATCAGCGAGAACGCCGCCCGATGCACGTCCGGGTGCCGCGTCAGCAGCGCGCCGCAGTCGACCGGCACTTGCAGCCACTTGTGCGGATTGAGCGTGACGGAATCGGCCCGCGCCAGCGCCTTGAACCGCTCGGCATAGGCGGAATCGAGCGCCCCCCAGGCGCCAAAGGCGCCGTCGACATGCAGCCAGATGCCGAACTCGGCGGCGATGTCCGCGATCTCGTCGAGTGGATCGATCGCGCCGGTGTTGGTGGCGCCGCCGCAGGCGACGATGACCGAGGGGAGGTGTCCAGCCTTGAGGTCGTCCGTGATCGCACGGCGCAGGGCGTCGGGCCGCATACGGAACTCCGAGTCGGCCGGAATCGCGCGCAGGTTATTCGTGCCGATACCAAGCTGCTCGACGCACTTCTGGATCGAGGAATGGCTTTCCGCGCTCGCATAGACGACGAGCCGCTTGCGGCCACCCTGCAGGCCCTCGGTGCGCAGGTTCCATCCGTCGCGCTCGGCGGCGCGATGACACGCCGCGGTCAGCGCATTGAGGTTCGCTGCGGAACCGCCGCTCAGCAACAGACACAGGCTGCCTTCGACGGGGAATCCGACCAGCTCCATGATCCAGCGCCCGACGCTCACCATCAGGAAAATGGTGGAATGGTCATAACCGTCGAGCCCGCAGTTCATCGTGCTGGAGACCGCATCGGCCAGGATGGAGATCGGCGCCGGCGGCGAATTGACCCAGCCATAAGACCGCTTGTGCCCGACCGGGACGGGCCAGGGCATGATTTCGCGGCCGAGGAAATTGAGGATTTCATCCGGCGCTTGCCCGTCTTCGGGCAATGGCAGCGACATCAGGCGATGGCGAACATCTCCGGGTACGACGCGATCGACCGGCTGGGCGGGCAAGCTGCGGAGGTACTCTCCGAGCATCCCGATGACCTGCGCGCCGAGGTGATCGAAATCCGCCCGGTCCTCGATGAAGGGATGCATCGCTTGCTGGGTCATGAAGCCCTCGGGCGGGAGTGACGGACTGGCCATTAACGAAGCTGCCCGATAGGGTGTCAAGTGCGCGCGAGGTACCATACTTCTCTCTGAAGGGGACCCCCCTTTAAAGGGGAACGTCCCCTTTAAGAGGATCGTCAATTGACACGGAAATTTGACATGAAAGCCGCCGCACTCTGTATCGCCCTGTCTGCGCTTGCCGCCGCCGCAGCGGCCGAATCGGGCAACGGAATGCGCCAGTTTCTCGCGAAGCGTGAGGCGCGTGACGCCGAGATTGCGCATTCGATCTGGGAATGGGCGGAAGTGGGCTACCAGGAAATCAGGAGTTCCGCTCTGCTCCAGCAGGAACTCACTGCTGCCGGATTCAAGGTCGAAGCGGGCGTCGCCGGGATGCCGACGGCTTTCGTCGCAACCGCCGGAAGCGGCAAGCCGGTGATTGGCATCCTGGCCGAGTTCGACGCCCTGCCCGGTATCAATCAGGACGCGGTGCCCGATCGCAAGCCGATCGAGGGCAAGCAATCCGGCCACGCCTGCGGACACCACCTCTTCGGCACCGCCTCGGTCTCGGCGGGAATCGCGCTCGCCAACTGGCTGAAGACGAGTGGTACCACCGGCACGATCCGCGTCTACGGCACGCCTGCGGAAGAAGGAGGTTCGGGAAAGGTTTACATGGTGCGCGCGGGCCTCTTCACCGAGGTGGACACGGTGATGCATTGGCATCCCTCCGACGTCAACTTCGCGGGCCTCGATCGCGCGCTCGCGAACAAGTCCGCGAAGTTCCGCTTTCACGGGCTCTCCGCCCATGCCTCGGGTGCGCCCGAAAAGGGGCGCTCCGCGCTCGACGGCATCGAGGCCATGGATTACATGTCGAACCTGATGCGCGAGCACATTCCATCGGACGCACGCATGCACTACGTGATCACCAGCGGCGGTTCCGCGCCAAATGTCGTGCCTGATTTCGCCGAGTCCTATTATTACGTCCGGCACCTTGACCCGAATGTCGTGGAGTCCATATTCGACCGGCTCGTGAAGACCGCGGAAGGCGCGGCACTCGGCACCGGGACGACGATGGATCATGAAGTCATCGGCGGCACCTACAACCTGCTCGCCAACGAGACGCTATCGCGCGTGATGAACGAGAAGCTCAACGAAGTCGGCGGCGTCACTTACACGCCCGAGGAACAGGCGTTTGCCGCGAAGATCCGTGCAACGCTGATCTCGCCCTCGGTCGAGCCTGGCTCCGAGGCAAATATCCAGGCTTTCGATTTCGAGCGCCCCGGTCTCGGCTCGACTGACGTCGGCGACGTGAGCTGGACGGTTCCGACCGTGGGACTGCGGACCGCCACCTGGGTACCGGGCACGCCCGCGCACAGCTGGCAGTCGACCGCGGCAGGCGGCATGAGCATCGGCTACAAGGGCATGAACGTCGCTTCGCGGACGCTGGCCCTCATGGGTCGCGAGCTGTTCATGCGCCCCGAACTGATCGTCAAGGCGCGGGCTGAGTTCGAGGAACGCCGCGGTCCGGATTTCAAGTACCGCGCCCTGCTCGGCGACCGCAAGCCCGCCCTCGACTACCGTCGCGGCGTACCGGGCGGCGGCGAGGAATAGACACACCGCCGGTCGCGGCGGCCGGGCGGTTCGTCGACTGAAGGTCTGCGGCAGGCGCCGGCTGGCCTAGAGTCGACATCGATGCCAGCGCTGCTGGCCAGGAGATAGTCATGCGCCATTTCGCACTTACCCTTACCTGCCTTCTGTTCGCCGCGCCGCTTGAGGCCGCGGACATTCCTGATTACATCGCAGCCGCGGTCGCCGCTCCCGAGCGCAGTGCCGCGGATCGCGAGCGCGACGCACGCGAGAAGCCCGCTGAGCTCCTGGCATTCACCGGCATCGTGCCGGGAATGAAGGTCGCGGACGTCTTCGGCGGCGGCGGTTACTGGTCCGAACTCTTCGGGCGCGCCGTCGGTCCCTCGGGCAGCGTCACGCTGGTCAACAACTCCCCGTACTGGAATTTCAGCAAGGATGACCTCAAGACGCGCTTTGCTGACGGGCGGCTCAAGAACGTCACGCCGCGCGTTGTCGAGACCCGCGCGCTCGATCTCGGCAGCGGCCAGTACAACCTGATCGTGATCTTCATGTCGTATCACGACCTGTACTGGGTTGAAGAAGAAGGCGGCTGGCCGGCGATCGACGCCGATGGTTTCCTGAAGCAGCTGCACACCGGATTGATGCCGGGTGGCCGACTCCTGATCGTCGATCACTCCGCGAAGGCCGACAGCGGCAGGGCGCCGGCGCAGAGCCTGCACCGGATCGACGAGGTCTTCGCGACGCGGGACATCACCAGCCACGGCTTCGAGCTCGAGAAGACCTGGGACGGTTACCGCAACTCCGCCGATGATTTGACGAAGATGGTCTTCGATCCCGCGGTGCAAGGAAAGACGGATCGCTTCACACATCTATACCGAAAGCGCTGAATTCAGCGCAGCGAACTCGAATCAATGACTCTTGCTCGCTGCGCGCTGTGGAAACAGCATGATGCAGAACATGATGAAAACGAACAGCGCCGCGGACGCCGTATAACGACTTAACGCCAGACCGCCTGCGTCGACCGGTTTGTCGAGAAAGTCGCCGACCACGGCGCCTAGTGGTCGCGTAAGTACGAACGCCACCCAGAACAGCGTGGTGCGCGAGATGTTCGTCCAAAAGTACGCGGCGACGGTGAGCGCCAGCAATGCACTGAACACCATCGCGCCGCCGATATAGCCCAGCCCGGCGGTGTCGGCTGTCCAGTCCCCGAGCGCGGTGCCTAAAGTCTGGGAGAACATGATCGTAACCCAGTAGAACAATTCGGCCTGGGGTGAACTCACGGTATCCACCGACACCGAACCGAGGGTTCGGTACCACACCACAAGTGAGGCAAGCAGCATCGTGAACAGCAGCGACGTACCCCCTGCATATCCGATGCCGAGCGATCGGTCGGCGTAGTCTGCAAGTGTGGTGCCGACTGTCGTGGTCGCGATGATCGTAGTCCAGTACAGGAAGGGATGGAAGCGCTTGGCGGCAATCTGCGCTGCAACGGCGATCAGAAAGATCACGAAGAAAATACCCGTGGCGATGAGGTAGCCAAGGTTCATCGACATCGACAACGCGTCGCCACCCGTCTCGCCCAGCGTAGTGGCGGCGATCTTGATTACCCAAAAGAGCAAGGTGACTTCGGGAACCTTGCTAAGGCTTCGCTCCACTGTAGTCTTCATAACTTCTTAATCACTGTACGCCATTGCAAATGCTTGTTCAGGATCGTAGACGATGCCGTTCAACTCGGCCTCACAATTGAAGCACTGGCTGGCAAACCATGAGCCATTCAAGCCGCTGTATGGCCGGCGCTGACCGCTCGCGCTACGCGGCGCGACCGGCATCGACACCCGTGCCGCCGTGCGGCGCGGACACCGATGAGATGAACAGGTTGAACAGCTCCGCCTGCGAGGAAACGCCGAGCTTGCCGTAGATGTTTTCGCGGTGGACCTTGACCGTTCCCGGCGAGATGCCGAGTGCCTGCGAGATGGACTTGCTCGAATAGCCGCGCAGCACCAGCTTGACAACTTCGCACTCGCGTGGCGTCAGCACTTTGCGTCCGAAGCTGGTGGCCGCCTCCTGCACCAGCCGACCGAGTTCGAGCGAGGCCGGCGGCACGCCTTTCTGCCGCACCAGGCTCCAGTGCTTGCAGGCGAGCGCGAACAGCAGGGGCTGTGCGGCCTCCATCCTTTCGACGTCCGTATCGCTGTAGGGCACGCAATGCTCTGACCGCTCGAGGCTGATGGCGAACGTCACCCCCGGCTCGAGCGGCCACAGGTAATTGATCTCGTCGCCGATGCGCCCCGATGCGTAGTGCGCCCGGTGGTAATCGCTATCGAGGAACCCGTCGGGTGCAATATCGCCCAGCCGACACACCTCCGGTTGATCGAGCGAACGACTCATGATGTAAAACGGGTCGAGCACGTAGTAGCCGGCCACGTACGTTGTGAGTCCGCGCGCGCGCCAGCTGCCGGTGAAGTTATCGCAGAGCATCTCCGGGTTCGCCTGCTCGCGGTAGATCATCACCATCCACCAGTCGAATGCGAGCACCTGGCGCAGCGCCGCGACTAGATGCTGGGCGAACGGTGGCGTGCCGGCGCTTGCCGCCACGCGCGGCAGCCAATCGCGCGCCAGCGCCGCCCACGGCAGGCCCGCGTCCTGTTTGCCGTCCTGTTCTATGTCTTCCGCCATATTGCCCATGCGGGTCGTTTGCGAATACTAGCACCCGATCCAGACCCGGGTTCGCTCGAGGGGTGGGCTTGCGCCTGTCATGACCAGTTTCGCAATCGCAGCATTACAGCTGGAGACTTCGCGCGGCGATAACCTGGCATCCCTTCGCACCGAAATCGAGTTAGTCGTCGCACGCTTTCCGTGGGTGCAAATGGCCGTGCTCGGCGAACTTTCCGCCTTTGGCACCGGCACTGACCGCGCTGAGCCGCTTGCCGGTCCCACCGAGAAGGATTTCTGCCGCATCGCGAGGATGCTCGGCATCTGGCTGGTGCCGGGCTCTTTCTATGTCCGCGAAAGCAACGCCATCTACAACCTGACGCCCGTCATCAACCCGGCGGGCGAAGTCGTCGCGCGGCACCGCAAGCTCTTCCCATTCCTCCCCTATGAAACCGGCGTCGCTTCTGGCACGGAGTTCACGATCTTCGACGTGCCAAAGGTTGGCCGGTTCGGCGTCAGCATCTGCTACGACATGTGGTTTCCCGAATCCACGCGCACACTTGCCGCAATGGGTGCCGAGGTGATCCTGCATCCCTCGATGACCAACATGATTGACCGGGACGTCGAGCTGTCGATCGCGCGCGCCAACGCCGCGGTCAACCAGTGCTACTTCCTCGACATCAACGTGGCCGGCCGGCTCGGATTCGGCCGGTCGATCGTTTGCGGACCGGGTGGCGAGGTGGTGCACGAAGCAGGCCGCGGCCGCGAGATATTTCCGGTCGAAATCAACTTCGAGTACCTGCGCCAGGTACGCCGGCGTGGATGGCACGGCGTCGGCCAGGTGCTGAAGAGCTTCCGCGACCGGGCCGTCGACTTTCCCGTTTGCGGCGATCGGCACCTCAAGTCCGATGCCCTTTCCTCGCTCGGCCCAATGCGCATGCCAGAGCGCGAGTAACCCATAAAACTGCAGTTGACTGGAGAACCGCCGTGAAAAGACACCTTGCACTCCGCCAGAAATCGGCCATCGCGCTCGCCGTATCGAGCATCCTTGCCGGTGGAACGCAGGCCGCGCATGCCCAGGACACGCCGTCCGCCACACTCGGGGAGGTCGTGGTCACGGCCACGCGCCGCGAGCAGTCAGTCCAGGACATTCCTTTCAATATCTCTGCGGTGAGCGGTGAGTCGCTGGAAAAGGCCCACATCATCGATGCCGTGGATGCACTTCGCTCCATGCCGGGCATCTCGGTGCAGGATCGCGGCTATCGCAACTCGGGCATGGGCAGTAACGGCATCGTGATCCGCGGCATCAATGTCGATTCCGGTACCTGGGGCGACGTCCCGCTCGCCGCTGTGCCAACGGTCGCCACCTATATCGACAACACCGCGCTCTATGGCAACTTCATCCTCAAGGACATCGAGCGCGTGGAGGTCCTGCGCGGGCCGCAGGGCACGCTCTATGGCTCCGGTTCGCTCGCCGGCAACGTGCGCTACATCATGAAGAAGCCGGACCTGAGCGGCTTCAGCGGCGAGGCAAGCGTTTCCTATGGACAGACGGACGGTTCGGACGGTTACAACCTGAACCCGGACATCATGCTCAACATGCCAGTCGGCGAGACTTTCGCCATCCGTCTGAACGCCGGCATGATCGATAACGACGGCATTGTCGACTACCCCAATCTCTACGAGTTGGATGCCAACGGCGACCCGGTGGTGGCGACTGGCGATGTCATCAATGACACCCCCGTTTTCACAAGCCGCAAGGATGTCGATACCGTGGACATCAAGTACGGTCGAGTGTCGGCCTTGTTCGCACCGACCGATACCTTCAACGCCTTGCTCTCCTATCAGCGACAGGAAGACGAAATCGGCGGCCGGCGGCAGGTGACCCGTGGCGATAACCTGATCAATGGCGGCCAGTACGGCAAGTATGAATTCGGCGCCATTCAGCTCGAACCCGCGAGCCGGGAGGTCGAATTGGCGGCACTCGAGCTGGAGTTGGAACTCGGCTTTGCGACCCTGGCCTCCAGCACTTCGTATTACGAGCACACCGGCACGGGAATCAGCGACAACTCCGGCGTGTATGCCCGCAATGGATGGTTCGCCTTCTACGGAAGCTCGCCACGACCGATCGCGCAGGCGGAACGCTTCTATGATGACTCCGCAGTGACGCAGGAACTGCGCCTGGTTTCCACTGGCGACAACCACATCGACTGGACCGCCGGCCTGTATTACACGGACCAGGACTCAGACCTCGGGCAGAACAGCTACCTGGTCGGTTATCTCCCCTATGTCAATGCGATCGACTTGTACGGCCTTGCCCCCTTTACCACGGAGCAGGATTTCCTGTTCCGCCGCAGCCAGAAATATGAAGAAATGGCGCTCTTCGGCGAGGCGACGTTCGATCTTGGAGAACGGTTTGAACTCACCGTAGGCGGGCGCTGGTTCGACAACCAGGTGGATGTCGATGCGCTTGTGGACGTGCCGTTTTACCCCAACCCGCCCGGTGTGGCCGCGGAAAGCATCAGCGACAGTGATTTCCTGTTCAAGGGGAACCTCGCGTGGGACGTGACTGACAATTCGATGCTGTATGCGACCTTCTCGCAGGGCTATCGCCATGCCGGCGCGAATGCCGTGCCCACATCCGACAAGTACGCCGAAAACCCGGCTTTTTTCACTTTTAACTCGGATTCGGTCGACAACTATGAGATTGGATACAAGGGCGCGACTGGACGGCTGAACTATGCGGTGGACGTGTACTACACGGATTGGAAAGATCCCCAGCTGAATACCGCAACTTCAAACTGGGGCTTCTTTGGGGTCATCAACGGGGAGTCGGCAAGAACCCAGGGCTTCGAAGTTGAGCTGTCGGGCAACCTCACCGACAGCCTGAGTTACAGCCTCGGCTATACCTTCGCCGACGCCGAACTGACGGCCGACGTATTTCAGCCGGCCGGCAACTTCTACGGCAGCGGCTTCCTCTATGACGACCGGGTTGCTGCAGACGGCGATCGCCTGCCTGGAACTGCGGAACATGTATTCAACGTATCGCTGCGCCACGACATGGCACTGGCCAACGGCATCGAGGTGAGCACGGTGCTCAGCGGGTACTACCAGTCGGATTCGATCAACAGCCTTGGTGACGACAACTGCCTGACCGAGTTCAGCGCGTTCGGCGTGTGCGAGGACAGCCCGAGTCCGACAGCTGGTACCACTGCCCCGCGGATTTATGCCCCGACTTCCATCTACTCCAGGAGCTACACGGAAATCGACAGCTTCCAGATCTGGCATTTGAGCGCCACATTCAGCAAGAACTCGTGGAGCGCGTCGGCCTACGTGAAAAACCTGTTCAATGACGAGGGAACCACGGGCATCGCCCCGTTTGCGGCTTTCGGATCCAACGTCTCCCCCGCCCAGAGGTATGACGGCAACAACTCGCGGGACTACATCGCGCTGCCGCGCACATTCGGCCTCGCGCTCAGTTACCGATTCTGATCGGGCTGCGTGATCACAAAGGCCGGGCACTGCCCGGCCTTTTTTCTTTGCTAGGATGGATGATTCCCAGTACGCGCCGTCCCCACGATGTCGAGCCCAGCACCGCAGAACAAGGAGCAGATCGCCGACTCGATCGTCCGATGCATTGACGGGAAGGATCTGCGCAAGGCGCTGGCGATCTCCCAGCAATTGAACCTGCAGCACCCCGACTACGCCTACGGCTGGTACTTGGCCAGCTTCCTGATGCAAAAGGTGCGCCACTACGCGGATGCCATCCAGGCGATCGACCGGGCACTGCAGCTCGCGAGTCTCGACAAGTACCAGTTGCACAAAGTCCGGTGCCATTTCGAGGCCAATGACCTCGCGGGCGCCGTTACGGCCGCAAGCGTAATCAAGGACAAGACCTTCATCGATCCCGTCCTTCACAGCCAACTGGGATCGTTGCTCCACCACCTCGGGGACAATGCCAGGGCCCTCGTTCATTACACGAAGGCGATCGCGCTCGACGCCGGCAACGCGGAACACTATTTCAACCGGGCGGCGGTGCAGCGTTACTTTGGCAACATCGACGGCGCGGAGGCCGGCTTCGACAAGGCCATCGAACTCAAGCCGGAGGAATTCGAGGCCTACAATGGTCGCGCGAACCTGCGCACGCAGACCCGGGAACGGAATCACATCGCGCAGCTCAAGGAAGTCATCGCACGCACGCGTTCACCTGCGGGTCTGGACCAGCTGCATTACGCACTCGCCAAGGAGCTGGAAGATATCGGCGAATACGACGCCGCTTTCGACAACCTCGCGACCGCTACCGGCACCAAGCGCCGGCAGATGCAGTACGGCGTCGAGACTGACCTGCAGATCTTCGCGAAGATCCGTGAAACCTTTGGCCCCGGAATGTTCGATGGCCACATCCAGGGCTGCGACAGCGTCGATCCGATCTTCATCGTCGGGATGCCTCGCACCGGTACAACGCTGGTCGAGCGGATTCTTGGCAGTCACTCGACGGTCTTCTCCGCAGGCGAGCTGAATCACTTCTCGCTCGAACTGATCCCGCTCGTCCGCAATCTGGCAGGCCCGAAGCGCCCGTCGCGGCTCGAGTTCGTCGCCGCTTCCGCCCGCGTGGACTTCCGCGCACTCGGCGAGGCCTACATCGCCGCAACGCGGCCGCTGCGCGACGCGCGGCCATATTTCATCGACAAGCTGCCCTTCAATTTCCTCTACGCGGGCCTGATTCACCTGGCGCTGCCGCGCGCGAAGATCATCAACTTGCAACGCCATCCCATGGACACCTGCTATGCGGTGTACAAGCAACTTTTCAAGGATGCGTATCCCTTCTCCTATGACCTCGATGAACTGGGCCAGTACTACATCGCCTACCACCGCCTCATGCAGCACTGGAATGCCGTGATGCCGGGCGTGATCCACACGATCCGTTACGAGGCGCTCGTGGCCGATGTCGAATCCGAGGCGCGGCGCCTGCTGGATTTCTGCAGCTTGCCCTGGGAAGACCAGTGCCTGCGCTTCCATGAAAACCAGCAGGCCTCGACGACGGCGAGTGCCCTGCAGGTGCGCCAGCCAATCTACGCCACTTCGATCGGCAAGTGGCGCCACTACGCGCAGCAACTCGAACCCCTGCGCGCGCGCCTCGAGGCCGCCGGCATCGACACGCGCTGATCAGGTGAAGATGAGTTTGGTGCCGGCGATGATCAATACGATCGCCAGAAGTCTCTTGATGACGGCAGGATCGAAGCGCCGGCTGCCGAAGTAGGAGCCCATCACGCCGCCAATCCCGGCGGCCGCAAGCAGCGAGAGCGCGAAACTCGGAAAAGACTTCGTCGCGCTGACATTGCCGAGAAGGCCTGATGCGGAATTCAGCAGGATAAACAGGGCGGATACCGCAGATGCCGTTTTCGTTCTTGCCCAACGCATGAAGATCAAGAGCGGTGTCAGGAAGATGCCGCCGCCGGTCCCCGTCAATCCCGCAAGCAGGCCCAGGCCTGCTCCAATGCCCATAGCGACCGGCCTGGCCGGTGGGTTCGACTCACTGTCGGCAGGTGGCCGAAAGAGCAGTTGCGCGGCGGAGATGAGCAGCACGCATCCCACGATCACCTTGAAGACATGGGTCGGAAGGTTGAGGTAGCCACCCAGAAAGGCGAATGGCACTGAAAGCACCGCAAACGGCCAGAAGACATTCCACGAAAAATGGCCGGCTCGCCAGAACTGCCACGCGCCGATAGAAGCCACCAGGATGTTGAGCACCAGTGCCGTCGGCTTGATGGCGTCGGGCGCGACACTCAGGAGCGACATGACCGCGATGTAGCCCGACGCCCCGGCATGGCCCACGGACGAGTAGAGAAAGGCAATAACCAGGATGCCGAAGGTGAGCGCGGCCAGGTACTCAGGTGTCATCTGCAGAGAATACAAGGCCCGACACCTGCGATCAGCCGCGGCGCGCGGTTGCGGGCGAACCGACGATCACCCTGTTGCCGAGCGTTCCGATCGGCTCGATCGTGATCGCAATTTCGTCGCCCGGAGCCAGCGTAAAGTCGTTCTCCGGCACGATGCCGGTGCCGGTCAGCAAATAGCAGCCGTCTGGAAACGTATTGTCGCGGAACAAATAACCGACGAGTTCCTCCGCCGTCCGTTGCATCTGCGAAAGCCGGGTTGATCCGCGAAACACTTCGTCGCCATCCCGCATGATGCGCAGTACGATCTCCGTTGATTGCGCGAGCGGGCCTTCCATCAACATCAGACACGGACCCAGCGCGCAACTCCCATCGTAGATTTTGGCCTGCGGCAGGTAGAGCGGGTTGTCGCCCTCGATGCTGCGCGAGCTCATGTCATTGCCAATCGTATAGCCGAACACACGGCCTTCAGAATTCACGGCGAGCGCAAGCTCGGCTTCCGGCACATTCCATCGGGAGTCTGCCCGGATTCGCACTTTGCCGCCGTGGCCGACAACGCGATGCCGGGTCGCCTTGAAGAAGAGCTCGGGTCGTTCGGCGCGATAGACCCGGTCGTAAATGTCGGCTTCCCGCTCGGATTCCTCCATGCGGGCCTCGCGGCTTCGCAGGTAGGTCACGCCGGCCGCCCAGACCTCTTGCGACTCGAGCGGCGGATCGAGCTGCTCCGGAGGATCGCGAGTGCCGCATTCCCCGAGACGCGAGCGCAGCCATTGGTTCGGATCTCTCGCGCGGAACAAGCCATTGAACGTGAAATTAGCCGCGTGAAACCAGCGGCGCTCGATACAGATGGAAACGCCGGCCGCCGTGCAATAGACCTTCACTGATAGTTGTATGCAATCGACATCACGGCCACGCCGATGGCGTAGAGCACCAGCGCCATGCCGATCAGGACTTTGGCACTGGGCTGGCCCTTGGCGAATTCGCGCCACAGGAACACGCCCCACAGTGCACCGACCATGGGAGCGCCGCTGCCAATGCCGACGCTGATCGCGATGCCAACCATTCCCGCCGAGATGAAATTGAACACGGTTCCGCTGCACCAGACCGCTCCGGCCAGCAAGCCGAGTACGTGCCAACCCGTGCGGCCCTGAAGATAGCCCCCAAGCCGGCCGGCCTCGCCGACGAGCGGCCGCCGGATTAGGATCGGAATCGCGACGAAGGTCGCGACGAAGGCACCGGCGGTAAAGAGCGTCGAGACGGTGTAGGCGTCAAGTGGGTGATCGCCGGTGATGGCGGCTGTCACGAACGGCGGGAAGAAACCGATCAATAATCCGGAGATGACAGCCGTCGCAATTCCCAGGCCCTTGTTCGGCGCAACAACGTCGCCCAGACGCCGATACGCCGCGGCGGTCGCTTGCGCCGCCACGAGCAGGATCACGGCGCTCGTTCCAAGGATCAGCGGATTGCCGACCGGCTGCAGCCAGTAGCTCGCGCCGATGCCCAGAACGATGGCCGGGATCGCCGCGATCGGAAAGGCTACGGCGAGTCCGGCGATCATGATGCTGTTCAACAGCAGGATGTTGCCGATGTTCCAGATGAATCCGCCGACAACCGCAAACGTGATTTCCCGCTGCCCGGACTGCAGAATGCGCGCGAGGTGGTCGGGCTCGCCGCCGCCTGAACCAAGGGTCTGGCCAAGCAGCACTGCAGTCAGCAGGAAGCCGAGCGTGAAGTCGATGTAGAAGTACTCGAGCCGCCACCCTGCAAGCTTCTTCAGGAAATTCGGCCACGATCCCCAGAACACCATGGAGGTGAGCATCAGCACGAGGGCCATCGCGTAAGTGTCGGGCGCAAACATGGTGCGGACTCCTCAGAATATGGCGATGGGATTCACGGGCGAACCGGTACCGCCCTTGATCCGCAAGGGAGCCATCGTCACCAGGAAATCGCTGCGGCCCAGTTCACCGCACAGATCCACGAGCGGCTCGAGCGCAGGGATGTCGAGCAAGATCAAGCCCATGGCCGCAAGCGTGATCGCGTGAAAATAGATCACGTAGCGCAGGCCGTAGGGGTTCGGAAAAGCGTCGACGCAATCGCCGGAATACACGGCGACGCCCCGTTGATGCAACCAGCGGATCGCGTCCGGCATGATCCCGACGCGCTGGCCCAGGTTTTCCGGGCCTTCCGCCGCCTCGCGCTTCTGCAGCCCCGTATAGACGAAGATGCAGTCGCCGGACTCGACGCGGATCTTCTGCTTTTTCTCGGCGGCATCGAGATCGGCGGCATATACGCCGTCGTCGGGTGCGAGCCAGGCGGCGCCGCGCGCCGCGGCGATGTTCAGCAGAACCCCGCGCGTGAAGATGCCGTTCTTCTGCGCCAGCATGTCGCCAAAGGAGAGCCCGCTGGGCAGTGCGACGTCCGCGGCCTTGCGGCCGTTGTAAATTTCCTGCCCGCGATAGACGTGGGCCACCGCGTCCAGGTGGGTCAGCGAAAAACCGTGCATGTCGAGACACAGCGCATCCACCGCCCCGATCGGATAGTGCGCCTGGTAGCACATCGTGTGCCGCACCGGAGACGGATTGTTCGGCGACTGCAGGGTGTTGAGATCCCGCGCCAGCGATAGCGCGCGGCCAGTGCGCACCAGCGACGCCGCGGCGAGGCGTTTCGCATCCGTGATGAGATTCAGCGTCCCGAGTTCGTCGTCCTTGCCCCAGCGCCCGGCGTTGTTTACTTCATCGAACAGCGCATCGAGTTCGGATTCCGTAGGAAATCTTCGTTTCTCTGTCATGGACGCCCCCTCTTCGCGGCTATTTCAACTTGACGACGACGTGTTCCTCGCCCGATCGATAGAGCGCCTGCACGACCTGCAGGGTGCGCAGGTTGTCCCTGCCATTCGTCAATGGCACGCCGCCCGTGGCCACGGCTTCGAGCAGCCCAGCCATCGGCCCGATGAACGCCGTCGGGATCCAGCGGCTCGTGACCGGGTAATGCAGCCACCCGTCCGTGAGCAGTACGCGTGAATTAAGTTCGAGTGTGTCGGCGCGGCCGCGCGGGTAGTCGTACATGAGGCCAATCGTGCCGCGGATGCTGCCTTCGGTGCCGTCGATGCGGAATTCCGCGCGCGGATCGCCGGCACGGTTCTTGTGGAAACTCTTCAACACCGCGCGGGTCTCGCCCTCGAATTCCAGCACGCTGATCGTGCGGGTCTCGCCCTGCTCTGGCTGGCCGGGTTCGCGCGCCTGGGTTCCGTAGGCGTACACGGGATCGCCGATCACGTAGCGCACGGCGTCGATAAAATGGATCGTGAACTGGTTGAGATCGAGCCGTGGCTGCTTCGCAACCCAGGCCCAGTTCTCCCAAGGAGTGTACACATGGAAATCCCAACTCATCTCGAAGGGCTTGCCGATCCACCCGGCCGCGACCATCGCACGCGCGGCGGCCACGCTCTCGGAATACCGCAGTTGCTGGTTCACCGCCAGCAGCAGCTTGCATTTCTCCGCGTGCTCGACCATCCGCACGGCTTCGTCGTAGTCATAAGACAGCGGCTTCTGGCACAGCAGGTGCTTGCCAGCGTCCAGTAGCGGCATTGCGATGCCGCCCTGGACCCACGGAAACACCGCGATGTCCACGATCGTCACGTCCTTGTCTTTCGCGATCTCTTCCGTCGTCAGGTAAACCTTTGGTATGCCGTGGCGCGCGGCCACGGCTTGCGCCCGTTCCGCGTCGAGATCCATGATGCCGACGATTTTCAGGCCGTGCGCCGCGTAGGCCGGCAGGTGCGCGAGATCGGCGATCTCGCCGGCGCCGACGATCGCAATCGGCAGCTTGTGTTCGTCACGGACACGGATTGCGATCGCTTCCCGGATCAGGGCAAAGATGTCTTTCATGCTGCGGTACTCCCTACGAATCCGTCTCGTCACCAGCCTGCCAGATGCCGCGGTCCTTGAACTCTGCGGTGTGCTGGCCGACGCGCGGCGCGCCGCGCCGCACCGAGACCGAGCTCGCCGAGAAACTGAATGGTGATCCGACCGTGCGATAAGTCTTGCCGGAGTCCGCGTAGGGAACATCCCAGAGCAGTTTCTTGTGCGCGATCTGCGGGTCCTTCTCCAGGTCGGCATAGGACTGCACGGGCGCACACCAGACGTCGCTCGCGGAAAGCAGGTCGATCCAGTGCTTCGTCGTTTGTGTCGAAAAGTGCGCCGCCAGCTGGCGATAGACGGTGTCGCGCTCCTCGAACATTTTCTCGAGCGTGTCGAATGCCGCAAGCCAGTCCACGCCAAGAATTCCTCCGAGCTTCGGACAGGGAATCATCGCGAGCAGCAGATATCCGTCCTGGGTCGCGTAGACCCCGCACGGGGCGGTGAGTCCTGGATGCCCCATGTTTTC
>JANLWE010000184.1:0-5476 GCA_031364365.1 Gammaproteobacteria bacterium | reverse complement strand
CAGCGAGATGACCGCGGTCATCAGGGGCGCGCCCGCATTCGTCAGCGGCGACACAACCAGGGCTTTTCCGTAGCGGAAGGCATAGACGAGCAATAGCGCGCCGACGGCGTTGAGCAGCTGGATGAGGGCAGCCAGATACGGTCCGTCCATGCCCCAGTTGATCGGCTGGCTAAAGTCGGTCATCGCCCAGGCGACCGGGCCGAGAATCAGTCCCGTCAGCATCATGTAGAAGAAGATGCTCTCGGCGCTCATGCTGCGATTGGCGACTTTCATGAAATAAGCCTGCACGCCCCAGCAGACCATGACGATCAGGGACGGCAGCAGCCAGGCGGTTCCGTCGCTTGCGAACAGGCCCTCGGGCGAAAAATCGAACAAGGGCAGAGCAATCAGGGCCAGCACGATGCCGATCGCCCCAAGCCTTGTGGTGCGCTCGCGAAGCAGCAGGTACGAGAGCGCAATCGTGACGACCGGCGACAAGGAAATGACCGGGAAGATCAGGTACGCCGGCCCTTTCGTGAGCGTGTAGAACAGGATCATCTGGCCGCCCGCACCGAGCAACCCGATGACCAGGCCGTAGGCGACGGATCGCATGTCGCGTTCGAGCGTCCAGCCAGTTCGCGCGAGCGCGAACAGCGCCGGCGGAATCATGGTCAGCGCCCAGACGCAGTAGACGAGCGTATCCGGAAAACCGCGCTGCGCCGAAAGGCCGGTGAATGCGCCCCAGAAACCCCACAGCACGGTCGTCGCGATGGCGTACCAGAGCCAGACCCGGGACACCGGCGGATCGCGCGTACTCATCCGAGCTGGGCGGCGAGCGGGGTCGCTTCGATCAGGAGGAAGCGATCGAAGGCAAGCGGCAGGCGATTGGCCTTGCCGGAAACAGTACCCAATGGCCTGTCGTTGAAGTAGTCGGTGAGCTCATAGTGGCCCGAGTCGAGTCCGCGGAACTCAATCAGACCGTCCCAGTGTTCCGCATAGAACGCGTAATAGAGCCGCTCGCCCTTCGCGACCACGTGGGCTTCGGGCTTGTTGAATCCAATGTCGTACAGCTCGCCGCGATACTCACCCTTCGGCAGCATTTTTGTGTTGTAGAGCGCGATCCACTTGCGCCACAGGATCTCGCGTGCGGGCGTCAGGATCAGGCCGTTCTCGGGACGTGGATCGCCAGGCAAGGTGAACATCGTCTCGACGTTCGCGCCGATGCCGACCGAGGAGGCGAAGTCGTCGCCGTGGTCGCCGAGTTCGACGTAGTCGCCCGTGTATGCCGCCGACGGGCCCATGAGCGCCTTAATCGTCTTTCCCTTCAACCGCACCTGCCAGGAAGACTCCGGATCGGAAGCGACCGTCTGGTTCATGGCTGGCATGTTGTGGAATGCGTACGAGGTCCCGCAGGGACAGATCTCGACGACCGCGTCGGGATTGATGGCTATTGCGGTCTCGTAAATCGCTTTCCAGAAATCCTGGAGTTTTTCGAACGATTCCTCGGGTCGTGCATGCTTGTGGGCCGGGTTGTAGCAGGGCGCGGCACCATTGAGGTGCTGACCGTCGATCTTCAGGCCCATGAATCCCCAGTCGCCGAGAATCTTGCGGACCAGCGCCTGGCTGCGCTCGAGGGTCGGCTGATAGGCGGGGCACAGGTAGAAACTGTTCCACCACGTGACGTCGCGCACGGAGCCGTCTTCATTCAGGAGCAGCAGGTCCGGCGCGTCGTGCAGCAGATCAGTGCCGGGATCGACGGCAAGCGGAGCGATCCACAGCTTGGGCTTCAACCCCGCCTTCTTGATCTCCTGCACGAGCGCGATCATGTCCGCATCGCCACGCGGAAACTTCTTCGGATCGAGAGTCCAGTCGCCTTCTGCGGTCTGCCAACCGTCATCGATGCCGGCCCAGACCAGCCCGAGCTCGCGTGCTTTCGGCAGTGTGGCGACGACCTGATCGACATTGAAGTCGCGCTCGTATCCCCAGGCGCCCCACACGGGCTCGTAGCAGCCCTCGCAGGGTTTGGGCGCGCGCAGGCCCGCGTCCGCCATGACTTCGCGATACGCCGCAAGCGTCGCGAAATAGTCGCCCCGGTGTATGGCGACAAATGTCTGGGGCGTGGCGAATGTTTCGCCGTGCGCGAGCGTCACGGCCGCGTCACAGTCGACTGCGATGCCTGCGCCTGCGGCCGTTACTTCGAGGGGGAGGGCGAGCAGTCGAGGGCGCGACTCCACATGACCGACCGCCAGCCCAACATCGCGCCGCCAGACATCCACGATCGGCGTGCCGCCGCCATAGTCGCTCGCGTTCATGCCCATGAAGTTGCGTTGCGAGAAGCCGATCGCTGCGGGCTGAACCCAGTCGCGGCGGTCCTCGTGACTGGCACCGCTGTACGACCAGAAGGCAGGTTCCCCGGCCAGCGGCATCAGTCGGTGTGCGCCGTTCACCCAGCGTGACAGCGAAATGGCTTCATCCGAGCCGTTGCGATAGGACGTGCTGATGAATGCGAATCCGGAGTAACGCTCATAGAGTGTGACCTCAACGGACTTCTCGAGCCCGCCGTCAGCCGCGCCCACGAGCGTGTGGCGTGTGCCGCGACCATGAATGTCCGCGATTGTCTCGACCCGATGTGCGCGCGACGCGAAGTCGTCGATTGCGTGACCGGCGTCGGTCGTGACGAATTCGCTGGGACCGAATGCCGTGAGGGGATCCGAGCGGTTTGCGAACCGTGCGACGATGCGGCTCTGAAGTCGGGAATCGAATTGAATCTCGATCGCCTGATCGGAGATCACGGTGATTCCGTCAGGCGCACTGGCCGCATGCCCGCGATGAATGGGCAAGACGCCATAGGCGGCCGTGCCGCCCAGCAGACCGAGAACCGTGCGGCGGTTGGTCATCGAGCCGATCTTTGCATATGCTGCCGCCCTGAGCAAACGATAAAGAACGCGCGTTTAGTTAGTGCTAGTTTCGTTTTATGACACATTGACGGGAGACGACCCATGAAATTGCTGACCGCGTGCTTTGGCCTGGTCCTGGCGATGTCTGGCTGCACCGAGCCGGTCAATGAGGCGAGTACGCCGCAATTCTACGCGGCCACCGATTTTGCGAGCGTGAAGAAATTCGACGCGCACGTGCACGCGAACACATCGTCTACCGCGTTACTGGACCAGGCGCGAGCTGATAACTTCGAGTTGCTCTCGATCAATGTCGACTACCCGGCCTTCCCGTCGCTCGCGGAACAGGAGAGGGCGGTACTGAGTCTCGCGGCGATGGATCCGGAGCACTTCCACTTTGCAACGACGTTTTCGTCGGCGGACTGGAGCCGAGCGGACTGGGCCGCGACCGTGAATTCGCGGCTGGACGAGGCCGCTTCGCGCGGCGCCGTCGCCGTCAAGGTCTGGAAGAACATCGGCATGTCGCTGCGCGGTGCGGACGGCAAGCTCGTCATGATCGACGACCCCGGTCTCGATCCCGTATTCGCGCATGTGCAGGAGCTGGGAATGCCGCTGATCGGCCACCTGGGAGAACCCCGGAACTGCTGGCTGCCGCTCGAAGAGATGACGACCAACAACGATCGCAGCTATTTCCGCGAACATCCGGAATATCACATGTTCCTGCAGCCGCAGATGCCGTCGTATGAGGCGCAGATCGCCGCCCGCGACAATCGGCTGGCGCGTACGCCCGGACTCTCCTTCGTCGGCGCGCATCTTGCGAGCCTGGAATGGAGCGTGGATCAGCTGGCCGCGTTCCTCGATGCCCATCCGCAAGCGGTCGTGGACATGGCCGCGCGCATGACGAATCTGCAATATCAGTCGCACCGCGCGCATGACAAGGTGCGTGATTTCTTCATCCACTACCAGGACCGCATCCTCTACGGCAGCGATCTCACGTTCGACCCCGACACGCAGGCCGCTGAATTTCGAAAGGAGGCGCATACGACCTGGCTTTCCGACTGGATCTATCTGGCGACTGCGGAAACCCGGCGGGTCGATGACATCGACGCCGACGCCAGAGGGTTGCAGCTTCCGCGCGGGGTGATCGACAAGATCTACTGGTCCAATGCCCAGCGGACGTTTTTCGAACCGTCAGACGATCACTAGCTTGCAGCTGAGAGTACTGCCTGCATCGCGGATGTGATCGGGTGCGCCGGAATCTGTGATCAGGGTATCGATCTCGTCCACACCGATGATGCGGTGCAGGCAGGTGCGCCCGAACTTCGAACTGTCGGTGACCGCGACCACATGCCGGGCCACGGATACCATCTTTCGATTGAGTATCGCGTCCGGTTCGTAGTGGGTCGTAATGCCGTTTTCGAGACTGAAGCCGTCGACGCCGAGAAACAGCGTATCGACGAATAATCCATCCATCGCCGCCTCGGCCTGGCCACCGTAGAACGCGAGGTTCTTGCGCCGCAGCACGCCGCCGAGCACGACGACGTTGATTCCGGGCTTGCCCGCGAGTACCGACAGGACACTGAAATCATTGGTGACAACCGTGATCTCGTCGCTGTCCGGCAGGTGCCGTGCGATCTGCAGGGTCGTGGTGCCGGAATCGAGCAGGATCGACTCACCTGGCCGGATCATCCCCGCAGCCGCCTTGCCGATGCGCTCTTTTTCGGCTGTATTGCTCGCGCGCTTGGACTCGATCGCCACTTCGCTGAACGGACCGACCACATCGGAGGAGATCGCGCCGCCATAGGCACGCGCCGCGACGCCCCGGTCGGAGAGGTACTTGAGATCCTTGCGAATGGTCTGTGCCGATACCGCGAACATTTCGACCAGCGACGCCACTTGCACGCTGCCGCGCTGTTTGACCATGGCGCTGATCTGGCGACGCCGGTCGCTCGTATCGCGCATGATCTTGGCAGGCATGGCCATAAGTTTCCTTTAGTTGCGGTATTGTGATTTCCCGCCGCCATGTTAGCATTAACGAGCGTCATCGCTTCAAATCGCAAGGTATAGGGGGATCCATGCCTGCTCCAGCATGCCGTCGCGCGACTGCGCTCGCCTGTTCAATCATTGCCGCGGCTCTTGCCGTCAGTCCACCGGTATCCGCGCAGACTGCCGCGGGCACGCAGTTGAAATCGACTGAGCTCGAGGAAGTCGTCGTCACCGGCGTGCGCGCGTCCCTGGTCAAGGCGCGCGACAACAAGCGTGATGCGGGCATCGTGATGGACTCGATCGTGGCGGAAGATCTCGGGCGATTCCCCGACGCCAATGTGGCCGACTCGCTGTCCCACATCACCGGCATCACGTTGCAGCGAACGCGCGGTGGGGAAGGCCAGTACGTCAACGTGCGCGGCCTCGGACCTGAATACAGCATCGTCACGTTGAATGGCCGCATCCTGGCGACCGACGGCGACGGCCGCGAGTTTGCATTCGACGTCCTGCCCGCGGAAGTCATCTACGGCGCCGACGTCTTCAAGTCGCCGCAGGCCTCGCTCGTGGAGGGCAGCATTGGCGGCACCATCAATCTCAGTTCGGCGCGTCCGTTGTGG
>JANLWE010000155.1:0-1933 GCA_031364365.1 Gammaproteobacteria bacterium | reverse complement strand
CTTACGTCGCAATTGCGGATCGCGATGCCCCGATTCACGATCCCCACACATTCTTCCTGAAGTACATCTGGAGCCAGGACCACAAGGTCATCGCGATCCAGTACGCCATCGTCGCGATCTTCGTCGGGCTCGTGGCGCTCGTGCTCTCCGGCCTGATGCGGCTGCAGCTCGGTTTCCCGGAGCAATTCCACTTCGTCGATCCGAGCCACTACTACCAGTTCATCACCATGCACGGAATGATCATGGTGATTTACCTGCTGACGGCGCTGTTCCTCGGCGGGTTCGGCAATTACCTCATTCCACTCATGTGCGGCGCCCGGGACATGGTGTTCCCGTACATGAACATGCTGAGCTTCTGGGTGTATTTCCTCGCAGTGCTCGTACTGCTTTCGAGCTTCTTCGTGCCGGGCGGACCGACGGGCGCCGGCTGGACGCTGTATCCGCCACAGGCCGTGCTGACCGGCACGCCGGGCTCGGGCCTCGGCATCATCCTGATGCTCGTCTCGCTCGGGATCTTCATCATCGCCTTCACGATGGGCGGCCTGAACTACGTGACGACCGTGCTCCAGGCGCGCTGCAAGGGCATGACGTTGATGCGCATGCCGCTGTCGGTCTGGGGCATTTTCACGGCGACGATCCTGGGCCTGCTCGCGTTTCCGGCGCTCCTCGTCTCGGCCGTGATGATGACGCTCGACGGCACGCTCGGAACGAGCTTCTTCATGCCGGCGATCAGTTCAATGGGCGAAAATCCCGGCCACGCCGGCGGCAGCCCACTCCTGTTTCAGCATCTCTTCTGGTTCTTCGGGCACCCGGAGGTTTACATCGTCGCCCTGCCCGCCTTCGGCATCGTCTCCGACCTGCTGTCGACGCATGCGCGCAAGAACATCTTCGGCTACCGGATGATGGTCTGGGCGATCCTCGCGATCGGCGGACTCTCGTTCGTCGTCTGGGCGCATCACATGTACGTCAGCGGCATGAATCCGTACTTCGGGTTCTTCTTCGCCACGACCACGCTGATCATCGCGGTGCCGACGGCGATCAAGGTCTACAACTGGGTGCTGACCCTCTGGAAGGGTGACATTCACCTGACCGTGCCGATGCTGTTCTCGATCGGCTTCATCTTTACGTTCATCCACGGCGGCCTGACCGGACTCTTCCTCGGCAATGTGACGGTGGACCTGCCGCTCTCTGACACGTATTTCGTGGTCGGTCATTTCCACATGGTCATGGGCGTCTCGCCGATCATGGTCGTATTCGGTGCGATCTATCACTGGTACCCGAAGATCACCGGACGCATGTGGGACGTGAAGCTCGGAAAACTGCATTTCTGGTTTACGTTCCTCGGCACCTATGCGATTTACCTGCCGATGCACTATCTCGGAATCCTCGGCGTGCCGCGCCGCTACTACGCGCTCGGCGACACCGCGTTCCTGCCCGACTCGGTGCACTCGATCAATGCGGCGATCACGATCGCTGCGCTCATCGTCGCCGCCGCACAGGTGATTTTCCTCTACAACATGATCGTGAGCCTGAGGAAGGGCGCAAAGGCGCCGCCCAATCCATGGAAGTCGACGACGCTTGAATGGCAGACGCCCGACACACCGCCGCATCACGGCAATTGGGGTCCGAAGCTGCCCGTGGTCCATCGCTGGGCCTACGACTACAGCGTGCCCGGTGCGAAGGATGACTTCATCCCGCAGAACGAACCGATCGATCCGAAACTCTCGACCGGGCGCGACCATGGGGTCCATCATTGAGCAATGCCGCGATAGTCGTCGCGCTCCTCGTCGGCGTCGCTGCCTGGTTCGCAGTCGTGAGCCGGCTGACGGCCAAGCCCTGGGAGAACCGCGAGCAGCCTGGAGACGTTGGCGCGATCCATACGGCCCCCGCGCGCATCGGCCTGTGGTTCTTCATGGCGGTCGTGACCTCGCTG
>JANLWE010000128.1:0-3061 GCA_031364365.1 Gammaproteobacteria bacterium | reverse complement strand
CTGCCGGAGCGGCCGCCAATACTCGCTCGCACGGCGGCGGCCAGCACCCGGCCGGAGACGAGCGCCGCGAGCAACTTGAACTGCTCCGGCTCCTGGTCGCGCCGGAAGACCTGATAGCCACGCCGGTAGACGATCGCGAACGTTGTCCGCGGCCGCGGCACGCGCGGCTTCCGGCCGGCCCGCACCGCAGTCATGTACTCGTTCACCGGATAGCGGAGCGTCAGCAGCCGCAACGCCGGATTGACGTTCAGCCGTACCCGTTCCCACTGGTCGGCGCCGATCGCCGCGAACTCCCCGGCCGTCATCGGCTCGGCCCTCGGCGCGTCGAAGACGTCTTCCATCGCGCGCTCGATCCGGGCGACATCGGCCACGAGTCCGCGCCGAGGCCCCCGCGGCAGGTGGCGCGCCAGGAAGTCCGGAAACTTCGAGCTCATGCTGTTGAGGGTCCGCGAGCGCGACGGGTTCCGGGCGATGAACCGGCGGCAGGCGACCGCGAACTCATGCGCGCCGAGGATCTGCCGCGTCGTCGGATATTCCACCTGCATGATCTCGATGAGCCGCGCGTAGTACATGTGCGCGTAGAGTTCGAGGCGCTCGACCGACGAAAGCGCCTTCGACGGCAGCACCACCGATTCGGGGTTTGAAGCCGCCGCGGGCACCAGCTTCCGCGCTGGCCGCGAGCGCAGGCCCGCATCCGCGCCCTAGGGATGCATCACGACCGCCTGCATCCAGCGCTCGAGCGTTTGCAGATCCGCCGCGGCGGCCCTCATGCCGCCACCCGCTTAACGCTCCCATTCCGGAACCGCGCGGCCTTCTTAACCTCTTGCTGCAGAACGGAAAACTTCGGGATGTTGGCATCCCACTCGAGCAGCGTCGCCCGTCCGCCGGTGCTTTCGTGGACCCGTGCATAAAGCTGCCAGACCTCGTCGATCACCCGTCCGTCATGGGTATCGATGCAGTGCGTGCCGTTGTCCGTGTGGCCCGCGAGGTGCACTTGCACCACGTGCTCATAAGGAATGGCGTCGAGATAGGCGACCGGATCCAGGTCGTGGTTCCGGCAGGTCACGTAGACGTTATTGACGTCGAGCAGAAGCGCGCAGTCCGCCTCCACGGCGAGCCGCGCGATGAATTCCTCTTCCGGCATCGATGACGCGGCGAAAGTGAGGTAGGTCGAGGGATTCTCGAGCACGAGCGGCTGCTCGAGGTAGTCCTGGATGATCTTCACCCGCGACACCATGTGGCGCAGGCCCTCTTCCGTGTACGGCACCGGATAGAGGTCGTGGCCGTTGAGGCCGTTCACGCCGGTCCAGCAGATGTGGTCGCCGAGCCACTTTGCGCGCACGCGCTTCGAAAGCGCCTTGAGCTTGTCGAGGTACTCGAAATCGACGGGATCGGTACTGCCGACCGAGAGGCAGACGCCATGCATCACGATCGGATAGCGCTCCGCGATCTGGTCGAGGAAGTAGAGCGGCCGGCCCTCGGTGTCGATGAAGTTCTCGGAAACGATCTCGAACCAGTCCATCGCCGGCCAGCGCTCGGTGATGTGCCGGAAATGCTGCGTGCGCAAGCCGACCCCGAGGCCGAGATTCGGCAGGTTCCAGCGATTGGGAAGTGAATTCATTGAAAAGGCCGCCACCCGGGTCGAGCGACCCGGGTGGCGGCCTGGGCTTCAGCCGCCCATGTGCTTCGGGTCGACCGGCACTTTGCAACCGCCCTTGCCCTTGCAGGAGTTCTTGCCGGCGCAGCCACCGTCGCCACCCTTGCAACCGCCCTGGCCCTTGCACGCGTTCTTGCCCGAGCACTCGTGCTTGGCGGAAGCGGCAGCACAACCGCCCTTACCCTTGCAGGAGTTTTTGCCGGCGCAGCCGCCGTCGCCACTCTTGCAGCCGCCCTTGCCTTTACACTCGTTCATGCCTTTACAGGCATTCTCGGCGCCGCCGGCTTCTTCACCGGCGATCGCGACATTCGCGAACTGCGCGCCGGCGACCAAACCGCCCGCCACACCCATCATCACCTTGCCAAAATCACGACGATTCATAGCCATTTCATGCCCCTCATGTGTAAGTCGATCCGCTGAGAAATCCCAACGGTCAGTCAATAGACCGAGCCGCTGGCCGAAATACTACGCTACGCATGAAATATTGGATGCGTTTTTGCGACGCAAAGCCTAAAGGGGACGTTCCCCTTTAAATGGGAACGTCCCCTTTGCGAGTCCCATAGACTTGCGAAATCATGTTCACGCATGCCCTTCTGAGACTCCCCGGCGACAACTTCGCGGCCGGGCTCACCCAGGCCGGCGAAGGCGCACCGGACCCGGAACTCGCGCTCGAGCAGCACCAGCGCTACTGCGAGGCGCTCGCCGCCTGCGGCCTGTCGCTCACGGTGCTGCCGGCGGACCCGCGCCATCCCGACGGCTGCTTTGTCGAAGACACGGCGCTCCTCACCGAGCGCGGCGCGATCGTCATGCACCCTGGCGCGCCCTCGCGGCGCGGCGAAGTCGGGATCATCGAGGCGGCGCTCAGGGGCCTCTTCCCCGAAAATCTACGAATCCGAGCCCCCGGCACCGTCGACGCGGGCGACGTATGCGAAGCGGACGGCCATTTCCTGATCGGACTCTCCGCGCGCACGAATGAGGCCGGCGCGGAGGAACTCGCGAAACTCCTCGGCGACCTCGGTTACCCCGCGACCCTGCTCGATATCCGGAACGCCCGGGAGCTCCTGCATCTGAAGACCGGTCTCAGTTATCTCGGCGATGGCCGCATGCTCGCGACCTCGGGCGTCCCGCGCGTGCCGGCGCTCGACGCTTATGAACTGATCGAAGTGCCGGCCAGCGAGCGTTACGCCGCCAATGCACTTCGCGTGAACGACCACGTCCTGCTCGCGGCGGGGTACCCAAGGACGACAGCCGCGATTAAAGCGCTCGGCTACGACGTGATCACCCTCGAGACGTCGGAATTCCGCAAGCTCGACGGCGGCCTGAGCTGTCTTTCGCTGCGTTGGTAACTCCCTAAAGGGGACGACCTTTCTGAAGGGGACGTTCACCTTCAGCGGCTGAAGGTGA
>JANLWE010000094.1:0-26218 GCA_031364365.1 Gammaproteobacteria bacterium | reverse complement strand
GTCGGCACGCCGCCGGACGAGGACGGCTCTGCCGACCTCCGGCACGTGCTTGCCGTCGCCCGCACCGTCGGCGAGCACATGGACGACTACAAGGTCGTCATGACGAAATCCACGGTGCCGGTCGGTACCTCCGACAAGGTCAAGGCGACGGTGGGCGCGACCCTGATCGCGCGCGGTGTGCAAGTCGATTTCGACGTCGTCTCGAATCCGGAATTCCTGAAAGAGGGCGCGGCGATCGCCGATTTCATGAAGCCCGACCGGGTCGTCGTCGGCACCGACAATCCCCGCACCGCCGAGCTGCTCAAGGTTCTCTACGACCCGTTCACGCGCAATCACCAGCGCATGATCATCATGGATCTGCGTTCCGCCGAGCTTACGAAGTACGCGGCGAACGCGATGCTCGCGACCAAGATCAGCTTCATGAACGAGCTCGCAAACATCGCCGAGCGACTCGGGGCCGACATCGAGAAGATCCGCACCGGCATCGGCTCGGATCCGCGCATCGGCTACTCATTCATCTATCCGGGCGCCGGTTACGGCGGCTCCTGCTTCCCGAAAGACGTCAAGGCGCTCGCGCGATCGGCACGCGACGCCGGCTTTGATGCGCGCGTGCTCACGGCCGTCGAGGCGGTCAACGACCGCCAGAAGCACGTGCTCTACGAGAAAATATCGCGCTTCTTCGGCGGCAAGATCAAAGGCCGCACGATCGCCGTCTGGGGCCTTGCGTTCAAGCCGAACACCGACGATCTGCGCGAAGCGCCGTCGCGCGTGTTGATGGAAGAGCTCTGGGCCGCGGGTGCGGCGGTTCGCGCCTATGATCCAGTGGCGATGGCCGAGGCACGGCGCATCTACGGCACCAGAGCCGATTTCGCGCTCTGCGCAAGCGCCGGCGAGGCGCTCGACGGTGCCGATGCGCTCGCCATCTGTACCGAATGGCAGGAATTCCGCAGCCCGGATTTCGGGCGCTTCAAGACCGCGCTCAAGCAGCCGGTCGTATTCGACGGACGCAATCTCTATGAGCCCTCGCTCATGGCGCGTCAGGGCATCCGCTACTTCGCGATCGGGCGGGGAGAGCGGCTGCCGGAGTGAACAGAGTCAGGCGCCAATCGTGGACCTGAGGTTCCGGACTTTCAGGCAAACAAGGTGACGCCTGCTTTGCGCGCCGCGCGCGCCAGATCCTGGTCGAGCGTGGCCAGCGGTGCGCCCAGCCTGAGCGCCAGTTCGAGGTAAGCGGCGTCGTAGCTGGTCAACTGAAACTGCTCGGCGAGTGCAGGGATGGCATCCCAGCCGCGAATCGCGGTTTCGGTATCGATCTGAAGCGGCAGCGCCGCGATCTCGACCAGCAGCTGTTGCCACTGGCCGCCCTTGAGCCGACCCCGACGCGCGCCAACGAGCAGCGAGTTCGTTACCTCGAGAATCCAGTGCGCCGGTACATGGCCGCCATTGGCGGTGACGTGATCGATCACTTCATCCGGGCGCCCAGCCTCTTCAGCGTAGGCCCAGGCGAGCGCGGCCGAGGCGTCGAGCACCAGCATCAGTATTTGCGGCCTTCGCGGATCATATCCACGATGCTGAGGCCGCCCAGGCTCCGCTCCTTGCGCGTGCGTTTCAGCCACTCTGCGGCTTCAAGCGCTCTTGCACGATCGAATTTGCCGATCGGAACCAGCCTGGCAACAGGACGTCCGTGTTTCGTAATCATGATTTCCTCGCCATTCTCAGCTGCGTCGAGCAGCTCGCTCAGGCGGTTTTTCGCTTCGAATGCGCCAATTTTCTTCATGAGTCCAGCGTAATATAATCTAGATGCATCTAGAATAAATGGACTGGATCGACGCTGCAAGGGCGATCTCGACGGCCTTCACGGTTTGCGATTCAAGTAGCTGTTTTTACGCCTGTTTTCCGGCACAATTCGCCGTCTTCGGGAGAGGGGAAGGGAGCTCAGCTGGCACATGACCTGGGAAATCTGGTTTACCCTCGCCGTCGTCGCGGCCGTGCTCGTCACCCTTTTTGCGAGCCGTGCCCCGACCGATGTCGTCCTCATTAGCGCGATGATCGTGCTGTCCCTCGGCGGCGTAATCACGACATCCGAGTCTCTTGCCGGATTCTCGAGCCCGGGCGTGATCACGATCGCCGCGCTCTATGTCGTGGTCGCGGGCCTGCGTGAAACCGGGACCATCGCGTGGTTCTCGCAACTCGTCTTCGGACGGCCGAAGAACCTTTTCTCGGCCCAGTTGAAACTCTTTGGTGCGAGCGGCCTGTTGTCGACCGTCATCAACAACACGCCGGTCGTCGCGATGTTCATCCCGATCGCGCAGGAGTGGTCGGCGCGCTACGGATTGTCGATCTCGCGACTGCTGCTGCCGATGAACAACATCGTGATCCTGGCCGGCATGTGCACGCTGATTGGCACCAGCACGAACCTGATCGTGTACGGACTGCTGATCGAAGCCCGACCGGATGCGGATATTGGATTGTTCGACCTCGCGTGGGTCGGCGTGCCGTTGACGATCGCGGGCCTCATCTACGCGTTGACCCTGTCACGCTACCTGCTGCCGGACCGCCAGGGCCCGATGGAGCAGCTCGAGAATGCCCGCGAGTACGCATTCGAGGTGCGCATTCACGCAAACGGGCCGCTGGTCGGCAAGACCATCGGCGAAGTGGGACTTCGCAATCTCAAGAGCGCCTATGTGCTCGAGATCGCGCGCGAATCCCGGTTACTGACCTCCGTCGGCGCGGAGGAAGTTCTCCTTGCGAACGATCGGCTCACCTGCGTCGGAGTTGTCGATTCGATCAAGGACTTGAGGCGCATGCCCGGCCTTTCGATTGCAGAAGACCAGGGTTTCAAACTCAACCTGAAGCACGCGCAGCGTCGACTCGTTGAGATCGTCCTTTCGGGGACGTCATCGCTCATGGGCCGAACCGTGCGCGACAGTGATTTTCGCCAGAACTATGGCGCCGCGATTATCTCCATCTCGCGCGACGGCGCCCGCGTGCCGGGCAAGGTCGGCGACATCGAATTCAAGCCGGGCGACACGTTGCTGGTCGAGGCAGAGGCCTCGTTTGCCCGGAAGCACAAGTACAACCGGGAATTTCTGCTGGTCAGCTCGCTTCAGGACTCCGCGCCGCCGGATTTCCGGCGGGCGCCGCTCGCGCTCGGCATCCTGGTCGTGATGATCGTGGTCGCCACGCTCGAATGGTTGCCGTTGCTCCAGGCATCGCTCATCGCGGCGGGCGCGATGGTGGCGACCGGATGTATCACGATGTATACCGCGACGCGGAGCATCGAATACAATATCGTCGCCGGCATCGCCGCGTCATTCGCCCTGGGTGCGGCCCTGATGGAGTCAGGTGCGGCGCAACTGGTTGGCGACGCGCTCGTGTCGCTCGCCGTCGGCAATCCCCTGCTGGTCCTCATTGCGCTCTATTTCACGACGATGGTGGTGACCGAGCTGATCACCAACAATGCGGCCGGAGTCCTGATGTTCCCGATCGCGATGGCGGTCGCCGAAGCTGCCCACGTCAACTACATGCCGTATGTGATCGCGGTGATGGTCGCCGCCTCCTGCGGGTTCACCACGCCGCTCGGGTATCAGACAAACCTCATGGTTTACGGACCGGGTGGTTACCGATTCAGCGATTTCGTGAGATTTGGACTGCCGCTCAACATCATTTGCGGCGTCATTACCGTGATCATCGTGCCAAGGGTGTGGCCATTTTGAAAGAACTGACTCAACACATGACGCAGCTCGAGCGCCTCGAGGCCGAGAGCATCTACATCATTCGCGAAGTGGCGGCCGAGTTCGACAACCCGGTCATGCTGTATTCGATCGGCAAGGACAGTTCGGTGCTGCTGCACCTGGCGCGGAAAGCCTTCCATCCGGGAAAGCTGCCATTCCCGCTGATGCACATCGATACGACCTGGAAATTCCGGGAAATGATCGAGTTTCGCGACCGCATGGCACGCGAACTCGGCTTCGACCTGATCGTCCACACCAACGAGAAGGCGGCCGCGGCCGGCGTCTCGCCCTTCACGCACGGCTCGCGCTACACCGACATCATGAAAACCGAAGCGCTGAAGGCCGCGCTGTCACTCCACAAATACGACGCAGCCTTCGGCGGTGCGCGCCGCGACGAGGAGAAGTCGCGCGCCAAGGAACGCGTCTTCTCGTTCCGCGACAACCAGCATCGCTGGGACCCGAAGAACCAGCGGCCCGAGCTCTGGAGCATTTACAACAGCCGGATCAATCAGGGTGAGAGTATCCGCGTATTCCCGCTCTCGAACTGGACCGAGCTCGACGTGTGGCTCTACATACACCTCGAGAAAATCCCGGTCGTGCCCCTCTACTTTGCGAAGCCGCGCCCTGTGGTTGACCGCGACGGCATGCTGATCATGGTGGACGACGAGCGGATGCCGATGAAGGAGGGCGAGAAGCCGCGCATGGAAACCGTGCGATTCCGCAGTCTTGGCTGCTACCCGCTTTCCGGCGCGATGCTTTCGAACGCCACGGATCTTACGACTGTTATCGAGGAGATGCTGGTCTCGCGCACCTCGGAACGCCAGAGTCGTGCCATCGACTTCGACCAGGCGGCGGCGATGGAGAAACGCAAGCGTGAGGGGTACTTCTGATGGCCGCCGAGAAACTCGCCGACTTCCTGAAGCGTCACGAAGCCAAGGGGCTTCTCAGGTTCATCACCTGCGGCAGTGTGGACGACGGCAAGAGCACCTTGATCGGGCGCATGCTTCATGACACGCAAGGGATCCTCGAGGACCAGCTCGCGGCGGTCACAAACGACAGCCGCAAATGGGGCACGACCGGCAACGAAGTCGATCTCGCGCTCCTCGTCGACGGCCTGCAGGCCGAGCGCGAACAGGGCATTACAATCGACGTTGCCTACCGGTATTTCGACACCGACAAACGCAAATACATCATCGCCGACTGCCCGGGACACGAGCAGTACACGCGGAACATGGCGACCGGCGCCTCGACGGCGGACCTCGCAGTCATCCTGATCGACGCCTCGCGCGGCGTGCAGATCCAGACGCGCCGCCACGCCTATATCGTTTCGCTGCTCGGCATCCGCCACATCATCGTCGCCGTCAACAAGATGGACCTTGTCGACTACGACGAGAAGGTATTCAGCCGAATCCGCGAGGAGTGCCTCGAGGTCACGGGCATCAAGGGCGTGGACGCGCACGTCGTGCCGGTGTCCGCCCTCAAGGGCGAAAACGTTGTGACCGCGGGCAACAGCATGCCCTGGTACACGGGCCCGACGATCATGGAGGTCCTCGACACGATCGACGTGGGCCGAGACCAGGAGCTTCAGGATCTCCGCCTGCCGGTGCAATATGTGAACCGCCCGGACCACACGTTCCGCGGCTACGCAGGAACGATCGCGGCTGGCGCCGTCGCGGTCACGATCCGGTCATGGCTGTTCCGTCGCGCCGCATGAGCAAGGTGCGCGAGATCATCAAGTTCGACGGCAATCTGGAACGAGCCGAGGCCGGCATGGCGGTCACCCTCGCGCTCGAGGACGAGATCGACATCACGCGTGGCGACGTACTCGTGCACCCGGACCGTTCACCGTCGGTCAGCCGCATTTTCGAGGCACACATCATCTGGATGAGCGATTCGCCGCTGCTGCCGGGACGGCAATACGAGTTCAAGCTGTCGCACCGCTACCTGCGCGGCACCATCGAGAGCATCCAGCACCGCATCGACGTCAACGACCTGTCGGAACACGCGGCGTCCGAGTTGAAGCTCAACGAAGTGGGGCTCTGCCGGATCGTGCTGGCGGAGCAGGCGGCTTTCGACACTTACGCGACCTGCCGCAACACGGGCGCTTTGATCGTCGTCGATCGCCTCACGCATGCGACGGCGGGTGCGGGCATGATTCTCCGCAGCGCCGCGCCGCAGGGCTCGCAGGGCGATGTTTCCGTGTACTGGCAGCCGACCAAGGTACGCCACGAGCAGCGCGCCAACCAGAAGGCGCAACGGCCCTGCATCCTGTGGTTTACGGGGCTCTCCGGCGCCGGCAAGTCGACGATCGCGAATGCGGTCGAGCAGTCGCTGTTCCTGCGGGGGCACCACAGCTACTTGCTGGACGGCGACAACATCCGCCACGGTCTCAACAAGGATCTCGACTTCAGCGATGCGGGTCGCGTCGAGAACGTGCGCCGTATCGGCGAGGTGGCGAAGCTTTTCGTGGATGCGGGACTGATCGTCGTGACGGCGTTCATCTCGCCCTTCCGCAGCGACCGGCGCCTGGTTCGCGACCTGGTCCAGGCGGGCGAATTCGTCGAGGTGTTCGTCAGCACGCCGCTTGAAATCTGCGAGCAGCGCGATCCGAAAGGCCTCTACGTCAAGGCGCGCGAGGGTTCGATCAAGCACTTCACCGGCGTCAGTTCGCCGTACGAGGCGCCCGAGGCCGCGGAGATCGTCATCGACAGCTCGAAGCTCTCCGTCGCGGAGTGCGTGGACAAAGTCATCCGCTATCTCGAGGCGCAGGGCCGCCTGAAGAGCTAGGCCGGTGCTGATCCCAGTCATCCTGTCGGGCGGCGCGGGAACGAGGCTTTGGCCATTGTCGCGGGAGCTCTATCCGAAGCAGTTCCTGCCGCTCGTGGGCGAACGCACGATGATCCAGGACACGGCGCTGCGGAGCATTGGCCTGCCGGACGTCAGCGGGCCGATCGTCGTCTGCAACGAGACCCATCGCTTCCTCGTCGCCGAGCAGCTCCGCCAGATCGGCGTCGAACCGCGCTCCATTCTGCTCGAACCCGCCGGGCGCAATACCGCACCCGCGGTTGCGATCGCGGCGCTCGCGGCGCTTGCGGGCGCGCGCGCAGGAGGCGAGCCGGGTGGCCCACTGTTGCTCGTGCTGCCCGCAGATCACGTGCTCGGAGACCTTGAGGCGTTCCGCCGCGCGGTCAGTGCCGCGATTCCCGCCGCGCGCGAGGGCCGCTTCGTGACCTTCGGCGTCGTGCCGACGCAAGCGGAAACGGGCTACGGCTACATCCGCCGCGGCGCGGGCGATGGCGATGTACGGCCGGTTGCGGAGTTCGTGGAGAAGCCGGACGCCGCGCGGGCGAAAACATTCGTCGAGAGCGGAGACTACTTCTGGAACAGCGGCATGTTCCTGTTGCCGGCCCAGGGCTACCTCGACGAGCTTGGCCGGCTTGATTCCAGGATGCTGACGTCTTGCCGCAAGGCATTTGAAACGGCCGAGCGCGACCTCGATTTCATACGCCTTGATCGTCAGGCGTTCGAGGCCTGCCGCGCCGATTCGATTGACTACGCGGTCATGGAGAAGACGACGCGCGCCGCCGTCGTTCCACTGGACGCGGGGTGGAGTGACGTCGGGTCCTGGGCATCTCTCCAGGACGTCCTGCCGTCCGATGCTGCCGGCAACGTGAGCCGCGGCGACGTGGTTGCAGAGGACGTCAAGAATTGCCTGCTGTACTCAACCGAGCGCCTGATAGCCGTCGTGGGACTCGAGGGCCACGTCGTCATCGAGACCAAGGACGCCGTGATGGTCGCCCCGAAAGAACGGGTGCAAGACGTCAAGCGCCTGGTGGAGCAGATGAAAAAAGCCGGGCGCAGCGAACCCAGTCTGCACCGCGAAGTATTCCGGCCCTGGGGAAGCTATGACAGCATTGACGCGGGACCTCGCTTCCAGGTCAAGCGCCTGACGGTCAAGCCGGGTGCGATCCTGTCATTGCAGAAACACCAGCATCGCGCCGAACACTGGGTCGTCGTCAAAGGCACGGCGCGCATCACGCGTGACGAGGAAGTGTTCCTGTTGTCGGAGAATGAATCAACATTCATTCCGGTGGGCGCCGTGCATCGCATCGAGAATCCGGGCACCGAGCCGCTGCAGATCATCGAAGTGCAGTCCGGCGGATATTTGGGCGAAGATGACATCATACGTCTCGATGACAACTACGGACGCAAAGGGCGCACCGACTGACCATGAACAAGACGGCCACCCTGAAAGTCCCCTTGCTCGACCTTAAGCCGCAGTACGCGGCGCTGAAGGCCGACATCGACGCCGCGCTCCTGAAGGTCGCCGCGTCCCAGTATTTCATCCTCGGCCCGGCCGTGAAGGAACTCGAAGCCAAGGTTGCCGAATACTCCGGCGCGAAGCATGGCATTGGGCTCTCGTCCGGCACCGATGCGCTCCTGATCGCGCTCATGGCCTACGACCTCGGCCCGGGCGATGAAGTCCTGACGACGCCGTACACGTTCTTCGCGACCGGCGGCACGGTCGCGCGCGTCGGTGCGCGGCCCGTGTATTTCGACATCGATCCCGTCTCATACAACCTTCGTGTCGACCTGGTCCGGAAATTCCTCGAGACCGGATGTGAGAAGCGCACTGGCGGCCTCTACAACCGGAAGTCCGGCGGGCGCGTGCGCGCCATCATTCCGGTCGATCTCTACGGTCAGCCGGCCGACATGGATGCATTCATGCAGCTCGGGCGCGAGTTCGGACTCGCGGTGATCGAGGACGCGGCGCAGGCGATCGGAGCGGAGTACGCGCCGGGCAAGCGCGCCTGCAGCAGCGCCGATATCGGCTGCCTCTCATTCTTTCCGACCAAGAATCTCGGTGCCTTCGGCGATGCCGGCATGTGCGTGACGAATGACGATGCGCTCGCGGCGAAGCTCCGCGTGCTTCGCGTGCACGGCGGCGAGCCGAAGTATTACCACGCGCTGATCGGCGGAAATTTCCGCATCGACGAAATTCAGGCCGCAGTGCTCCTCGTGAAATTCCGCCATCTCGAGGACTGGCACCGGGCCCGCCAGCGGAACGCGGCATATTATGACGCGGCCTTTCCGAAGGCCGGGATTACCGCTCAGGTCGTCACACCGACCGCTCGTCCGGGCTACCGCCACATCTACAACCAGTATGTAATCCGGGTCCCGGATCGCGACCGGCTGCGTGCCTACCTTGGCGAACAGGGTGTCGGCACGGAGATCTACTATCCCGTACCCTTGCACATGCAGAAATGCTTTGCCTACCTGGGATACAAGCCCGAGGATTGCCCGGAGTCGGCGCGGGCGGCCGCTGAGACGCTGGCGCTGCCGATCTATCCCGAGCTTGTCGAACCGCAGCTGCAGTACGTCGTCGACACGATAGCCGCCTTCTACCGCAAGCGATAAGGACCGTGGATCTCTCAAACAGCTTCAAGGCCTACGACGTCCGCGGTCGCATACCGGACGAGCTGAATCCGGAGGTCGTGTACCGGATCGCGCGGGCCTATGCCGAATGGCTGAAGCCGAAGCGGGTCGCTGTCGGCCGCGACATCCGCCATTCGAGCCAGGAATTCTCCGATGCGCTCACGCGTGGTCTCTGCGATTCCGGCGTCGATGTCGTGGACATCGGCCTCGGTGGCACCGAGATGGTGTATTTCGCGACCTCGTCGCTCGGACTCGATGGCGGTGTCATGGTCACGGCGAGCCACAACCCGCCGGACTACAACGGCCTCAAGTTCGTGCGGGAGCAGTCGCGGCCGGTGAGCGGCGACACGGGCCTCCAGGACATCCGCAAGCTGGCGGAAGCCGGTGAATTCGTCGATGCGGTCAAGCGCGGAAACGTCGTGCCCTTCGACATCCAACCGTCCTGGCGCGATCACGTCCTGTCCTATGTCGATGTCGGCAAGCTGAAGCCGCTCTCGATCGTCTGTAACGGCGGCAACGGCGGCGCCGGCATCGCGCTCGACCTGCTCGAGGAGCAGCTGCCTTTCCGCTTTACCAAGGTCCATCACGAGCCCGACGGCAGCTTCCCGAATGGCGTGCCGAATCCGATGCTCGAAGAGAATCGAGAAGCGACCGGGCGTTCAGTTCGCCTTGCGCGCGCCGACATGGGCATTGCCTTCGACGGCGATTTCGACCGCTGCTTCTTCTTCGACGAGGAGGGGCGCTTCATCGACGGCTATTACATCGTCGGCCTGCTGGCGACTACGTTTCTCGAGCAGAATCGCGGTGCGCCGATCGTCCACGATCCGCGCCTGGTGTGGAATACGCAGCAGGTCGTACGCGCGCATGGCGGCCGGCCGGTGCAGTGCAAGTCCGGCCACGCATTCATGAAGCAGGGTATGCGTGACGCCGACGCGATCTACGGCGGCGAGATGAGCGGCCATCACTACTTCAGGAACTTCGCCTACTGCGACAGCGGCATGATCCCCTGGGTCGTCATGGCCCAGCATCTGTCGCGGACCGGAAAATCACTTTCTTCGCTCGTGGACGAACGCATCAAGCTGTTTCCGTCGAGCGGCGAGATCAACCGTAAGATCGGCGATGTACAGGGCGCCGTCGAAGCGGTTCGGTCGCGCTTTCAGCCGGGCTCAGTCAAAGTTGAGAAAATTGACGGACTGTCGATCGAGCATCCACGCTGGCGCTTCAATCTCCGAAGCTCCAATACCGAGCCGCTCATTCGCCTCAATGTCGAGACGCGAGGTGACCTGCCGCTCATGGAGGAACGCACCGCGGAGATTCTCGAGGTACTCAGCCGCTTTGCGTAATGAGACGCCGCTCGGTGTCCTCGACAATACGACACGCCTGGGCAATGTTTCTCTGGATGCGCTCGACGCTTCCGACATATCCACTGAGTGCCTGCTCGGCCCGTGATCGCAGCGCTGCTGCACGGATCAGCTTGCGCCTCGCGAGCGCGACGATGTCGCCGCGGTCCTGGTCAGAGAAGCGACTGAGTTTACTCACCGCGAGATCGAGCGGCGAGAGGAGTCGCACGTCGAGCACGCGGGCATCGATTCCTGCGAGCGCCAGCGGCTCTGAGTCCTGCTGCGCGTTTTCATGCGTGAGCGCCAAGCCGTCGCTGTACTGGCGGTCAAAGTAGAGCAGGCGCGCAGCCCCGTCGGCGTCTCGATAAGCGACCTCGAGGTTTTCGGGCAGGGCGATTCGCCGTGAGAATACGGCGTCGATGTCTTCCGAGACTCGCTCGCCCGCGTGAAAATGCAGGGCGGCGCCGCCTGCGACATACATCTTGATCGGCAGAGCGGCGGCTGGAACCCCTGCGACCGCAACCGCGATCCGCGCGGCGATCTCGCGAAATGCCTCGACGTACTCGGGCCGGGCGTTTGAGTCAGGCCGCACGCAGCACCCGGCTCGCAAGCAACGGGAGGAAGCGCGATGGACGCACGGGGCTGCGGGCCAGCCACAACGAAAACACCTCCGGCTGAGAACTGCCCGGGTGGAGCTGTTCGGCCAGAGCGCAGAGCTCACTTCGATTGAAGCCTTTCGCGCTGGCGACCATGACCGCGAGCCCCGCCATGAAAAACCGCGGGCCTAAACTTTCCCAGCGCTCGTGATCGAAATCACGCGAAGCGCAGAGCTCCAGGAGCTGTTCCTCCAGAGCACGATTCACCTTGGCCGGGAAGTGACCGTCGGCGGTTGACCCCGGCGCGTTCGCATCGAGCACGCCGACCCGGGCGCCAACCACTTGGGCAAGCGCCTGTAAGGTCGCAAAGTCGCAGCTTTGTCGTTGCCGCAAACGCGACAGGGTTTCCTTGCGCACCAAGGCGCGCGCGGCCCATTCCGTATCTGTAAGCCCCAGCGCTCGTGCCTGGCGGGTCAGGATGAGTAGGGCAGTCTGGAGTCCGTGAGTTGATCTTGTCATCAATGAGAATATGATAGATGTTGACTTTAGAGTCAATTCTTGCGGGAGAATGAAGGCGTGATGCCCGTTGAAATTTTTCGCTGGGCCGTTGTCCAGGCGCCGGCACGCCATTAGTATGGACATACTTATGGCGCGCGAGGTGACCCCATGGCGGTGACTCTCAAACTGACGGCGGTCGGCACATCCACCGGCGTCGTCATCCCCAAGGAAATGCTGAACCGCATGAAGGTTGAGCGAGGCGATGCGCTGCACGTCATCGAAACTCCGGAAGGCTATCTGCTCACGCCGTATGACCCCAAGATAGCGGCGCAGGTCGAGGCCGGTCGCGAATTCATGAAGGAATATCGCGATACCTTCAAGGCACTGGCGAAGTGACGCGTGAGCCGACGTGGATCGACAAACGCGCGCTGCTGCTGCTCCATGAAGAGAGCATTGCGATGTTTGGCGGCGCCCGTGGCATGCGCGATGAAGGCCTGCTCGACTCCGCGCTGGCGCGGCCCGTAAATAAGTTTCTCTACGAAAAAGTCGACAGTCTTGATCGCCTCGCCGCCGCCTATGGCTTCGGCATCGCCAGGAATCACGCGTTCGTGGATGGCAACAAGCGGGCAGCGTTCCTGGCGATCGGCCTGTTTCTCTCAATCAACGGGAAGCGGCTTCGCGTGCATCAGATCGATGCCATTCAGACGATCCTTGCGTTGGCGGCGGGAAGTCTCGATGAGGTTGGTTTGGCCAAGTGGATCGAAGCGAACATGCGTGCAAGGTAGGCGCAGCAGCGAATTACCTCACGCTTGTTCGTAATTACGAGTTTTCCTGGGAATTAGTGGTGGCCGGTGCAGGACTTGAACCTGCGATCCCTGCCGTGGATGAACACGACCGAAGTGATCAGCGCGTTAAACCAACTCAATATTGAGCCGCGGTCTTACGATTGCTGCGGCGCGCTGCAAGCTCGATGGAGTGATGTCGTTCTTGTGAACCGCCCCGGCATTCCCGGAGACTCCAGACTTTGGGAGCATGGACCGTCGCTATCAGCCGACTCGCCCGAGCGCGACAGGGCCGGGTTAATGGGTCAGACATCCCAGTCAGTGCGCCCCGGTCTTGACACCCCCAGTTGGTAGGCATAATTACCACCATGAAGAGCGATGACTCGACGGTGCCGCATCCCCAAAAGGATTTGGGTAAAGGGTTGGTGCACAAGATCAGGAAACAGGCGCGATTGAAATGAAATTCACGATTGCAATTGAAGCGGGTACGAAGAAAAACGCTTTCGGCGTCGTCGTACCGGATTTTCCGGGCTGCTTCAGTGCCGGCGATACCGTCGAGGAAGCCTTCGATAAGGTGCGGGAGGCGATCGAAGCTCACTGCGAGGTCTTGGCCGAGACCGATAAGAAACTGCCGCAGCCCAAGGCGATGACCGCATGGCAGGCGGATCGTGAATACAAAGGCTGGACGTGGGGGATTGTGGACGTCCCCATCGAAAAGTATTTCGGGCCGGCCGAGAAGATCAACATCACCGTGCCCGCGTCGACGTTGCGGCGAATCGATGAATACGCTCGGAAGCACGGAGAGACGCGATCTGGTTTCCTGGTGAAGACCGCTGAGCGCGTGATGCGGTCATAGCCCTAGCGCCACTCGACAATTCACTCTGACCAGACTCGACCAAGTGCACGTGAGTGGCACCTGAGGAATCCATGATCACGATCAACATCTGCGACGCGAAGACGCAACTTTCGAAGCTTGCCAAACAGGCCGCCGCGGGCGAGGACGTCATTATCGCGTGCGGTGGCAAGCCGGTCGCGCGGCTCACGCGTCTTGCGCAGCCGCGCGCGTTGCGCTTCGGTGTCCTGAAGGGCAAGGTCAAAGTCGCCAAAGACTTCGACGCACCACTCTCGACGGAGGTTCTGGCGCAGTTCGAGGGCCGCTGATGCGGCTGCGGCTCGACCTCGCTTCGGCGCAAGCAGTGGATGTGTCCGCCGCCTCGATCTGGGAAATTGCCATCAAGGCGCAGCTCGGCAAAATCGAAGGCGATGCCCAGGCCTTCGCCGCAGCGATCGAGGCCAGCGGATTTAAGGCACTGGCGGTAACCGCTGCGGCTCGTGACGGCGGACCGAGCGCTCGCCGCCTATGGCGGTGCAGTCGAGTTGCTCTGGGCGCGGAGAGCCGGGGAGGGCGAGCTGTGGGCGAAAAGAGAAAACGACGCTCAGCGAGACGAAGCTGTGTGCAAAATGGCCACGATTCCCGGGACGGGAGCTAGAGCTCGCTGTTGGGCGAGCGTGCGGAAAGTTACTGCGCGTTTCAGCGATCGCCGCTCAGAGTTCCGACTTCCGATCAGCTTGCAGCACCCACGAGCCTGACCCCCTCAACCCGCGCAGCGAGCCGGTCGAAGGTCATCAAGGGCAAGCGGCCGGTAGCTGCCGCGCATCCCAGGTGCAGGCACTCGGCAAAATCGACGCGGCTGCGCCGATAGTAGTGCAGGGCATGTTCGACAGCTGCCTCGTCCTGGAACTCAAGTTCGCGGGTCTCGAGCAACGACGACAGCATGCTGAGCATCTGCTCCTTCGGGTACTGGTACCGTGATCGCAGCACCCACTCCAATTCCAGCACGACGGTTAACGGCACGAACAGGCTCTCACCCGCGCGTGCGGCGCGCTGCAGCAACGTCTTGGCCCGCGCGGCTTGTTTGGCATCATCTGCAGCGAGCAGGCGTACAAGCACATTGGTATCAACACTCGACACGGCGGCGCTCTACCGGCGTCCGCCGAACCGCATGTCTTCGATGCGGACCTTCTTGGCCCGCTTTGGCACACTGCCCGCGAGGTCAGCAATCGATCGCACCTTGGCTCGCATCACCACCGTTCCATCCGCAAGGCGCGTGAACACGACCCGGTCCTGGGCCCTAAGCCGCATGGATTTCCGGATTACGACCGGGATCGTGATCTGGCCCTTGCTGGTCACCGCTGCCTCGCTCATTTCAATCTCCTTACTTCGTATCAAATAGTAAGGGGTTTTCAATAGGTGGTCAATGCTGCGTCTGCTTCGGGACATATGCAAAACCACAATGTGGTCAAACAGCGCGGTAGCTGGGTTCCGAAAGAAGTTTCCGTACCGCAGTCCGTATGGCGACGCCCAGTTCTAGAAAGGCAGCATAACTGATTGATTACAATGGTGGGCGGTGCAGGATTTGAACCTGCGACCCCTGCCGTGTGAAAGCAGTGCTCTACCGCTGAGCTAACCGCCCGCCGCGGGCCGCGATTCTACGGGCGGCTGTCTCGATGGGTCAACGCGCTAGAATCGCCGCCCCATGAGCATCCGTACCCGCTTCGCGCCGAGCCCCACCGGCCTGCTGCACATCGGCGGCGTCCGCACGGCGCTCTTCTGCTGGCTGTACGCGCGTCGCCACGGCGGCACCTTCATCCTGCGCGTCGAGGATACGGACCGCGAGCGTTCGACGCCTGAGGCCGTACAGGTGATCCTGGACGGCATGCAGTGGCTCGGCCTCGACGCCGACGAAGGCCCGTTCTATCAGTCCCGCCGCTATCCGCGCTACCGCGAGGTCATCCAGCAGTGGCTCGGTGAGGGAAAAGCCTACCACTGCTATTGCTCGAAAGAAGAGCTCGAAGCGATGCGCACGGCCCAGCTCGCGCGCAAGGAGAAGCCGCGCTACGACGGGCGCTGCCGCGACCGCAATGAGCCCCGTGAAGGCGTGACGCCGGTCGTGAGATTCAAGAATCCGGCCGATGGCGCGGTCATCGTGGACGACGCGGTACACGGCAAGGTCGTGTTCCAGAACGTCGAGCTCGACGACCTGATCATCGAGCGCTCCGACGGCAATCCGACCTACAACTTTTGCGTGGTCGTCGACGACTACGACATGAAGGTCTCGCACGTGATCCGCGGTGACGATCACCTCAACAACACGCCGCGGCAGATGAACATGCTGCGCGCGATGGGTGTCGAGCCGCCGGTGTACGCCCACCTGCCGATGATCCTCGGACCAGACGGGACCAAGCTCTCGAAGCGCCATGGCGCCGTGTCGGTGCTTTATTACCGTGAAGAGGGCTACCTGCCCGAGGCGCTCCTCAATTACCTCGCCCGGCTCGGTTGGTCGCACGGCGACCAGGAGATCTTCTCGCTCGACGAGATGACGGCGCTCTTCGACATCGCCGACGTCAACAAGTCGGCCTCCGCGATTAACCCGGACAAGCTCGCCTGGATCAATCAGCAGCACCTGATGCGCCTGCCGCCTTCACAGATCGCGCCCGAACTGCGCTGGCAGCTCGAACGGCTGGGTATCGCGGTCGGGGAGAGCGCCCCACTCGAAGCCGTCATCGAAGCTCAGCGCGAGCGGTCGAAGACCCTCAAGGAAATGGCAGCGGCCAGCCGTTTCTTTTTCGAGGCGCCGGCCGCCTATGAGGACAAGTCGGCCCGCAAGCACCTCACCGCCGAAACAGCGCCGGTCCTTGAACAGACACGCGCGTCGCTCGCTAAATTGACCGAATGGACAGCCGCCGCGATCCATGGAGCGATCCAGGCGCTTGCCGAAGCGGGTGGTTTAGGGCTTGGAAAGGTCGCCCAGCCAGTCCGGGTCGCGGTCTCGGGCGGCAGCGTTTCACCGCCGATCGATCAGACGCTTGCGATTCTGGGCCGGGAACAGACGCTGGAGCGCATCGACCGCGCGATTGAATTCGCGCGCCGCTGATTCGCAACAACCGCTGCGCAGTCCCCAGGCGCTCGGGGGTGACTCAATCAGGGAGAACGGCGCTTATGTGACTTGCCATCGAGACCCGTCCCGTTAACTCCGCGCGACCCGCGACACGACCCCTGGCCAGCCGCACATGCTGGCCGCACTTGCCCACGCCGATTGACTGATGGCCCCCAGTACACGCCGTAGCCAACCGCATCGGCGGTGCGCGCGACCTGGGTAGCTGTCACGCCAGGGTTTGCGAGCCGCTCACTGGCAAGCGCGAGATTCACCTGGGCTGCGTCAAAGTAGCGAGGCGAGCCGGCTATTGCCGATGTGAAGTACTTCCGTGCCGCATCGTAATCCGCGTTATCCATGGCCATTTCGCCGAGCTGGTTGTAGGCATGGGCCATGTCGGCTTCTTTCAGGAAGCTTTCCAGCGCCTCCGGGTACCGCCCCTGCCGGGCCTGGACTTTGCCCAAATTCGTCCAAGTCCCCGCGTGCGCACCCAGTTGCGTGGCCTCCCTGAAATCGGCCTCAGCACCAATCAGGTCGCCAGCCAGGTAGCGCGAATAGCCCCGATTATTCACCACCTTTGCCATGCCGGGCACGAGCACAAGCGCCGCGTTGTAATGTGCAATCGCCGACGCAAAATTGGAACGGCGATCCGCTGCGATGCCGAGACCGTTATGAGACTGCCAGCGAGCCGGGTCGCGCAAGATCGCACGCTCGAACAGCGCTCGCGCTTCTTCGTTGCGTTGAGATTCCAGGTACAGGAGTCCGAGTCGTTCGCAGGCGGCGGCATTGTCGGTGTCGCGCTCGAGCGCAAGTTCGAAGGCCTTCACCGCCAGTTCCCGGTTGCCGAGCTTCTCATGGATGGCGCCGATCTTCAGGAAAGGCCCTGCCGCGGTCGCATCGTAGGCCAGCGACTGAACGTACAGATATACCGCGAGATCGAGATTGCCTTCGCGCCAGGCTGCGTCGCCGCGTTGAATTCCTTCAGCAGCGGAGGTGACCGGATACTCCGTCGCATGCACGACAGCCGGCTGGCCCGCGTAGAGCTGGCTGGCCGCCGCCTTGTTGCCGCGCATGGCTTCCGGTTCCGACTCCTTGGTCGGAACCCCGGCACAACCGGTAAGCAGGACTGCGAGGGTGACGATGCCGTGCGCGATATTCATGGCGGTGACCTCAGCTTCCGACCTTGTCTCCAAGGAACCGGAAGACATCCATGATGCGTATGACTGCCGGACCGATGGCAACAACGAAGAACGACGGGAACAAACAGAACACGAGCGGGAACACCAGCTTGGTCCCGATCTTGGCGGCGAGTTCCTCGGCGCGCTGCATGCGCTTGTCCCTGAACTCTTCCGCATAAACACGCAGCGTCTCGCCGATGCTCGTGCCGAATTTCAGGGTCTGGATAAGAAGACTCACGAGGCCGCGAATGTCCTCGAGGCCTGTTCGCGACGACAGTGACTTCAGCGCCGTCTCGCGCTCGACTCCGGCGCGCATTTCGGCTGTGACTTGGGTGAATTCGGCCCCGAGGTCCGGGTGGCTGAACTTGAGTTCCTCGGCGACCCGCTGAATCGCGGCGGTGAGCCCCAGACCCGCTTCGACGCAAACGACGAGCAGGTCGAGCGCATCGGGGAAGGCGTCGCGCAGCCGTTTCTGGCGCCGCTCCACGAGGTGACCGAGCACGTAGTTGGGCAACATCAGCCCGACAAATGCCGCGAACATCGCGACGAACGCCAGCTTCGAAAGCGACCACTGCGGCAGCCAGGCTGACGCGGCGGCGACGGCAAGCAGGAAAAGCAGGGCCAGGCCGGTCTTAAGGGCGTAGAAGAGGGGCAGCGCTTTCGCCGAGCGAAGGCCGGCGTACACGAGGCGCTGCTCCATCTTGCCGCGCTCGTTGCCCTTGCTGGGGAGCAGGAAACGGTTGATCGGCTCGAGGACCTTCAGGATCCGGGCCGCGAATTCGCTGTGGGCCTTGGCGTCCACCGCGATCTCGCCCAGTCGGCGGCGCACCGGGTCCATCGTGGCGAGCACCAGGAATGAGACGCCGAGCGCGAACAGGAAGACAGTCGCGCCCGTTGTCAGGACGAACAGCGTGTACTGCGCGTTGCTCGCGACCGTCAATGACTTGAAGAATTCTAGAATTGTGTCCATGGTTTCACAGGTCGATACGGATGATCTTGCGCATCCAGAAGACCGCCACGATCATCATGACGACGGCAAAAATGAGCATCTTCTGTCCGCTCGGGTTCTCGAGCAGTGGCGGCAGGTACGACGGCGTGGTGATCCAGAGCACGCCGAACAGGATGATGGGCACGAGCGTCAGGATCCAGGCCGACATGCGGCCTTCGGCGGAGAGCGTGCGCACGCGGCGGCCGAACCTGAAGCGGCTGCGAATGACGAGGGAGATTCGCTCGAATATTTCCGCGAGGTTGCCGCCGGTTTCCTTCTGGATCAGCACGGCGGTGACGACCGCCATCAGATTGGAGCTTGGCACCCTGAGCAGCATGCCGAGCAGCGCGCGGCGCACATCGTTGCCGTAGTTCACGTCGGCGAAGGTCAGTTCGAACTCGCGCGAAATGGGCTCATCCATGTCTTCGGCCACGAGCTTGATGCAGGTGTTGAACGGATGGCCCGCGCGAAGCGCCCGCTTCATCACGTCCACGGCGTCCGGCAGCTGCTCCTCGAATTTCTCGAGGCGAGCCCGGCGCTTGCTGAAGATGTAGACAAAGGGCGCTGAACCGCCGGCGATGAATGCCAGCAAAGCGATCGCCCAATTGCCGGTCAGGAACATTGCGATCACGGCCCCGCCAATCGCTGCCAGCGCCGCCAGCGCGACCAGGCGGTGCGCGAGAATCGTGCTGCCGGCCTGTTCAATGACGCGCCCCAGGGCTTCCATGTGCGGGGAGTCCTCGAGGCGGCGCGCAAGTGGCGAGAGCTGGCGCAGGTATTTCTGACGCAGGAGCGAAGCCACCTCGCGCTGCGCGTCGACGGAATCGATCTCGAGCAGCTTTCGCCGCAGGAGCTTTCGGGTGCGCGCGTCCGAGCCGAACGCCGGCACGATGAGCACTTGCGACAGCAGGAAGACCGCGCCGCCGAGCAGTGAAAGGAAAATGATCACGCCACTGGTCATGGTCGACTCCTAGCGCCTGGCCTGGTCAATGGAGAACAACGAGGCCTGCAGGTCGAGCCCTCGACGCGACAGGCGCTTCTGGAATGCCGGAACGACCCCCGTCGGCTTCAGCTCGCCGAGCACGTTGCCGTCCTTGTCGACGCCGGTGCGCTCGAACGTGAAAATCTCAGACATCGTCACCACGTCTCCCTCCATGCCGTTGATTTCCTGGAGGCTGATGACGCGCCGGCGACCGTCTTCGTCGCGGGCGACCTGGATCACGACATTGATTGCCGAGGCCATCTGCGCGCGGAGCGCCTTTATCGGAAACGTCATGCCGGTCATCGACACCATGGTTTCGATACGGCTGAGTGCGTCGCGCGGCGAGTTTGCATGAACCGTGGTGAGCGAGCCGTCATGGCCCGTATTCATGGCCTGAAGCATGTCGAGAGCCTCGGCACCACGTACCTCGCCGACGATGATGCGCTCGGGCCGCATGCGCAGGGCATTGCGCACGAGATCACGTTGCGCCACCTCGCCCTTGCCTTCGATGTTCGGCGGGCGCGTTTCCAGCCGCACCACATGTGGCTGCTGCAGCTGTAATTCGGCGGAGTCCTCGATCGTCACGACGCGCTCTGTCAGCGGCACGAATCCGGAGAGAATATTGAGCATTGTCGTCTTGCCGGCGCCGGTACCGCCGGAGATGACCACGTTGAGTCGGCCTTGGACGATGGCCTTGAGGACTGTCGACAGCGATTCGTTGATCGTGCCAAGGCGGATGAGGTCCTCGACCTTGAGCAATTCGACGGCAAATCGCCGGATCGACATCATCGGGCCATCGAGCGCCAATGGCGGAATGATCACGTTGACGCGAGAGCCATCCTTGAGGCGCGCATCGACCATCGGTGACGACTCGTCCACGCGGCGTCCGACCGCCGAGACGATGCGATCGATGATATTCATCAGGTGAGCGTCGTCGTTGAAGCGAACTTCCGTCATTTCGAGCTTGCCGCGACGCTCAACGTAAACCTGCTGCGATCCGTTGACCAGGATGTCGGAGATCGTCGGATCCGCGAGCAGGGGCTCGAGCGGCCCGTGGCCCATGACCTCGTCCTCGATCCGGCGGATCACAAATTGCCGTTGCGCCAGGCTGAGCGGCGCCGATTCCTCGAGCAGCAGCCGCCCGGTAATCTCGCGGATCTGGGCGCGGGCCGCACTCTCCTCGAGCGATCCGAGCAGCGAGAGATCGAGGATTTTCAGCAGGCGCTCATAGATGCGCTGCTTCCATTCGCGCTCGGTCGGGCTCATTTGCCTGGCCTGCTCCGGCTCCGCTTTCGGGGCGGCGCTCACCACGATTGGCCGTCGTTCCATGTGTAGTCTCGACATTTATTCATTCCCGGAGAAGATCGGAAGCGCGCGTCGCAGCAGGCCCATTCTTTCAATCGGTGGCGCACCGCACAACTCGCGCTGCAGGTCGACGATCGCCGTTGCGACCGGCGACGACGGTTCGAATTCGAGTATCGGCACGCCGCCATCGATGCTCGAAAGCACGCTCTTGTACTGATTTGGCACGATGACAACCCGGTCGCGCGCAAGCGCGCGCTGGATGTCCGCGAGCGCGACCGTCGAGCGCTTGAGATGGCGGTTGACGACGACAATGATGTGGTCGTCGGGAATTCCGAACTCGGCAAACAGGATGCGTATCAGGCGTGCCGCCTGTTTCAGCTGCACGACCGACTGCTGAACGACAACAATGACCGTCTTCGTCATGCCGAGTGTCGTGACGTTCAGGTCGTCCAGGACGTGCGATCCATCGACAACGACATAGCGGTAGCGCTCCGAGATGACGCCCATCAAGGCCGCGATTCGATTGGCGTCGAGGTCTTTCGAGAACACGGTCGACTTGCTTGGAGCGCCCATCATGTGCAGGCCACTGCGGTGCTTCGTGACATAGCCTGCGAGCGCGTGCTGGTCGAGAAACTCGATTTCTGCCAGAGCGGTTGGCAGACCGCGCTCGGGCGCCAGGTCGAGGAAACTGGCGAGCGGAGCCGAATTGATATCCAGGTCCATCAGGAGCGTCGGCGCACTGGTTTCTTTCGCGAGTGCGTGCGCGAGATTGCACGAAACGAATGAAGTTCCGACCCCGCCAGCGGCGCCCAACACCAGGGTGATCTCCGCCTTTGGAGCCTGATGCGCCGCGCGACGCGGCTCATGCCGCAGGCGCTCCAGAGCGGCGATGAAGTCTTCGGGATTCAGCGGCTCGGCCAGGAAATCCCGCGCGCCGCTTCGCACCGCGAGGCGCATCGCCTCGGGGCTCCCGGCGGGCCCCACCACGATCAGCGGCGGGCGGGTATCAGGGTTCGACTTGCCGAGTGTCGCGAGTTCCGCAAGGCTCTCGGCGTCGAAGCGCAGCACCAGCACGTCCGGTGCGGGATGCGCGTCGTGCAACGGGTCGGTGTGGCCGTTGCTGATCAGGCGGGTCGTGCATGCGATGCCGCTGACACCGGCGAGGCAGCCGCTCAACAGCTTGAGCGCCTCGGCGGAGCGGCTGGCCACGAGAACTCGCAATTTCTGGGACATCGTTTCTCAGGACTCCGTCAACAGGCCGGTGCGACGCCGAACTTCGGCACGCCGAGACTTTCGCGCGGCAAGGTGGATACGATTTGCGGGGCCGCGAACCAGGTGGCGATGAATGGCAGTGCGACCGGAAAGCCGTAATTGGCGATCCTGACTCGCACGTACTTGATCGCCGAGTAGTCGGCCGCTGCCGGATCGCCGAGCGGTGCACCGTTATCGTCGAGGTATTCCGTGACGACATTCGCAGTCGTGAGCCTGGGCAGGTTGACGAACACGGCCGCGTCGGCAATCGCTGCATCCCCGACGGCGCAGACCGCAGCGACGCGCGTGGCGCGGCGCACGCCTTCGTTCAGCACGTTGAGCGAGAACAGGATGCGGCTGAACTCGATCACGACAAAGATGAGCGTCAAAGTGACCGCTCCCACGATCGCGAACTCCACAGTCGTTGTGCCGCTTTGATGGCGAGAGCGCATGGACCCCTCAGGAAATCGCCCGCATGGTCACGGCGACATACATGTTGAAGCCCGTCGAGATTGACGCACCCTGGAAACCCATATTGGGCAGCCTGAAAAAAATAGGCTGGTACGGGTACAGGGTGGTCACCCGGATGTTGTCGCCGCCCGCGTCGGCGACCTGCACTTGTCCGGGCTGGAGATTCGGAAGCTTCGCACTGCCTGTCCCGCCGACGTTTCCATAGACGACGAGATTCCGCGCCTCTGTAATCACGGCCCCGGTGATCGCGACGACGCCGGTCGTGCCGTTGATCGAATGCTCGGAAACGAATCGGGCGCTGTCGCGCACCAGGTGAGAGAGTGTCTGGTAGTGCACGAATGTCCGCCACAGTTCGGCGCCACCGAAGAGGAGCAGCAGGACGAACGGTGCGGTGATGACGAACTCCACCGCCGCGATCCCTCGCGCGCGTCGCGGTCCCCGGAATTCCGATAACGGCGCGGGGGACTCGTTCATGAATCGGGACTCAGCGGATCGTTGTGAAGCACGATCTTGTAAATGCCGGGCCCGCTAACCGGGTTCGGGTCCGGAACCGGGCCGGGTGTGCCGCCCGCACCGCATTCGCCGATGTATTCGGCGTACACAAAGTTCTCGTTGCCCCGCTGTACAACCTGCTGAAGCAGGAAGAAGCAGCCGAGCCCCATCACGGGCAGCGTGCCCTGGCCATTGACTGCAGTTGAGCAGTTGACGAGTGGAACCGCCAATACGCGGCGCTTCGCCTTGCCCAACGGGAAGTTGAATGGTCCATTAACGAGACCGGATTCGTAATTGTCGTAGCTGTAATTCAGCTGATTGATACTTGTGACAGGCGGTCCGTTCCTCCCAAGGACGACGGTCAGCCCGTTGGCCGCGACATCGAGGTTAGGATTCGGTTCAGTCGTGATCTTGTCAGGCGGATAGTCGGTCTGGTTCATGCCGCCGCCCTGGTACCTCCCGAAACGCGTGTTGAGGCCCTGCGCCGTCGGTCCGACGTTATTTCCCGGCTTCGTCGTGACGGTACCGCTCGGATCCAGACACTGGTCGTAGCCGCCCGCCAGGTTCGTGCGCACCACATTCGCGCCCGGCGCGCCGAGCTCAATCAGCTGAAAATTTCCGGGACCGATCGGGCCCGTGACATTCGAACCAATTTTGAGCAATGTGACATTGTCCCCGGTAAAGCCAAAGTCGCCCGGAGCGCCCGGAGAGGTGTCGGCACAAACCATCATCGGCACGAGGTCGCAGGCCTCGTTGCCTTCCGTCGAGCCGACCGGAGCGCTGGGCCCCGCGACGGCGGAGGCCGCCGTGGAGGTCTGGTTGATTCCCACGAGCGAGGTGAAACTCGTCCACATCGTGAAGTTCTGCGCGATCACACGGACGTAATTCGCAGGCACGCTGCCGGGCGCAAACGGGCTCAGCGTGTTGGAGTATTGGACCGTGATGTCGGCACCGCTCATGACCCGGCTCAGTTCTGGCTGATTGGCTGCATTCAGGGTGAACACGCTGCGGGCGGCCGTCGTCGCCTGCGTCTCCGAGCCGGTCTTGTCCAGCACCTTGGCGGCGGCGAGCGCCGAGGCGTCCACCGTATTCTGGAGCCGCGACTTGTTCAGGATCACGTGGCCGCTCTCGAGCGCCATCCCCACCATGGCGAGCAGCGCCAGGAGCGAAATGGCCACCATGACAGCGACAATGCCGCGTTGCCGTTGCCCCATCGCGTTCATGATCAGGAACCTCCCTGACCGCCCACCCGGATTTCGAGGGGCTGCTTGACTTCGGCCGGCTTCGCGACCGATTCACGCATCGCGTCGATGACATTGGTTGCATAGTCGGGGTCAACGCCGGTCACCGGCTCGGTGCTCGGGGCGGTCAGCGTTGCCGGGTCGGCAGTCTGCGCCTTGACGAGTGATGCCGCCGAGTTGCCGAAGTCGGCCTCGATGGCGGTGGGCGTCGTATTGCAGCCGGCAAAGGCGACCGCAATGCAGAACGCGAGGCTTATTCTGGTGATCATGATGGTTTCCTCGTTCACTTCACTTGGTGGCCGCCGGCGGGCGGGCTCCCTTCGATCTTGCCCTGCCAGTAGAACTCCGCATCCGTCGGCTCGACGAACTTGTCCGTCGGCAACGTCACGCTCCCCGGCGCCAGCGGCTTCGCCAGGTGCGGCGTCACCAGGATCACGAGCTCGGTCTGGCCCTTCTGGAACTGAGTGCTGCGGAACAGGGCACCGATGATCGGTATGTCGCCCAGCCCCGGGAACTTGGTGACGAGTTCGCGCAGATTGTCATCCAGGAGACCCGCAATCCCCATCGACTGACCGTCGCCCAGCTCGACCGTAGTGCTCGCACTGCGCTCTCGCAGCGATGGCACAAAAGTACTGGACGACACGCCTGACCCTCGGAGGACCAGGCTGCCGGTGTCAACGAGTTCGCTGACACTGACATTGACTTTGAGGTTGATCCGGCCGTCCGAGAGCACAACCGGCAGGAACTTGAGTGCGACGCCGAACTTCTGGAACTCGACTGTCGTACCATCAATACCATTGCTGACCGGGATCGGGAAGCGTCCGCCGGAGAGGAATTCGGCTTCCTGGCCCGTCAGTGTCGTCAGTGTCGGCTCGGCGAGAACCTTGGCCAGGCCATTTTCCTTCGCAGCGTCCACCGCGAGATTGAACAGGAAATTGCTGTCGACAAAGGTCCCGAACAGGCCCTGGTTGGCGATGGTCATGTCGGTGGGCGCGAATTCGTCGACGGCGGGGCCCCAAGGAGAAAGACCCGGCAAAGCGGGCTGCCTGAGAGGTGATTCGAGCACGCCTGTCACCGGATTTCGCACACTTAGCACGGCATCGGGGAACGACGCGCCGCCGTTGACCGCTCCGAAGGCACCATCCACTCCTTTTGAGATGGCATTGAATTTCGCCTGGAGCCGCTTCAGTTCCGTGCGTGCAATCTCGGCCACCTTGACTTCCAGCATGACCTGTTGAGAGCCGCCGACCTCGATCAGGTTGATGACCGAGCCGACCGACTTGTCTTCGCGTTTGGATGCGGAATTCTGCTCGAACTCCTGCGCATTCTTCGCCGTCTGGACCTGCGCGAGATAGCCCTCGGCAATACGGACCGCGGCATTCATTGACGAGATGTTGGAGGCCTTGCCCTTGAGGATGATCGAGCGCTGTGCCGAATAGACTTCGATCAGCTCGTTGGGCATGAGCTGGTGGAGCTTCGACTTGAGTCCATCGAGGTCGTGCACGACTTCAAGGTTGATCGAACCGATCAGGCGATTGTCGCGTCCCCAGAACAGCACGTTGGTCGTGCCGATGTCCTTCGCCAGCACGTAGAGCTGTGTCGGGCTGATCACCACGATGTCCGCGACATCTGGATTGCCAACGGCAACACGCGCCGTCGGAAGGTCCGCGACCACGACACGCGACTTGAAGAGTGGTATCGCCATGTCGATCGCCGCGCCGGCTGGCAGCGTCTGGAAGGCCGCCGTCTGCGCCTGTGCGGCGCCGATGCAGCCTGCAATTGCCAGCAATGCCGCGAGTGCCGAACCAGCAACCCTGGACATCGACACCTTGGATTTGATTGTCATTCTCGTGCCTCCCCGATTTTCCCGTTCGATCCCCTGATCCAACTTACTTTCGAGCTTCCTTCGGAACTTCCTTCCCCAATTCGGTACCGCGGATGACCGCGACGCCGGGCGCCGCGGGCGGTGGTTTCTTCTGGACTGCCGCC
>JANLWE010000064.1:0-18635 GCA_031364365.1 Gammaproteobacteria bacterium | reverse complement strand
TCCAGCAAGAACTTCCTGCGCTACGTCGACGAGGGCTTCTTCGACGGCACCGTATTTCACCGCGTGATCCCGGGCTTCATGGTCCAGGGCGGCGGCTTCACGCCGGACATGGAACAGAAATCGGGGCATGCGCCGATCACGAACGAAGCCGACAATGGCCTCAAGAACCTGCGCGGCACGCTCGCGATGGCGCGCACGAATGACCTGCACAGTGCGACCTCGCAGTTCTTCGTCAACCTCGCCGATAACGCGTTCCTCGACCACAAGACCGGCAGTTTCGGCTACGCGGTCTTCGGCTGTGTGGTGGGCGGCATGGACGTCATCGACAAGATCGCGAAGCTGAAGACCGGCCGCCGGCGCGGCCACGACGACGTCCCGGCCGAGCCGGTCATCATCAAGCTCGTACGGCGCGCAAGCGCCGCCTGACCCGACGGCCCGGATGAATCGTCGTTCCCTGCCGGCGCGGCTCGCGCGGTGGGTCGCGATCGCACTGCTCGCCACGGCCACGGCAAGCGTCGTTGTCGTCGCCGGATTCCGCTGGTTACCGGTGCCGATGACCGCCTTCATGATGTACGAGCGCATCGCTGCAGGCAGCGATCCCGCGCCGCTTCGCCAGCATCACCAATGGGTGCCCTGGTCACGGATCTCGCGCCACGCTGCGGTCGCCGCGATCGCCGCCGAGGACCAGAAGTTTCTCGTGCACGATGGATTCGATTTCGAAGCGATCGAGAAGGCCGTCAACGATGCGCGCAGCGGGCGCCGGCTGCGCGGCGCGAGCACGATCAGCCAGCAGGTCGCAAAGAACCTGTTCCTGTGGCCGGGCCAAAGCTGGCTGCGCAAGGGGCTCGAAGTCTGGTTCACGCTCTGGATCGAGTGGCTCTGGCCGAAGCAGCGCATCCTCGAGGTGTACCTGAACAGCGCCCAGTTCGGCCGCGGAATCTGGGGTGTCGAGGCCGCAAGCCGGCAATTCTTCGGCAAGGACGCATCGCGTCTTGGCCGCGAGGAAGCGGCACTGTTGGCGGCCGTGCTGCCGAATCCGAACCAGTACCGGGTTTCGAATCCCTCGCGTTACGTTCGCATGCGTCAGACCTGGATACTCGGCCAGATGCAGCACCTGAAGGGGACGTTCACCTTCTGAAGGGGACGTTCACCTTCAGGCCGCGTCGGCCTCGGCGTCACGTCCGAGAATCGGCGAGAGCCAGCGGCGCGCCTCGGCCACCGAAATTCCCTTGCGCCGCGCGTAATCCTCGAGCTGGTCGACACCGATCGTGCCGATCGCGAAATAGCGCGCGTCGGGATGCGAGAAATACCAGCCGCTGACCGAAGCAGCGGGATACATCGCGTAGGACTCCGTGAGCCGGATGCCGGTCGCCGCCTCGGCATCGAGCAGCTTCCATAGTTCCGCTTTCTCCGTGTGATCCGGGCAGGCCGGATAGCCTGGTGCCGGGCGAATGCCGCGGTACTCCTCCCGCACCAGCTGCTCGTTGGTCAAGCTCTCCTCCGGCGCATAGCCCCAGAATTCGCGCCGCACGCGCAGGTGCAGCACTTCGGCCAGCGCCTCGGCGAGCCGGTCTGCCAGCGACTTCAGCAGGATCGCCGAATAATCATCGTGCGCCGCCTCGAAGCGCGCGACATTCGGCTCGATGCCCTGCCCCGCGGTCACGGCGAATGCGCCGATGTAATCCGTGATACGTGATTCGCGCGGCGCGATGAAATCGGCGAGGCAAAGCTGCGGCTGGCCGGCCGGCTTGATCTTCTGCTGACGGAGATGATGCAGCGTGAGCTGTGCGAGCTCAATGTCGTCGCCGTTGCCCGAGGCCGGGAAGAAGCCAAACGCCGCGTTCGCCGTCAGCCAGCGCTCCCGCACCAGCGTGTCGAGCATCTGGCGCGCATCCTTCCAGAGCGCGCTCGCCGCGGCGCCGCGCGTCGGGTCTTCGAGGATGTCCGGGAATTTCCCCGAGAACTCCCAGGCATTGAAGAACGGCATCCAGTCGATGAACGGCACCAGGTCCTTCAAGGGCACGGCCGCGAGCGACCGCGTGCCGAGGAAGCGCGGCACCGGCGGACGATAGCTTTTCCAGTCGGCCGCGAATCGCCGCGCGCGCGCATCCGCGAGCGCAAGCCCCTCGGGGCGCCGCTTGCGGCCGGCGTGTTGCTCGCGCCGGTGCGCATGCTCGATCTTCACCTTCTCGAAGAACGCATTGCGCGTCTCCGCCGACACCAGCGTCTGGCAGACGCCCACCGAGCGTGAGGCGTCCTTGACGTAAACCACGCCGTGCCCGTACTCGGGTTCGATCCGCACGGAGGTGTGCGCGGGAGACGTCGTCGCCCCACCGATCAGCAGCGGAATCGTGAATCCCTGGCGCTGCATCTCGTGCGCCACGTGCACCATCTCGTCAAGCGAGGGCGTGATCAGGCCCGACAGGCCGATCATGTCGGCCGACTGCGTGCGCGCCGTCTCGAGGATGCGCTCGGCCGGCACCATCACGCCGAGGTCCACGACCTCGAAGTTGTTGCACTGGAGTACGACGCCGACAATGTTCTTGCCGATGTCGTGCACGTCGCCCTTGACCGTCGCCATCACGATCTTGCCGTTGCTCGCGCGCGCGCCACCCTGCTCGCGCTCGATAAGGGAACGAGGTGCGCGACCGCGCGCTTCATCACGCGCGCCGACTTCACGACCTGCGGCAGGAACATCTTGCCGGCTCCGAACAGGTCACCGACCACGTTCATGCCGTCCATCAGCGGGCCCTCGATTACGTCGAGCGGGCGCTTCGCGGCCACGCGCGCCTCTTCGACGTCGTCGAGGATGAACTCGTCGATGCCCTTGATCAGCGCGTGCTCGAGCCGCTTGCCGACCGGCCATCCGCGCCACGCGAGATCCTCCGCGCGCCGCGCCGCGCCGTCGCCGCGGAAACGCCCGGCGATCTCGAGCAGGCGCTCGGTCGCATCGGGCCTGCGGTTCAGGATCACGTCTTCGCAGCACTCGCGCAATTCCGGCGCGATCTCCTCGTAGATGCCGAGCTGGCCCGCGTTGACGATGCCCATGTCGAGGCCCGCGCGGATCGCGTGATAGAGGAACACGGCGTGCATCGCTTCGCGCACCGTGTCGTTGCCGCGGAAAGCGAACGAAACATTGCTGACGCCGCCGCTCGTCTTTGATCCGGGGCAGCGCGATTTGATCAGTCTCACGGCCTCGATGAACGCGACGCCATATCCGGCATGCTCCTCGATGCCGGTGGCCACCGCGAAGATGTTCGCGTCGAAGATGATGTCCTCAGGGTCAAATCCGGCGCGGTCGATCAGCAGGCGATACGCGCGCTCACAGATCGCCACCTTGCGGTCCACGCTGTCGGCCTGGCCCTGCTCGTCGAACGCCATGACGACGACTGCGGCACCGTAGCGCCGGGCCCGCCGCGCCTGCTCGAGGAACGGACCCTCGCCTTCCTTCATCGAGATCGAATTGACGACGCCCTTGCCCTGGAGACAGCGCAGGCCCGCCTCGATCACCGACCATTTCGACGAGTCGATCATGAACGGCACGCGCGCGATATCAGGCTCCGACGCGGCGAGATTCAGGAACCGCACCATCGCGGCCTGCGAATCGAGCATTCCTTCGTCCATGTTGATGTCGATCATCTGCGCGCCGTTCGCCACCTGGTCGCGCGCGATCGCGAGTGCCGTGATGTAGTCGCCCGCCTCGATCAGCTTGCGGAACTTGGCCGAGCCGGTGACATTCGTGCGCTCGCCGACATTGACGAACAGCATTTCGGGCTCGAGATTGAGCGCCTCGAGACCCGACAGCCGGCAGCGCCGCGGTGGATTTGCGGGCTTGCGCGGCGGCAGGCCGGCGACGGCACGCGCGATGTGGGCGATGTGCTCCGGCGTCGTGCCGCAGCAGCCGCCGACGATGTTGACCAGGCCGCTCCTCGCCCATTCGCCCAGCAGCTCCGCGGTCTCGCAGGCCTGCTCGTCGTATTCGCCAAAGGCGTTCGGCAGGCCGGCGTTCGGGTAGGCGCTGACATGGCAGTCCGCGATTCGCGCCAGCTCCTCGACGTGCGGGCGGAGCTGCTTCGCCCCGAGCGCGCAGTTGAGCCCGATCGCGATCGGCCGGACATGCCGCACGGAATTCCAGAAGGCCTCGACGGTCTGGCCCGACAGCGTGCGGCCCGAAGCGTCGGTGATCGTGCCGGAGACGATGACCGGCAGCTCGATGCCGGTCTCCTCGAAGACTTCGCTGATCGCATACAGCGCCGCCTTGGCGTTCAGCGTATCGAAGATCGTCTCGACGATCAGCAGATCCGCGCCGCCTTCGATCAGCGCGCGCGCTGCCGTGCCGTAGGTCGCGCGCAGCGCATCGAAATTCGTGTTGCGGAATCCCGGATCATTGACGTCGGGAGAGAGCGAGGCCGTCCGGCTCGTGGGTCCGAGTGCACCCGCCACGAATCGCGGTCGTCCGTCCGCCGCAGTGGCCTCGTCCGCGACGCGGCGCGCGATGCGCGCCGACTCCAGGTTGATCTCGGCCGTAAATTCCTCGAGGCCGTAGTCCGCGAGCGACGGCGCGCTCGCATTGAAGGTGTTGGTCTCGATGATGTCGGCGCCGGCTTCGAGATACTCGCGGTGGATCGCCGCGACCAGGTCCGGGCGCGTCAGCGACAGCAGGTCGTTTGCGCCGGTGAGGTCGCGCGGCCAGTCCGCGAACCGCTCGCCGTGGTAGTCGGCAGCCTCGAGCCGGGCACGCTGGATCATCGTGCCCATCGCACCGTCCAATACGAGGATGCGCTCTGCGAGCGCAGTCTTGAGCGCGGCGATTCGCGCCTGCCGCGTGTCGCTCATGCGGCCGCCCGCAGACCCAACGCGTGGCAGATCGCGTAGGTCAGCTCGGCCCGGTTCAACGTATAGAAATGAAACTCCTGCACACCCTCGTTTCGGAGGCGAGCGACCTGCTCGATGGCGACAGAGGCTGCAATCATTTTCCGCGTCTCGGGATCGTCGTCGAGCCCTTCGAAGCGCTCAATCAGCCAGTCAGGTACGGAGGCCCCACAGCGCTCCGCGAATTTCAGGAGCTGCGGAAGGCGAGTGATCGGAAGAATGCCTGGCACCATGACGGCATAGATGCCGCGGTCCGCACAGGCGTCCCGGAAGCGCAGAAAGCAATCCGCATCGAAGAAGAACTGCGTGATCGCGCGCGCGGCACCCGCATCGAGCTTGCGTTTCAGGTTGTCGAGGTCCTGCTCGGGACTCAGCGCTTCAGGATGCGTCTCCGGGTAGGCGGCAACGGAAATCTCGAAGTCCGCAACGCCCTTCAGGCCCGCGACAAGGTCCGACGCGTACGCGAATCCGTCCTTGCGCGGCAGGTACTCGCCGCTGCCTGCCGGCGGATCGCCGCGAAGCGCGACGATGTGCCGGATCCCTTCGTCCCAGTAGCGCAGTGCGATGTCGAGTATCTCGCCGCGGCTCGCGCCGATGCAGGTGAGATGCGGCGCGCCGGTCAGGCGGGTCTCGCGCTGCACGCGCGAGATCACGCGATGGGTGCGATCGCGTGTCGAGCCGTCGGCGCCGTAGGTGACCGACACGAAACGCGGCGCGAGCGGCGCGAGCCGCTCGATCGAAGCCCAGAGCGTGCGCTCCATGGACTCGTCATTCGGCGGGAAAAACTCGAACGAAACCTGCGCGGGAGGCCGGATGGACATCCGATCGAGTATACGGAGCGCTATTGTGCGCCGCAAAGAACGTAGTTCGCAGATAGGGTGTCGCTGGGCTTGGTCGATTACCCTGAGTCCGCCGACAGTGTGGCGATGATGGGACATGACCGTGGTCGCTGGCCCAGTGCGCATTCCGCTATCAGGCCCTTGAGTATTCGGCGCATGCGGTTCAGATCGGCGATGCGCTCTTCGATCAACGCGAGCTTGTGCTCGGCGAGCAGGCGGGTTTCGCGACAGCTCTGGCCGTCCTCCAGTCGCAACAGTCCGGTGACCTCTTCCAGCGTAAAGCCGAGCTGCTGCGCGCGTTTGATGAACCGCACGCGTGACGCCGCCGATGAGTCGTAACGCCGGTGCCCGCCCAGGGGCTTGCAAGGTTCGGCGACTAGACCGCGACGCTGGTAGTAGCGAATGGTCTCGACATTCACGCCGGCCGTCTTGGCGAGGCGCCCTATGGACAGTTCCTCGTTCATCGCAACTCCCTTGACTCCGTACCATGGTACGGAGTGCATGCTACGCTCTGCGTGAATATTTTGGAGCAATCGCGGTGGCGGCACTGAGTGCGAAAGGGTCGCTGGTGGCCGGATTTCTGGCTGCCATTGGCGCGTCGGTTTGCTGCGTGGGACCGCTCGTGCTGCTCGCGCTCGGCGTCGGCGGCGCATGGATCGGCAATCTGACGGCGTTCGAGCCTTACCGGCCCCTGTTCATCGGCCTGACGCTGATCTTCCTCGCGCTCGCGTTTCGCAAGCTCTATCTGGTGCCACAGGCGTGCGCCCCTGGCACGTCGTGCGCCGACCCGCAGGCCACCAGACGGCAGCGACTGGTCTTCTGGTCGGTCGCCGTACTGTTGCTCGGCCTGTTGGCCGTGCCATGGTTTGCACCACTGTTTTACTGACGGGAGAGTTCCATGCGTAGATTGCTCTTCGTCGCCCTTCTCGCCACGTCCCTTGGCGTCCTTGCGGCAGAACCCCAAACGGTCGTTCTCGACGTCCAGAACATGACCTGCGAACTCTGCCCAATCACGGTCAAGAAGGCGCTGGACGAGGTGCCCGGCGTGGCTGCGTCCAATATCGACTTCGCCAGGAAGACGGCAACTGTGATATTCGACCCGGACCGGACCAAGGTGGCGGCACTAGTCAAGGCCACGACCAATGCCGGTTATCCATCCACGGTCCACCATTGAGCTGCCGATGAACGCGGCCATGCTCGAATCGGTGTTGACCTGCCCGCATTGTGGCTTCGCCGCGCAGGAATCAATGCCCACCGATGCCTGTCAGTTCTTTTACGAGTGCCGCAACTGCAAGACGCTGCTGCGCCCCAAGCCGGGTGACTGCTGCGTGTTCTGCTCCTACGGTTCGATGAGGTGCCCGCCGATTCAGGAACAGCACACCTGCTGCGAATGACCGTCGGTTGTTCGTTGCGACCGAAGGTGGGCCGTCATTTGCGGTCCTTCGCGCGGGGCGACCGCCGACATCTCGAAAGACGGTCAGTGTAAACCGCGCGGCGCCGGTGGTTGGGCGCTAGCGGAGAATAGCCCCGCGACGTCGACTGCATCGAATCGCCAGGCGCGGTTGCAGAACTCGCAGCGCACCTCGACGTCGCCGCGTTCCTCGAGCAAGTCCCTGACCTCTTCGCCGCCGAGCGCCTGCAGGATCCCCGCGACCCGCTCGCGCGAGCAACTGCACTGGAAAAACACGGGGGTGCCCTCGAACAGGCGGATGTCGTCCTCGGGAAACAGGCGCCCCAGCAGTTCGCGGCAGGGCGTGTCGAGGAGTTCGCGCGCGGACACCGTGCCCGCCAGCAGGCCGAGCCGATTCCAGGCGTCGTCGGCCTCGGCGATTACGGCCTCGGTGCCCGACGCGCCCATGGCAACGCGCTGCAACAACAAGCCCGCCGCGCGATCCGGCGTCGCCGCGAGCATCATTCGCGAGGGCAGCTGCTCGGAGCGCTCGAAATACTGTTCGAGGCAGTCCGACAGCCGCGCCGCCACGAGCGGCACGACTCCCTGATACTTGTCTCCGCCCTCCGCCTGTTCGATCGTGACCGCGAGCTGGCCGCCGCCGAACAGTCCGTCCGCGCCTGTCGAGTCCGCCGGCAAGTCCTCGTGCCGTGCGACGCCGCGAATTGCGTGGCGGTGGGTGCATTGTGCGAGCAACAGCCGCACGGGACCCGGGCCTTCGAACTGGAGCGACAGCCGTCCCTCGAATTTCAGCGCGCCCGCCATCAGCACGGACGCAGCCATCGCTTCGCCGAGCGCGTCGCCGACGACCTGTGGATATTCCTGGTGCTCGATGGCCGCGCGCCAACTCGCGTCGAGCCGCACCAGGTGGCCGCGGATCGGCAGTTGCTCGAACAGGAATCGGTGCAGCAGGTCGCCCGTCGCCATCATGGGCCTGTGAGCATGCGCTTCAGCAGCTCATTCACCTGCGCGGGATTCGCCTTGCCGCCGGTCGCCTTCATGACCTGGCCGACAAAGAAGCCGAACAGCTTGTCCTTGCCCGAGCGATAATCGGCGAGCTGGCCGGGACTCGCGGCCATAACCTCGGCGATGACGCGTTCGATCGCGCCCGTATCCGTGATCTGTCGCAGTCCCCGCGCTTCGATGATCGTGTCCGCCGCCACGCGCTCGGACCACATCGCCTCGAACACGTCCTTGGCGAGCTTTCCCGAGATCGTGCCGTCCACGATACGCCGGAGCAGTCCCGCGAGCGCATCCGCGCCGACGGGCGACGCGTCGATTTCGAGTCCATCGCGATTCAGGAATCCCGACAGCTCGCCCATGACCCAGTTCGCCGCGAGCTTCGGCTCGCCGGCGGCCTTCACGACGCGTTCGTAGTAGTCGGCGAGCTCGCGGCTCGCGGTCAGCACGCCCGCGTCGTACTCGGACAGGCCGTGTTCGCGCGCGAAACGGGCGGCCTTCGCGTCCGGCAGCTCGGGCAGGCGCCCGCGTTCGCCTTCGACGAAGACGTCTTCGAGCACGAGCGGCAACAGGTCCGGGTCCGGGAAGTAGCGGTAGTCGTTCGCTTCTTCCTTGCTGCGCATCGGGCGCGTCTCATCGCGGTTGGAGTCGTAAAGACGCGTTTCCTGCTTGATGCTGCCGCCGCCCTCGATCACCTCGATCTGGCGCGCGACCTCATAATTGATTGCGCGCTCGACGAACCGGAACGAATTGAGGTTCTTGATCTCGCAGCGCGTGCCGAGCGTGGCCCGTCCCTTCGGCCGCACCGAGACATTCGCGTCGCAGCGGAAGGAGCCCTCCTGCATGTTCCCGTCGCAGATCTCGAGATAGCGGACGAGCGTATGGACCTTCTTCATGTAGGCGATCGCGTCGCGGGCCGAGCGCATGTCGGGCTCGGAGACGATCTCGAGCAGCGGCGTGCCGGCACGATTAAGGTCGATGCCAGTAGAGCTGCCGAAGCCTTCGTGCAATGACTTGCCCGCGTCCTCCTCGAGGTGGGCGCGGGTGACGCCGACCACCTTGCGGGTGCCGTCCTCGAGCAGGATGTCGACCGTGCCGTCCTCGACGATCGGCTGCTCGTACTGGCTGATCTGGTAGCCCTTCGGCAGGTCGGGATAAAAGTAGTTCTTGCGCGCGAAGACTGAGCGCCGGGCGATCGTGGCGCCGATCGCGAGCCCGAACTTCACGGCCATGCGCACAGCCTCACGGTTCAGGACCGGCAGCACTCCGGGATAGCCGAGGTCCACGAGATTCGCCTGTGCATTCGGCACCGCGCCGTACGCGGTCGACGAGCTCGAGAAGATCTTCGAGCGCGTCGCGAGCTGCGCGTGGATCTCGAGGCCGATGACGGTTTCCCACTCGATGCTCATGGTTTCACGCGTAGCCGGGCGGCAGCCTGCGGTGCCAGTCAGTCTCGCGCTGCCAGGCGTGGGCGGTCGCGAGCAGCCGCTCTTCCGCGAAATGCGGCCCGATGATCTGCAGTCCGACCGGCAGGCCGTCCACCATTCCGCAGGGCACCGACACCGCCGGCAGGCCCGCGAGGTTGGCGCCGATCGTGTAGATGTCGTTCAGATACATCAGGATCGGGTCATTGGTCTTGGCTCCGATCGGAAACGCCGGCGTTGGGGCCGTCGGCCCCATCAGCACGTCAACGATCGCGAACGCGCGCTTGAAATCCGCGTTGATGAGGCTCCGCACCTTCTGCGCCTTCAGGTAATAGGCGTCGTAGTAGCCAGCCGACAGCACGTAGGTGCCGGTCATGATGCGGCGCTTGACCTCGGCGCCGAAGCCCTCGCCGCGCGTGCGCTTGTAGAGATCCATCAGGTCGCGTGGGTCCTTACAGCGATGGCCGAAGCGCACGCCGTCAAAGCGCGAGAGATTCGAGGAGCACTCTGCCGGCGCGACGACGTAGTAGGTCGGCACCGAGAGCGGCAGCGCCGGCAGGCTCACTTCGACGATTGATGCACCCTGCGCGCGGTACGATTCGATTGCGGCGCGCACGGCGGCGCCGGTTCCGGCTTCGAGGCCCGCGCCGAAGAATTCGCGGATGATGCCGATTTTCAGCCCTTTTACCGGCTTTTCGAGCCCGGCCGCGTAATCCGGCACCGCTACGTTTACGCAGGTCGAGTCGCGCGGGTCGTGTCCCGCCATCGCGCCGAGCACGAGCGCTGCGTCCTCGGCGGATTGCGCGAGCACTCCCGCCTGGTCGAGGCTCGAGGCGAACGCGACCATGCCGTAGCGCGAAACGCGCCCGTAGGTCGGCTTGAATCCGGTCAGACCCGTCAGCGCACCCGGCTGACGGATCGATCCGCCGGTATCGGTGCCGGTCGCAACCGGCGCGAGTCTCGCCGCCACCGCCGCCGCCGAGCCGCCGGAAGATCCGCCAGGTACCTTTGACGGGTCCCAGGGATTCTTCACCGGGCCGTAATAGCTCGTCTCGTTCGACGAGCCCATCGCGAACTCGTCCATGTTGGTCTTGCCGAGCAGGACCATGCCCGCGGCGGCGAGCCGCTCGACCACGGTCGCGTCGTAGGGCGCGACGAAGTTCGAGAGCATGCGTGAGCCGCAGGTCGTGAGGACGCCCTCGGTACAGAAGATGTCCTTGTGCGCGAGCGGCACACCGGTGAGCGGCCCGCCCTCGCCGCGCGCGATGCGTTCGTCGGCGCGCCGCGCGTCCGCGAGCGCGCGCTCGCCGGTCACGGTCAGGAACGCGTTCAGCGACGCGTTCGCACGGCCGATGCGCTCGAGGAAGTGCTGCGTGATCTCGACGCTCGAGTACTCGCGCGCGCGCAAGCCCCGGGCGAGCTCTGCGGCGGTCGCGTGGTGCGCGTTCATTCGATGACCTTGGGCACGAGGTAGAGCCCCGCCTCGACGGCGGTGGCGTTTGCCTGGTAGGCGTCGCGGCGATCCGATTCCGTGACGTAGTCCTCACGCAGCGGCTGGATCTGGCCCTCGAGGGGATGGGCCATCGGGACCACACCCTCGGTCGCGGCGTTCGAGAGCTGCTCCACGAATTCGAGGATCGCAGAGAGACTGCCGACGTAGACGGGCAGCTCCGCCTCGGTGATCTCGAGGCGGGCGAGATGCGCGATGTTTTCGACGTCGCGGCGGGTCAGTGTCACGTGCGCACCATTGCGGAAAAAGTGGGAAAAACTTGACGGAAATCATACATGTCGCCTTGTGGAAAGTCGCGCCCACGGCTACACTTCCGGCCCTCTTTCCGACGCCATTCCGGTATCCAGGCAATCATGTTCAAGAGCCTCCGGGGTTATTTTTCCAGCGACATTTCGATCGACCTCGGCACGGCCAATACGCTCATCTACGTGCGCGGCCAGGGGATCGTGCTGAACGAGCCCTCAGTCGTCGCCGTGCAGGACGAGCCGGGCCGCGGCACCAAGACCATCATCGCGGTCGGTGCCGAGGCCAAGAGCATGTTGGGGCGCACTCCGGGTCACATCACCGCCGTGCGCCCGATGAAGGACGGCGTCATTGCCGACTTCACCTACACCGAGCGCATGCTCCAGTACTTCATCAGCAAGGTCCACGGCAACCGGTGGCTCCGCCCTTCGCCGCGCGTGCTGGTCTGCGTGCCGTTCGGATCGACACAAGTCGAACGCCGCGCAATTCAGGAATCGGCGGAAGGCGCCGGTGCGCGCCGCGTGGACGTCATTCCGGAACCAATGGCGGCCGCGGTCGGTGCCGGACTTCCGGTCAACGAGGCGCGCGGTTCGATGGTGCTCGACATCGGAGGCGGCACCTCCGAGGTCGCCGTGATCTCCCTGAACGGCATCGTCTACGCCGAATCGGTTCGCATCGGCGGCGATCGCATGGACGAGGCGATTACGAACTACGTGCGGCGCAACTACGGCATCCTGATCGGAGAGGCGACGGCGGAGCGGATCAAGATCGAAATCGGCTCCGCCTATCCGGGCCAGCAGGTGCGCGAGCTCTCGGTGAGGGGGCGAAATCTCTCCGAAGGCGTACCGCGGAGCTTCACGCTCAATTCGAATGAAATCCTCGAGGCGATGCAGGAGCCGCTCCAGGGCATCGTCCAGGCGGTCAAGAAGGCGCTCGAGCAGACGCCGCCCGAACTCGGCGCCGACGTCGCGGACCGCGGCATCGTGCTGACTGGCGGCGGCGCACTCCTGAAGGACATCGACAAGCTGCTGATGGAAGAAACCGGATTGCCGGTGATCATCGCGGACGACCCTCTCACCTGCGTGGCGCGTGGCGGCGGCCGAATTCTCGAGTTGTCCGAGGAGCATCCGGGGCTGTTCGGCCTCGGCTAGAGGCCACGTTGACCATTCACGAGCCGGATTCCCGACCCCTACTCCTCGGCGGTCCCGCCCTCGGACTGCGTCTCATCGTCCTCGCCTTGATGGCCGCCGGACTCATGGTCGCGGATCATCGCCAACATCATCTCGCTGCGATCCGCGACTGGGTTTCGACGGCGGCGTATCCGTTCCAGTGGGCAGTGCAGGCGCCACTTGTGGCCTGGACCGCGGCGCGAGAATCTCTTGCCACGCGCACGCGGGTCGAGGCGCAGAACGTCCGGCTCGCCGCCGACAATCTGGTGCTCCGCCTGAAGCTGATGCGCTTCGAATCGCTCGAGCAGGAGAACCAGCGACTGCGCGCCGCGCGCGAAAGCTCCGCGCGCGTCGTCAAGCGATCGCTGGTGGCGGAAATCGTGCGTGTCGATCTCGATCCCTTCCGCCAGCGCGTGCTCGTCAACAAGGGCACGCGCTCCGGCGTGTTCCGCGGCCAGGCCGCGCTCGACGCGAATGGCATCTTTGGCCAGGTCACGCGCGCAGGGCCAATCTCGGCCGAAGTCATCCTGATCACGGATCCCGAGCACGCGATCCCGTTGCAGGTCAATCGCACCGGCACACGCAGCATTGCGCTCGGCACCGGCCGGTCCGGTCTCCTCTCACTGCCCTACCTGCCGCAAAACGCTGACGTCATCGTCGGCGACCTGCTGGTGAGCTCGGGTCTCGGCGGCGTCTATCCGCCCGGCTATCCGGTCGGCAAGGTCACGGCGGTCGTGCGCGATCCGGCCCAGCCGCTGCTCGCGGTTGAAGCCGAGCCGCTGGCGGCGCTCGACCGCGATCCCGAGATCCTGCTGGTCTGGTTCGACAACGTCGTGGTCGAACCGGCGCCGGAACCCGAGCCCGAGGCGCCCGCGCCGCCGCCGGCAGGTCCGACGCCATGATGCGCACAAGCCGTACCCACATCGGCTGGCCGCGGGTCATGGCGTTGACGCTCGCATCGCTGGTCGCGACCGTGGCCCCGCTGCCAGACTGGCTCGAGCTGTTGCGGCCGGATTTCGTCGCGCTGACGGTATTGTGGTTCAACCTGCTCGCGCCGCGCCTGCTGGGCCTTTCCTACGGCTGGTGCGCGGGTCTCGCGCTCGACGGTTTCCGCGGCGTGCTGCTCGGCCAACATGCGCTCACACTCACCGTGATTGCGTACGTCGCCTCGAAGCTCAGGCTGCAGATCCGCGCGTTCCCGCCCCTGCAGCAGTCGGCGGTGATACTCGCACTGCTCTGGCTGAACGAATTCCTGCTGTTCTGGATTGACGGGGTGGCGGGCCATCCGGTCACCGACTGGCGACGCTGGCTCGCGGTGCCCATCGGCGCCGCGTGCTGGCCGCTGGTCACGGCCCTCTTCGCCCGCCTCGCAGCGCGGCGCTAGGGAACCCGATGCGGCGCGTGCGCATCAAGGACGACGCCCTCGAACTGCGGATGTTCCTGCAGCGGGCGCTGTTCGCAGCCGGCATCGTCGCGGCGCTCGCGCTTCTGCTTTCCGGCCGCGCGTTCTGGCTCCAGGTGGTGCAGCACGCGCACTATGTCGAGCTCTCGCAGGGCAATCGCGCGCGCATCGAGCCGCTGCCGCCGAATCGTGGCGTCATCTACGATCGGGGTGGCCGCGTGATTGCCGAGAACACGCCCGCCTACCAGCTCGAGATCGTGCGTGAGCAGGCGGGCGATCTCGAAGTCGCGCTCGGCCGGCTGGCGCGATTCGGGCTGCTCGACCCGGGCGACATCGTGCGCGTCCGTCAGCTTGTACTGTCGCGCCGTTCGTTCGAGGCCGTTCCCTTCCTGCTCCAGCTCGACGATGAGGAGATCGCGCGCTATGCCGTGCACCGGCACGAGCTGCCGGGCGTCCTGCTCGAGACCCGCATGGCGCGTCATTACCCTTACGGCCCGATCGGCGCGCATGCGCTCGGCTACGTCGGCACGATCAGCGAGGACGATCTTTCGCGCGTCGACCGGGAGCGCTATTTCGGGACCGGCGTGATCGGCAAGACTGGGATCGAGCGCGCCTACGAGCAGCAGCTGCTCGGCGTCGGCGGATACCGCGAAGTGCTCGTGAACGCCGAGGGCCGCTCGGTCCAGCTGTTCAATGAAGGCGATGCGCAGCTGCAGAGTCGCGAGCCGCAGGCGGGACGCGAACTGCGCCTCACGATCGACATCGAGCTGCAGCGCGTCGCCGAGGAGGCGATGGCCGGCCGCCGCGGCGCGGTGGCCGCGATCGATCCGTCGAACGGCGACGTGCTCGTTTTCGCGAGCCTGCCGTCCTTCGATCCGAACGGTTTTGCGCGCGGCATCTCGCGAAGCGACTACCTCGCGCTCACCGAGAATCCGGACCAGCCGCTCTTCAACCGGGTGATACGCGGGACCTACCCTCCGGGATCAACTATCAAGCCGCTGATGGCGCTCGCCGGTCTTGAATACGATGCGATCAAGCCGACGGACACCGCCTATTGCCCCGGCTACTACTCGCTGCCGCATTCCCGCCACCGGTTCCGCGACTTCAAGCGCGAAGGTCACGGCACGATGGACATGGAAAACGCGGTGATGCAGTCCTGCGACGTGTACTTCTACCGCCTCGCGAACACGCTCGGCATCGACCGCATCCACGACGCGATGGCCCGCATGGGCTTCGGCCAGCCGACCGGCATCGACATTGCGGGCGAGCGCGGCGGCATCATGCCCTCGCCTGCGTGGAAGAAATCCGCATTCTCGGGCCGCGAGAATCAGGTCTGGTTTCCGGGCGAAACGGTCATCGTCGGCATCGGCCAGGGCTACTGGACAGCGACCATCCTCCAGCTCGCCAATGCCACGGCGCTGCTGGCGAATCGCGGCCGGCACTTCCGGCCCAGGCTGGTGCGCGCATTCGCCGACCCAAAATCGCATGTGGTCGAGGAGCTGACGCCGAAGGCGCTGCCGCCAATCGAACTGAAGAACCCGGAGAACTGGGAGATCATCGTCAATGCAATGGTCGCGGTCACGAGCGGTCCCCGCGGTACGGCGCTTCGAATGTCCCGCGGCGCGACCTACTCGATCGCCGGCAAGACCGGCACGGCACAGGTCTTTTCAGTCGGCCAGACCGAGAAATACAACGCGAAGGACGTCACCGAAAGGCTGCGCGACCACGCGCTGTTCGTCGCTTTCGCGCCGGCCGAGGCGCCAAAGATCGCGATCGCGGTGCTGGTCGAGAACGGCGGATTCGGCAGCGCGGCGGCCGCGCCGATCGCGCGCGCGATTTTCGACAAATACCTCGTGAAGGCCCCGCAATGATGTATGGCGAACTCGGCGGGTCCCGCACGCGGCGCACGGTCACCGGCATGGCGCGCGTGCTCGGCGCGCTTCGCCTCGACGGCATGCTGCTGTCGGGCCTCATCGTCGTGAGCCTGTTCGGCCTGTTCGTGCTCTGGAGCGCCGCGGGCGACAACACCTCGCTCTGGTTCAGCCAGCTCGCGCGCATCGGCATCGGATTCGCGCTGCTGATCGTGCTCTCGCAGGTGCCCGATCACTTCCTGCGCATGTTGTCGCCGGCGATCTATCTCCTCGGGCTCGTGCTGCTGATCGTCGTCGCCGTTGCCGGCGACATCGGCAAGGGCGCGCAGCGCTGGCTCGACCTCGGCGTGATCCGCTTCCAGCCCTCCGAGATCATGAAGCTGGCCGTGCCGATGATGTGCGCCTGGTACCTGCACCAGCGGCCGTTGCCGCCCTCTATTCGCGACGTGGGGGTCGTGCTGCTCATCATAGTCCTGCCCGTCGCGTTGATCGCCGAACAGCCGGACCTCGGCACTGCCTTCCTCGTCGCGGCATCCGGGCTGATTGTCCTCATCATGGGCGGACTGTCGCCGGCCTACCTGCTGGGCGGCGCGGCCGCCGCAGGTGCAGCCGTTCCGCTCGTCTGGTACCTGATGCACGACTACCAGCGCCAGCGCGTGCTGACGCTGCTCGATCCTCAGAGCGACGCGCTCGGCGCGGGCTATCACATCATCCAGTCGCAGATCGCGATCGGATCGGGCGGCATTTTCGGCAAGGGCTGGATGAACGGCAGCCAGGCGCAGCTCGAATTCCTGCCGGAACGCTCGACCGACTTCATATTCGCCGTGATCGGCGAGGAACTCGGACTGCTCGGTCTGTTCGCGCTCCTGATCGGTTACCTGTTCATCGTCGGGCGCGGCCTGTACATGTCGATGCAGTGCCGCGACGCGTTTGCGCGCCTGCTCGCGGGCAGTATCGCGCTCACGTTTTTCGTCTACGCCTGCGTGAACGCGGGCATGGTCATGGGGCTGCTGCCGGTGGTGGGCGTGCCGCTCCCGCTCGTCAGCTATGGCGGAACTTCCTTCGTGACCCTGATGGCGGGCTTCGGTATCCTGATGTCGCTGCATTCCAGCAGAAAGCTTGTAGGTTGACGATGACTGACGCGACAAGGACGCTGCGGGCGCTATGGTTTGCGCTTGCCCTCGCGGGAGCCGCGCTGCCGGCCATGGCGCTCGACACGACACGCGAAGATGTGCGCGCGTTCACGGACGAAATGAAGCAAAAGCATGGCTTCGATGCCGCCTGGCTCGACGGCATCATGGCCAGCGCCGCGAGCCAGCCGCGCATCATCGAGCTCATGTCCAAGCCGGCCGAGTCGGTGATGGCCTGGCACGACTACCGGGATCATTTCCTGACGGCCGAGCGTATCGACGCCGGAATCGCGTTCTGGATCGAGCATCGCGAGGAGCTCGCCGCTGTCGAGAAATCGACCGGCGTCTCCGCGCACGCGATCATCGGCATTCTCGGCGCGGAGACGTTCTTCGGCCGCATCACCGGCAAGTTCCGCGTCGTCGACGCGCTCGCCACTCTCGCTTTCGACTACCCAAAGCGCGGGACCTATTTCCGCGCCGAGCTCCAGCAGTTTCTGCTGCTCGCGCGCGACCAGAATTTCGACGTCGCCACAGTGCTGGGCTCCTACGCTGGCGCCATGGGCGCGGCGCAGTTCATGCCCCGCAGCTATCGCGCTTATGCGGTGGACGGTGACGACGACGGAAAAAAGGACCTCTGGGGCAGCTGGCGCGACGTCATCGCAAGCGTCGCAAATTATCTCGCCGAGCACGGCTGGCGCGCCGGCGAAGCGGTCGTGGCGCCCGCGGGCCTCTGGTTTCCTGCCGCCTCCGGGCTGGTTGCAGGCGCACTCGCGCCGGACACGACGGTCAAGGCGCTCCGCGACCGCGGGCTCAGCTTCGAGACGACCCTCGGAGACAAGGCGCCTGCGGTCTTCATCCGCGTGGACGGCGACACCGGACCCGAATTGCGCGCCGGATTCCACAACTTTGGCGTCGTCACCCGCTACAACCGCAGCATTCTCTACGCGCTTGCGGTGAACGATCTCGGCCGGCGCATCGAATCGCAGCTGCCACCGCCGTGATGCGCCTCAGGATCGCGCTGCTCGCCGTTTCCGTGCTTGCGGTCGCGGGCTGCGCGCGGGAATCGCAGCGGCCTGCGCCGCCGCCCACACCCGTGCCGGCGCCGTTCCCGGGCGGTGTTGCCGTGCCGCACGACGAGCCGCGCGCGAAGAACGGCAATCCGGCCTTCTACGAAGTCGAAGGCCGGCGCTACGTCGTGCTGCCGACCGCGGCCGGGTTTGTCGAACAGGGCGTCGCGTCGTGGTACGGGCCCGATTTCCACGGCGGACGCACGGCGACCGGCGAGACCTACGACATGAACGCAATGACCGGCGCGCATCCGACGCTGCCGCTACCCGCCTGGGTGCGCGTGACCAATCTCGAGAATGGACGGAGCGTGGTCGTGCGGCTCAATGACCGCGGCCCCTTCAGCAAGAACCGCATCATCGATCTGTCGCGGGCGGCCGCCGAGCAACTCGACATGATCCGCGCGGGCACGGCGAAGGTCGAAGTCCGAAGTCTTGCCGGCGGTGACACCGCGCCAGCGCCAGCGCAACCTGCGGCCTATTACGCCCAGGCAGGCGCATTCGGCAGCCGCGAGAATGCCGAGGCCCTCGCCGGTCGCCTGCGGGCAGCCGGAATCGCCGGCGTCAGCGTCAGCGAGATGCAGGCCGACGGCGGTGCGGTATTTCGAGTGCGCGCCGGTCCGGTCGCGAGCATCGGCGAATTCGACGCGCTGATCGAGCGCCTGCGCGTGGCGGGGGCCGATGCCCCGCGCCTTGCGCTG
>JANLWE010000160.1:0-4981 GCA_031364365.1 Gammaproteobacteria bacterium | reverse complement strand
GCACCCGACGATCCGCGATTGCTCTGGTCGATCGAATTGCCAACGGAGAATGTTGAGGCCATGGCCGAACCAGTCGTGACGCGGCTCGTCGTCGCCGGCTCCGGGCAAACCAGCGGCGATTGGGTCGTACTGATCGCGGGTGGTTACGACCGCCGGTTCGATTCCCGCGCGGCGACCGGCGCCGGCGCCGGCAACAGACTCCTGGTTTTCGATGCGGTCACGGGCCGGACGCTCTGGTCGGGCGGCGACAACGCCGAGGACGGATTACGCATGCCAGGACTCGCCAGCCTCCCCTCCGCACCTCGCGCACTCGATCTCGACGGTAACGGTTATCTCGATCGCGCCTATCTCGTCGATGTAACCGGCAAGCTGTGGCGGCTCAACTTCGCAAGCGGACGCTCCGCGGCCGAGCTCGCCACAGTGCGGCTGATTGCGCGTCTCGGAAGCGGAACCCAGCGATTCCACGCAACGCCCGATGTTTCAGTCGCTCGAGTCGGCGACGGCAATCGGATCGCGATCGCGGTGGGTTCCGGTTGGCTCGCGCGGCCGCGCGACACCTCGGTTGTCGATCGCATCTACACGATCGTCGATCGCGAGGCAGCGGGCGTGCTCGCGGAAGCGGACCTTCATGACGGGACGGAGCCCGGAAACGCCATGTCTGCGACCGCTTCCGGCTGGTTCGTCCGGCTCGAAGCGCACGGACCTGGCGAAAAAATCATCGGTCCTTCGGTCACATTCGATCACGCGCTCCGCTTCCAGACCTATCAGCCGGTTGGCAATGACGATTCCGAGCCCTGTGGCCCGCCGCGCGCACTGCTGCGCATGTATGCACTGGATGTACGGAGCGGTCTCCCGCATGCGACGGCCGTCGAGTCCGAAGAGGACGATGCCGAGGAAATCGCGGGGTCAGGCCTGCCGGTCGGACTGAGCTTCGGCTTTCCGGACCGTTGGGAGGAGACCTGTCCAGGATGCCGGCCGCGCCCGTTCGGCGTCATCGCCGGAGAAACTTTCGATACTGGCTACGCCGGTGATCCGGTGAAGACCTCATGGCGAAAACTCGCCCCGCCGCCGGCTTCACCCTGATCGAGGTCGTGATCGCGCTCGCCATCGTCGCGATCACGACGATGCTCGCGGCCGCCTCGTATCGCGGCTACATCCTGCGCAGTCATCGCGTCGCGGCGGTCCAGGCCTTGCTTGCCGCCGCTGCGGAACAGGAGAAATTCCATCTCTCCCACGGCCAGTATGGCAATCGCCTCGATGCGGCCGCGGGCGACGATCCGCCCGGTCTGCCGGTCGCGTCCCGCACTCCCGGCGGTCACTACGTACTCGCGGTTGCGTCAGCGAGTGCCGTGGAATATCGCGTCGTCGCCACAGCCGCGAGCGCTCGCGCCGATCCGCTGTGCCGCAGTCTTTCGATCGACGAAAGTGGCCGACGCCAGGCGACGGATTCGCGGGGAACCGATAGCACCAGCCGTTGCTGGTGATGCGCGACTAGCGTCGAGCTGGTTCCGACCGTGCGACCTGCCGCAAGGCCTGCGGCAATCCAAAGACGACCCGCTCCTCACGGCCTACGACTTCGACAGCTTTGTGGCCGCCCCACTCCCGCAACCGCTCCACAACTTCCTGCACAAGCGACTCCGGTGCCGAAGCACCCGCGGTAACGCCGACCGCCAACTTGCCCTCAAACCATTCGCGCTTCAGGTCGTCCGCACCGTCGACGAGGTAGCCGGAAATCCCGCGCGTCGTCGCGATCTCACGCAGGCGGTTGGAGTTCGAACTCGATCGCGATCCCACGACGACGATCACGTCGCACTGCGCCACGAGCTGCTTGACCGCGTCCTGGCGGTTCTGGGTCGCGTAGCAGATGTCTTCCTTGCGCGGCGTCGCAAGCGACGGGAAGCGCTCGCGTAGCGCCGCCATGACTCTCGCCGTGTCGTCGACCGAGAGCGTCGTCTGGGTGACGACCGCGAGCCGATCGGGATCGCGCACGCAGAGTTCCACGGCATCCGCGACCGTCTCGACCAGGTGGATGTGTCCGCCGAAGTTCGTATCGAAACGCCCCATCGTGCCCTCGACCTCCGGATGGCCGGCGTGGCCGATCAGGATCACGTCGAGTCCGTCGCGCGCGTATTTGCCGACTTCCATGTGCACTTTGGTCACGAGCGGACAGGTTGCGTCGAACACCGCGAGCCCGCGGCGCGTGGCTTCCTGCTCGACTGCGGAGGGCACGCCGTGCGCGCTGAAGATCACGGTCGCGCCGTCCGGCACGGCGTCCAGCTCTTCGACGAACACGGCACCGAGGCCGCGCAGCCGATCGACCACGAATTTGTTGTGCACGACCTCGTGTCGCACGTAGATCGGCGCGCCGAAGAGTTCAATCGCCCGCTCCACGATGTCGATCGCGCGATCGACGCCCGCGCAGAATCCCCGCGGATTCGCGAGCAGCACGTTCACCGCGCCGCCGCCCGGCTCCGCCGGCTGGTCAGCAGCGCATCGATGATGAGCATGATCGCGCCGGTCGTGATCGCGATGTCCGCAACATTGAAGGCCGGGAAATAAGCATTGCCAAGATGGAAATGCAGGTAATCGACGACATGTCCGTCGGTGAAGCGGTCATAGGCATTGCCGATAGCGCCGCCGAGAATCAGCGCAAGACCGATAGCAAGCCAGTTTTGGCCATGGGCCGGCAGCGAGCGCAGCCACCAGACGATCGCGAGCCCGATCACAGACGCGAGACCCAGGAAAAACCACCGCTGCCAGCCGCCCGCCTCCGCCAGCAGCCCGAAGGCGGCGCCCTCGTTGTGAATGCGGGTGATGTCGAGGACCGGCCCGACCGGCAGGATCTCGAAGAGCGCGAAGTGGTTGACGATGACCCATTTCGTCAATTGGTCGAGCGTGACCACGATCGCCGACAGCCAGACCCAGACCAGCGCAGTTTTTTCGTGGAAGATCGGTCGTGTCATGCGTAACGCCTCGTTTCGCCCGGCCCGTCCAGATTCGTGACACAGCGCGCGCAGATTTCGGGATGTCTCGGATCCTGGCCGATATCCTCGCGCCGGTGCCAGCAGCGCGCGCATTTCGGCGCCTCGAGGACGCCGACCGAAATCCAGGCCCCCTCCTTCGCGACCGATTCGGCGGCGACCGCCGTGGCCGGCCGTTCGGAGGCGGGCCTAAGCCTCGCCTGCGAAGTGATCAGCACGAATCGCAATTCGTCACCGAGGGCGGACATGCGGCGATGCTGCGCCTCGTCGAGGAAGACGTCCACCGTCGCCTCGAGTGGCGCGCCAAGCTCACCCGCGGCACGCAGCCGTTCGAGCTCACGCGAGACATCGATCTTGAGCGCAATCACGGCGTCCCAATCCACGGCACTGTCCGGCGACACTCCGGGCAGCGTCCACCAGGTCGAGAAGAAAACCGACGCGTCGCGCGGTCCCGGCAGGTATTTCCAGATTTCCTCCGCGGTGAACGACAGGATCGGCGCGAGCCAGCGAACCATCGCTTCGGCGATGTGATACATCGCCGTTTGTGCCGAACGGCGCGCCTCACTCTTCGCCGGCATCGTGTAGAGCCGGTCCTTCAGGATGTCGAGCCAGAACGAGCCCATTTCCACGACACAAAAGTTGTGCACCTTCTGATAGATCGAGTGGAACTCGTAATTGCGATAGGCATCGGTCACTTCGTCCTGCAGGCGAGCGGCGCGCGCGAGGGCCCAGCGATCGATATCGAGCAGCCGCTCGACCGGGAGCGCATCCTGCGCCGGATCGAAGCCCGCGAGATTGCCGAGCAGGAAACGGACAGTATTGCGCATGCGCCGATAGCTGTCCGACATGCGCTTCAGGATTTCGTCGGAGACGTTGATCTCACCGCTGTAATCGGTCGCTGCGACCCACAGCCTGAGCACGTCGGCACCGAGCGCTTGCACCAACTTCTGCGGCGCGATCACATTGCCGAGCGACTTCGACATCTTCCGGCCTTTCTCATCGACCGTGAATCCGTGCGTGAGCACCTGCTGATACGGCGCGAGGCCGCGTCCCGCGACGGACGCGAGCAGTGAACTGTGGAACCAGCCGCGATGCTGGTCAGAGCCCTCGAGATAGATATCGACCGGGAAAGGAATGAGGCCCGGCCGAAGCGCCGGCAGGCAGTGGTGCACGACGCCCGAGTCGAGCCACACGTCCATGACGTCGTCGCACTTCTCGTACACCAGCGCCTCGTCGCCAAGCAGATGCCGCGGATTCAACGCAAACCAGGCCTCGATGCCACCCTCGGCCACCAGTTCGGCGACGCGTTCCAGCAGCTCTGGCGTCTGCGGATGCGGTTCGCCCGTTTCCTTGTGCACGAACATCGCGAGCGGCACGCCCCAGGCGCGTTGGCGCGAGATGCACCAGTCGGGACGGGTTTCGATCATGCTCGTGATGCGCTGCTCGCCCCAGGACGGAATCCAGCGCACGCCGCGGATCGCGGCCAGCGCGTCGCGGCGCAAGCCCGCCTTTTCCATGCTCAGGAACCACTGCGGCGTCGCGCGGAAAATCACCGGGGATTTGTGCCGCCAGCAATGCGGGTAGCTGTGCCGGTAGGTCTCGAAATGGATGAGCCGGCCGGCCTGCTCGAGCGTCTCGACGATTTTTGGATTGGCGTCGAAGACCGAGAGTCCCTCGAAAAGCAGTGTGCCGGCAACGAATCGCCCGTCGCCGCCGACCGGGTTGTCGATCGGCAACCCGTAACGCCGGCCCACCTCATAGTCATCCGCGCCGTGACCCGGCGCCGTGTGCACGGCGCCTGTGCCGGCGTCGAGCGTCACGTACTCGCCGAGGATGACGGGTACCTCGCGTTCATAGAACGGATGTTCGAGCCGCAGGCCTTCAAGCGCCTTGCCGGTCGACTTGCCAAGTACGCGCTGCGCAGTTGCGCCGATGCGGAGCGCAAACGATTCGAGCAGCGCTTCGGCAACGACCAGCCGGTCGGGTCCCGACGGGCGCTC
>JANLWE010000072.1:0-15167 GCA_031364365.1 Gammaproteobacteria bacterium | reverse complement strand
GGTTCACGCGCAGGCGCCCGGCGAGCTCGATTACGCGCTGAACTACGCCACCCGGCAATCCGACGTCATCCGCCTGGAGCACCGATGAAGCCGCTGCTGCTTGCGTATCCGGGCAACGAGACGCTCACCGAATCCTTGCGTATGGCGCTTGGCGCGGAACCTGTCTCTTTTTCGATGCGGCGCTTCCCGGACGGTGAAACGTATCTGCGCATCGAAAGCGAGGTCCGCGATCGCGCGGTAGCGATCGTTTGCACGCTGCATGACCCCAATGCGCGCTTCCTGCCCCTGATTTTCATGGCCGATACCTTGCGCGAGCTCGGCGCGGCCCGCATCGGGCTCGTGGCGCCCTATCTGGCCTACATGCGGCAGGACCGGCGCTTCCAGCCTGGAGAGGCGCTCACCTCGTCGAGCGTCGCGCGATTGTTGTCGGAGAGGTTCGACTGGCTGGTAACCGTCGATCCGCACTTGCATCGGCGGAGTTCACTCGCCGAAATCTACTCGATTCCTGCGGATACCGTCCATGCGGCACCGTTGCTCACACAATGGATTCGAAAGCATGTCGGGAATCCGCTGGTTGTAGGGCCCGACGCGGAAAGCGAACAGTGGGTGCGTGCGGTAGCCGAAGGGGTGCCGTGCCCGCACGTTGTCCTTCAGAAGACCCGCCGCGGTGACCGCGATGTCGCTGTAACTATGATCCCGCAGATCGAAGGCTGGGCTGGCCACACACCCGTGCTGGTGGATGACATCATCTCTTCGGCCGGCACGATGATCGAGACGGTGAGACAATTTGCCGCAGCGAGGCTGCCGCTGCCGGTGTGCCTGGCCGTTCATGGTGTATTCGCAGCGCAGGCCTACGAAGTGCTCAAGGAAGCGGGCGCTGCGCGCATTGTCACGACGAATTCCATTCCGCACCTGTCTAATGAGATCGATATCAGCCATGTACTCATCGAGCCCGTGCGGCGCTTGTTGGGGCGTGCGAAAAGCTCGCGTTTGGCGCGCACCGTGAGCGTTGAGAAATGAAAACATTGGATACCCATGTCCGACGGGCGGTTTGCAAGACGCTCTCGGCGCTAGACGCTTCGGCTCGTCAGCACTGGCGCAAAACCCCCGCCGGGGGTGCGGAAGTTGGTGGTCTGTCCCTGGTAAAGGCGCGCTGCGACGAGCTTGACGGCGCCCGCATAGGCGTAGTTTCGAACATCCACTTTGAGTGCGATCGGGACCTTTGAATTCGAGACGCTCCGTTCACTGGGCGCGACGAGGGCCTGCGCCACATACGTTCCTGCCGCGATCTCCTCCCACACGCGCTTCGTAACCTTGTCACCGCGGTACGCAGCCTTGCTTCCGAACCCTGCCGCAGGCTTGAAAAACAATTGACGCCGATTGGCCCACATCGTCGCCCTGTTCTCGACAGTCATCACTTCGGTGTGTGGGATGCCAGCAAGCAAAGTGGCAATGAGGTCATCGGCGACGCCAGTGGTGCGCAAGAATTCCGCGTCGCATAGCAGTGACAGGTTGCGCTTGTCCGCATACAAGGCATGTGCGCGCGGATGTGGACTCACGACGACTTCGCCTGCCAGGTACGCGGATTTGAGCAGTGCGTGAGCGGGCAGCTGCAAGGAAAAATCCGTCAGGCGATTGTAGACGAAGTCGATCGGATGCTCTCGATGCAAAAGCCGCTCATTGCGCGTGCTCAGCTCGCTCGGATCGCAGATCACGGCCTCGATGGCGTGGCGTTTCAACAATGCCCTGAACAGCAGAAACTCCGGGTAAAGATATTGCTGGTTGGGTCTCTCGTCGACGATTGCGACCGAGCGCAGCACAGAGGCTCCGCGCTGCAGCCGCCATTCCGTCATGAACACTTCAACGAGCGATCGCTCGACGTCTCCCGGCTCCAACGGCGCCATCATCAGGCCGGCCGCGTCGGCGCAACACGCCCGCTGTGCGCGTCCCAGAACCGCGTTGAGAAGCGCGCCACCCGGGTTCGTATTGATCTCGATCAACTGCGGCCCCGCCGGCGTCAAGTGAAAGTCGTAACTCAAGAGGCCGCCGCGTGGGCCGGGATCGAAACTCGCGATGTCAGGCGCCCACGACAGCGCGGCACGGCGGTACACGGACGTTTCGACGACTCTCTCCACAGCCTCAACGACGCGCCCCATGTGTTCAAGCTGATCGCGCGCGATGAATACTGGCAGTGACGCAAAAAGGTGCGGATGAGTTTCGATCATGGCGCGGGACAAGCCGCGCTCGCCGAAGGCGGTTTCGAGCTCGTGACGCAAGTTCTCCTCGTCCAGGCTGAGGCAGTAGCACATGCGGTTCAACGCTTCGATCGACGATGCCGACTGGCAACGATCGTTGCAGCCGGGCTCTGGTACTTCGGTAAATGTCGCCAACGGATTTGCTAAAGGTGTCGCGTGTCATTCAACGTGCGAATTACTGGCTCATCCAGGTCATGGTCGTAACCGAGAACGCTCGACGAAGCCGTGTCAAGATCCAGGCGGCGGGCTTCGAGAGCGGAGAATGAAACCCAGCGCACGGCGAGGATGCGCAAAATGTCTCGATGGGCGAACACCAGCGCGTCGCCCGGGAGCGCACGAACTCGAGCAATGACACGATCCGCGCGCGCACTCACTTCCAGCAGTGTCTCCCCGCCGGGGCAACCGTCTTCGAACAAACGCCAGCGGGGGCGCTCGGCCCGGATGTCCGACGTACGCCGGCCTTCGTAAGCGCCGTAGTTCCATTCCATCAGGTCGGGCTCGGCCTGCGCAAATTCCGCGAATCCCGCCAACTCGGCAGTTCGCCGCGCCCGTTGCAGCGGGCTGGTGAGCACTTCGGTGAAGCTCATGCCTTTCAGCCGCGCACTCAACGCTTGTGCCTCGCGTTCGCCCTGCTCAGTGAGTGGAATATCGGTGTGGCCGGTGTGCTGTCTGCTGATCGTCCACGCGGTCTCGCCGTGGCGAACCAGAACCACCTTCGGAAAGGCGCCGCTCATGTGCGCGCGGGACCCGTCTTCGCTGTTGTTCCGGCACCCCATTTCCAATCTCGAATTTCCGGCATGTCCTCACCGTGTTGCCGAATGTAGCGCTGGTGGTCGATCAGCCTGTCTCGAACGGTTTGGGTGAGATAGGCTGCGCATGGGCCCAAACTCGGCACGCGGTCGACGACGTCTTTGACCAGATGAAAGCGGTCGATGCCATTGAGCACCGCCATGTCGAAGGGCGTGGTCGTGGTTCCTTCTTCCTTATATCCACGAACGTGCAGGTTGTGATGGTTGGTTCGCCGATATGTCAGATGATGGATCAACGCAGGATAGCCGTGGTAGGCGAAGATGATGGGTTTGTCTTTGGTGAATAGAACATCGAAATCCTTGTCGTTCAGTCCATGAGGATGCTCGGTCTGCGGCTGCAGCGCCATCAAGTCCACCACGTTGATGACACGGATCCTCAATTCCGGGAAGTGCTGCCGCAGCATCTCGACCGCGGCCAACGTCTCCAGGGTGGGGACATCTCCGGCGCAGGCCATCACCACATCGGGGTCACCGCCCTCATCATTGCTGGCCCATTTCCAGATACCGAGTCCCGCGGTGCAGTGTTTGATGGCTGACTCCATGTCAAGCCATTGCGGCGACGGTTGCTTGCCCGCAACGATGACGTTGACGTTGTGACGGCTGCGGAGGCAGTGATCGGTCACGGTCAGCAGCGTATTGGCGTCAGGCGGAAGATACACACGGATGATGTCCGCTTTCTTGTTCACCACCAAATCGATGAAACCGGGATCCTGGTGAGTGAAGCCGTTGTGATCCTGACGCCACACATGTGAGGACAGCAGATAGTTCAGGGACGCAATGGGTCGCCGCCACGGAATCCGGCGGGTCACATCCAGCCACTTGGCGTGTTGGTTGAACATCGAATCGATGATGTGAATGAACGCTTCGTAACTCGAGAAAAAGCCGTGCCGGCCCGTCAGAAGGTATCCTTCGAGCCAACCCTCGCACTGGTGCTCGCTCAACATCTCCATCACCCGGCCATCGGGCGCAACGCGATCGTCGGTGGGGATGATTTCCGCTGTCGAGCAGCGGTTCGTGACTTCGAATACGGCCCCCCAGCGGTTCGACGCGGTCTCGTCCGGGCTGAAGATGCGGAAGTTGCGTGCGTCGGCGTTTAGCTGGAGCACGTCACGGATGAACTCGCCCTGCACGCGCGTCGATTCGGCTTCAACGACACCGGGCTTCGCCACCTTGACCGCGTAGTCGCGGAAGTCCGGCATTTTCAGATCCCGAAGCAGTAGCCCGCCATTGGCATGAGGATTCGCTCCCATTCGCCGCTCGCCCTTCGGTGCGAGGTCAGCCAGTTCCGTAAGGAGCCGGCCGTTCTTGTCGAACAATTCCTGGGGTCGGTAACTCTTCATCCATTGTTCGAGGATTTTCACATGCCTGGGATTGGTCGCCAGCTGCGCAATGGGCACTTGGTGGGCGCGAAATGTGCCTTCGACCGGTTTGCCGTCGACCACGTCAGGACCCGTCCAGCCCTTCGGTGAGCGCAGGATGATCATCGGCCAGCGCGGACGTTTCTTGAACCCGTTTTTTCGAGCGTCGCGCTGGATGTGTTGAATGTCGGCCACGATCGTGTCGAGTGTGGCCGCCATGTGCTGGTGCATCTTCTTCGGGTCGTCGCCCTCGACGAAATAGGGGGTGTAGCCGTAGCCACGGAAGAGCGCTTCAAGCTCTTCGCGGGAAATGCGAGAGAGCACGGTGGGGCCGGCAATCTTGTAGCCGTTCAAGTGCAGGATGGGAAGTACGGCGCCGTCGCGCGCCGGATTGAGGAATTTGTTCGAGTGCCAGCTGGTCGCCAGCGGGGCGGTTTCCGCCTCGCCATCGCCCACGACACAAGCCACCAGCAAGTCGGGATTGTCGAACGCTGCGCCATACGCGTGCGCCAGCGAATAGCCGAGTTCGCCGCCCTCGTTGATGGAGCCCGGAGTTTCCGGAGCCACATGACTCGGTATGCCCCCGGGAAAAGAAAACTGCGTGAACAGCTTCTTCATGCCCTGTTCGTCCTGGGAGACATTCGGGTACAACTCGCTGTAGGTACCCTCCAGATAGGTGTTGGCCACCAGAGCCGGTCCGCCATGTCCGGGGCCAGTGACATAAATCACATTGAGGTCATATTGATTGATGACCCGGTTGAGATGAACGTAGATGAAATTCAGCCCCGGCGTAGTGCCCCAATGGCCCAGTAGTCGCGGTTTTATGTGCTTCAGCGTCAGCGGCTTTTTAAGCAGCGGGTTGTCGTACAGATAAATCTGGCCGACGGACAGATAATTGGCAGCCCGCCAATAGGCGTGCATCTTCTGCAAGTCTTTCGCAGATAGTGGTTTGTTCATACGTCTATTCCTCGGGCTGAATTTGGGTAGTTCTCGTGCGATCAAGAATCCGGCCAACCGCCTGCACGATCATTGCCTCTTCGTCGGTCCGGATGACGCGCACGACGACGCGGCTGTCAGCGGATGAGATGACCGGCCCGCTGCTTGCGTTTCGGGTCTCGTCCAGTTGGATGCCAAGAAAACTGAGGTCCATGCAGATGCGGGATCGAATCACGGGTGCGTTCTCGCCGATGCCGCCGGCAAAGACCAGTGTGTCCAACCCACCCAGCGCGGCCGCATACGCGCCGATAAATTTCTTGATCTGGTAGCAGAACAACGCCACGGCTTCGGCTGACCGAACGTCATCGTCTTCACGATTCAACAGATCGCGCAAATCGGAACTCGTCTCCGAAACTCCGAGCAATCCCGACTGATGGTTGACCATTTGATGAAATTGCTCCGCGGTCATGTTCGCGGTTTGCGCCAGGTACCAGACCAGCCCGGGATCCAGGTCGCCGGAGCGGGTACTCATGGGCACTCCCGCGGCCGGCGTGAAGCCCATGCTGGTGTCGATGCATTGGCCGCCGCGAACCGCCGCCAGGCTCACCCCATTGCCAAGATGGGCCAGGATCACGCGCCCGCTCGCCGCCTCGCCGCCGCCAACGCGCGCCAGCTCCTGCATGAGGAAGGAATAGGACAAGCCGTGAAAACCGAAACGTTCGACTCCCTGTGCCTGGAAGTGCCGGGGAATCGGCAATATCCTGGCCACGCGCGGCATGTCGCGGTGAAAAGCGGTATCGAAGCAGGCCACCTGCGCTAAAGAAGGGAGCCGCTCGCGGAATAGATCGATGATTGCAATCTCTGCCGGTAGATGCTCCGGCGCAAAAGCGCTGATGCGACGCAGTTCATCCAGCAGCTCGAGGGTGACGCGTACCGGTTCCTTGTGGTGGGCACCGCCGTTGACGACGCGGTGGCCCACCGCCGCGATCGAAGCGAGGCCGATCTGCTCATCGAGCCAATCGATCAAAAACTTCGCCGCCGATGGGTGATCAAAGTCACCGATGGCGCGGCTACCCTGCTGATGGCGGTTCAGATCGTCAAACGTCAGCGTGGTGCCGCGCAAGCCGATTCGATCGACCTTGCCAAGTAGCCGTCGCTGCGGCGGGTCGTTCATCCGATACACCGCGAACTTGATGCTCGATGAGCCGCCATTCACCACGAGAACGTCCTGCTTCATGGTCTGTTTTGGTTCAGACGGCGCCGACGCCGATGTGTCGTTGACCCGGTAGGCGACTCAGCAGCTTGCGCAGCTCGCTGAACCACAGCACCACGCTGGCCATCGCAGCGCACAGCAGCCACTGGTCGAACTCCAGTGGCACCGTGCCGAAGGCGTGGTTGAGGAAGGCAAAGTTAACGACCGCCACCTGCAGCAGCATCGACAGTGCGATCGCGCCCCAAAGCCACGGGTTGACGAACATGTGCGTGAACGCACTCGTAGTGTCCGATCGCGAGCTGAAGCAGGTGAACAAGCTGGTGAATACGAGCACCGTAAAGCCTGCGGTGCGAGCAGTGGCAAGGTTATATGTGCCCTCGATCAGCCCGCCAGGCAGGTAAATATCGATTGTCAGCAGCGTCATCACGGCGATCACCACACCAGTCTGGATCACATTCGCCCACATGCGGGCGTCAATCAACCGCGTGCTTAAGTGCCGCGGCTTTCGGGCCATAAGGTCGTCAGTGGGCGGGTCGACGCCCATCGCGAGCGCAGGCCCGGAGTCGGTGACCAGGTTGATCCACAGAATCTGGGTCGCGAGCAGCGGCAGCACCACTGCGTCGCCGGCGCCCGTCAGCCCAATCACCCCCGCACCCACCACACCCAGGAAGACCGTCAGCACCTCGCCCATGTTCGAAGACAGCAGGTAGCGGAGGAACTTGCAGATATTGTCAACGATACCGCGACCCTCGCGCACAGCCTCGACGATGGTGGCGAAGTTGTCGTCGGCGAGTATCATTTTCGCCGCTTCCTTCGTCACCTCGGTGCCGGTCACGCCCATCGCGATGCCGATATCGGCCGACTTCAGCGCGGGGGCATCGTTGACGCCATCACCGGTCATCGCGACGATGTTTCCGTCGGCCTGCAATGCGTCGACGATGCGCAACTTATGCGCGGGCGACACCCGCGCGTAGACGGACGTCTTGCGGACCGCCTCGGCGAGGGCCGCATCGTCGAGCGCATCGAGCTCTAGCCCAGTCAGCGCGTTGGCGCCGGCTTCCACGAGCCCAAGATCTGCGGCGATGCGCGCGGCAGTGCGCGGGTGGTCGCCCGTGATCATGATCACCCGGATGCCGGCCCGGCGGGCCTCGCGAATGGCCACCGCCGCCTCCTCGCGCGGCGGATCGATGATGCCCACGGTGCCGACAAAGATGAGGTTTCGTTCGAGCAATTCAGCGCCTTGCGGGTCCTCACCCGGCCCGAGGGGGCGGTAGGCCACGGCCAAAGTGCGCAACGCCGCGTCGGAAAGCGTATCCACGTCAGCCAGGATCCGCGTGCGCAGCGCAGGGTTGAGCTCGACCGTTTCCATCCCGACTCGGGCCCTGGTGCAACGCTCGAGCAGGATGTCCGGGGCGCCCTTGCTGATCACCACGACTTCGTCAGCGCGCTCGTGGTCGATCTCGATCGTCGACATCATCTTGCGCTCGGAGGTGAACGGGATTTCACCGATGCGCTCGAAACGGCGCTCGCGCCGCTCGGTGACGCCCAGCTTGCGCTCAGCCACCAGGAAGGCCGCTTCGGTGGGGTCCCCGTGGATCTCCCACTTACCGTTTGTGCCTTGGCGCAGGTCCGCGTTGCTGGCCAGGCTCCCGCCGCTCAGCACCACGATTTGCTCTGCGTGCAGCGGCCCGGCTCCGAGCTTGGCGCCCTCGTGTTCCACTTGCCCATGGGGCGCGTAACCTACTCCGGTGATAAAGGTGCCGCCGGATGCGGTCATCACCCGCTCGATGGTCATTTCCGAGCGGGTCAGGGTGCCGGTCTTATCTGACGCGATGACCGAGGCAGAGCCCAGCGTCTCAACCGACGACAGTTTCTTGACGATCGCATTGTGCTTCGCCATCCGTTGCACGCCCATGGCGAGCACCACCGACAGAATTGCCGGCAGCCCCTCGGGCACCGCGGCGACCGCCAGGGACACGCCAAGCAGCAAGACGTCTTTGACATCTGTTGCGCTGCGGATGTCGGAGATCAGCAGGATGGTTCCCACCACCACGACGGCGATGATGACAACCGCGATGCCCAGCATGCGCCCGATCCGTCCCACTTCCTTCTGCAGTGGTGTGGGTTCCTCCTCGGTCGTCTCGAGCATTTCGGCGATCGCACCCATCTCGGTGCCCATGCCGGTCGCAGTGACCACCGCACGACCGGTGCCTTGTGCGACGGCCGTGCCCTTGAAGACCATGTTGAGCCGGTCTCCGAGCACTGCCGGACCGGGCAGCGTGGCGACTTCCTTGAGGACGCCCTCGCCCTCACCGGTCAGCGAGGCTTCCTGCACGCGTAATGATGAGGTTCGCGCCAGGCGCGCATCTGCGCCCACGGCATCACCTTCGCCGAGCACGAGCACGTCGCCATACACCAACTCGGCGCTGGGTACCCGCACCGCCTGGCCGTCACGCAGGACAGCGGAGGTCACCGCCGTCATCCGAGCCAGCGCGGCTACGGCGTTCTCGGCCTTGGCTTCGTGCAGATAGCCGAGGAGCGCATTGAGGACAACGATCAGCGAGATGACGATTGCATCGACAGGCCCGCCGACCATGCCCTCGATCACCCAGGCTACAAGTGCGACCGTGACGGCGGCGAGCAACAGGTAGACGAGAGGGTCATGAAACTGCGACAGGACGCGACGCCATGCAGGTCGCCGCGGGGTGGAGCGGAGTTCGTTCGGGCCGCCTTGCGCGAGCCGGCGCGACGCCTCCTTCGAGGTGAGTCCGTTTTCGAAGTCTGCTCCCAGAGCCCTTGCTACTTCGTCAGCATCCTTGACGGAGGGATCATCGAGTCCGCCTGCCTTCGCCATGTCGCTACCCTGATTGTGGGATGCGGGCTGGCACGAGCAAATGCGGCAACCCGAGGCTTAGCAGGAGGCCCAGCAAGGCGAGTCCCGCGGTCAGAACGAAGGACGCACCCGGCAGGGCGGCGACATTGAAGAGGAGTCCACCTGCCACCGAGCCCGCGGTTACGCCAAGGCTGGCGGCTGCGGTTTGCTTGCCGAGTTGCCAACCTTGCGCGCTCCCGGCCTTGGCCGAGATCCAGTAGGTGAGAATCGGCGAGAGGATGCCGGCGCTGGCCGCGACCGCACCGATGACGACCAGCATCAACGTGAAATTAGACGCCCGCGGTACGAGGATTAACCCGGCTGCCAGCACGGCGAGCGCGGGCGCGATGAGCCAGCGGGTCGTGTCCGCTTTGAACCAGGGCGAGAAGATGATTGCCTGCATCGCAAACATGACCAAGCTGCATTCGGTGAACATCAGCGCGATCTGGTACGGGGTCAAACCGAGTTCCTGCCTGCCGCGCAGCGCAAGCCCGACCTCGAAGACCCCGACGCCGGCCGAGGCAATAAAGGTGAGGATGAGCAGCTTCGGCACGAGCCATGCACTCATACCGACTGAGGCGCCCGTAGTCTTCGGTGACCGATCGTGGCCCGCGCCGCCAGGCACGGCATACGCGACTGCGGCAGCTACGAGAAAGGCGAGCAATGCAGTTGCCGCGAGCGGAATCGCGACCGATCCGGCCGACATTGCGAGGGTGAAGAAATCCGCTGCAAATCGAGTAATGAACACACCCAGCATCGGTCCGAGCAGAAAGCCGGCAATGCCGGCCATACTGACGAACGCAAGGCGACGGGCACGCTCCTGCTCGGTCGTGGTGAAGTTGCCGACCACAGCCGCTGCCACTGGCGTCACGGCAGCGGCGAACACGCCGCCCAGGAAGCGTCCGGTGTAAACCGCCGCGAGACTCTCGACGAACGAGAAGACCAGCATGATTACGGCGAAGCCGAGTAGCCCAACCAGCAACACGCGGCGCGGGCCGCGTCGATCCGATAGTCAACCCCACAGGGGAGCAAACAGAAAGAGCGAGAGGGCGTAGACCGCGGTCAGCAGCCCCGTGTGCCGGGAAACCTGTGCAGCCTCGACTCCCGCCCCCACAAGCCGCTCGATCAGGTAGGGCAGAAGCGGAAGCACGACGCCATAGCCGACCGACACTGTAAAGACGGCGAGCATAAGCGCGGCCATGGCGGCTCCGGCCAAGTCTCTCGATAACTCCTTGTCGTTCAATGCTGCGGTGTATCCGCAGACGCCGCCAACGCATCGTTGGCCATGCGCCGAGTGCACCATGCTGCGTAGAACCTGCCGAAAAGCAGTGCGAGCGCATGGGCGACGCCGCGTGGCGGAAGCTGGTAGTCGATGAACACCACCAGACGCGAGCGATCCCCCTCGGGGGAGATGGTGAAGCCCATGCGATAAGAGCCGATCACCAGCAGTCGCGGCTCGCCGCGGGTCTCCCAGGTCTTGCGCAATGGAGGAACTCGTTCGGTGACCACTTCCTCGACCACCAGATTCACGCCAAGAACACATCCGGTGACGCGGATTAGCGAGCCGACGGCCTGTCCTCGCAGCGCGTCGGTGTCGACTCGCATGGTGGCGCCGGCCATCATCAACGAGGGCTTCTCCATGTGGCCGGCCAGCCGGCGGTGGTCGTCCAGATGCGCAAAGAGGCTGTGCGCATCGGCGTCGACAGCGACCTCGCTGCGGTGATGAAGCGGGTAGCGATCACCGGCCATGCCCGCTGCTTCCATCAAGCCCGCGCCATATCCAGTTGCGGGGCTGCCGCTATCTTGCCAGGCTGACGAATGCCTGCCAGCTTGGTGCGCTTCAGCATCAGCGCATTGATCGCCACGATCAGGGTGCTGCCCGACATCGACAGCGCTGCGACCTCCGGGCTCAGCACGAACGGGTACAAAACGCCTGCCGCGAGCGGGAACGCGACCACGTTGTAGCCCACCGCCCACCATAGATTCTGGTGCATCTTCCGCACCGTGGCGCGCGACAGCTCGATCGCGGCGACGATGTCATACGGGTCGCTCTTCATCAGCACGACATCGGCGCTTTCCATCGCAACGTCGGTGCCGGCGCCAATGGCAAACCCGACGTTGGCCTGGGTCAGCGCCGGCGCGTCGTTGACGCCATCGCCCACCATCCCGACTTTCTTCCCCGCGGCCTGCAGTTCCTTCACCTTCTCGGCCTTTTGACCCGGCAGCACGTCGGCCAACACGCTGTCGATGCCGAGATCCGCGGCGATGCGCTTGGCCGTGGCCGCGTTGTCGCCGGTCAGCATCACCACTTCGATGCCACGTTCGCGCAGCTTCGCCACCGCTGGCTTGGACGTCGGCCTGATTGCATCGGCGATGGCGATGAGGCCGATCACGCGAGCGGCCTGAGACACATGGACTACGGTGCGGCCGTCCCCCTGCAGGCGGGTGGCTTCGGCCTCTAGGCGACCGAGCGCGATCTTTTGCGTATCCATCAGCAGACGGTTGCCCAGGTACACCGTACCGCCAGCGGTTTCAGCGCGCGCGCCCATGCCGTCGAGACTCTCGAAGCCCGTCGGCGCCACGATGGCGAGCTTGGCCGCACGACGTACGATGGCTTGGGCCAGCGGATGATCGGAGCCCTGCTCGACGGCGGCGGCGGCGCTCAGCAGAACGTCCTCGGTGACGCCGTCCGCCATCACCATCTCCACTACCTCCGGCTGGCCGACGGTGAGCGTGCCAGTCTTGTCGAAGATAATGACGTTGAGTTTGGTAGCTTCTTCAAGCGCCGAGGCGTTCTTGAACAGAATGCCGTTCACGGCCCCCAGGCCGGTACTCACCATCACGGCCATCGGCGTCGCTAATCCCAGCGCATCAGGGCAGGCGATCACGAAGACCGTGATGGTCAACGTCACCGCGAACAGCAGGGATTCGCCAATCCACCAGAACCAGACCGCGAAGGTCGAAAGCCCGATGACGATGGCGGCGATCACCAGCCATTGCGCAGCTTTATCAGCCAGCAGTTGTGCCGGCGCCTTCGAGTTCTGCGCCTCCTGCACCAGTTGCACAATCTGCGCCAGCGCAGAATCGGCCCCGACCTTTGTCGCCTTGTAGCGAAAGCTGCCGCTCTTGTTGATGGTCGCGCCGATCACGGTGGCGCCCGGCCCCTTCTGGACCGGCATCGACTCGCCCGTCAGCATCGATTCGTCGACAAGCGATTCGCCGGTCTCGACGACGCCGTCGACCGGTATCTTGTTGCCCGGACGGATGACGACGATCTCTCCCGCCAGCACTTCGGCGGTGGGTACTTCGGTCTCGGCGCCGTTGCGGATGACGTTGGCCTTGGTCGGCGTGAGATCCATCAGCGCCCTAATGGCGGACGAAGCACCTGCACGCGCCCGCATTTCCAGCCAATGGCCGAGCAGGATGAAAACCAGCAGGACGGCTGCGGCCTCGAAGAACTGCCCGCCCTCCTTGAAGAGGAAAGTGGCGCCGACACTGAAGAGATACCCGGTGCCGACGCTCAACACGACCAGCACTGCCATGCTCAGGCTGCCGGTCCTGAGCGCGCGCCAGGCGGAAACAACAAACGGCCAACCCGGGTAGAGAATCGCGGCGCTTGCCAGGAAGAACAGCCACAGGTTGAGTTCCAGCCCGAATGGCGGCGCCGGCGGCTCGAACATCCCTCCCATCGGTGCGTAGAGAAAAATCGGTATGGTGAAGATCAGGCAAATCCAGAAACGGTTGCGCATATCGCGGACCATGGCCGGCAGGTCCTTGCCGCCATGGCCCATCTCATGCGCCATCTCCGATGACATGGCGGGCTTCGCGCCCGGCGTTGCGTGGCCCTCGTGACCCTTGCCTGCGGGAGTGGGTGCGGCGGCGGGCGAAAGCGGGGCAACTTTCGGTGCAACGGCCACGGGGGTCGAAGCCGGGACCGGCGCCGCTTCTGGCGTTGGCGCTACAGCACGCTCGTGAGCGGGCTTGTGTACGCCTACATGCTTGGATAGGGATTCGCCCGCACAGTGATATCCGCATTTGCGCACGGCCGCCTTGATATCGGCGATCTCGAGTCGGGTTTCGTCGTAGCGCACTGTGGCGCTTCCCGCAGCGTAATTCACCGTAACGCTTTCGACACCCGGCACCTTGCCAATCCGCCTTTCCACTCCGCGCGCGCTCAATGCTGACAGCATGCCGCGCACTTCAATAACGCTCGTTTTCATTGTGCCCCCCAGGCGTGACCTTCAAAAGGCAGTCTACTCACAGCCAACCCCCGTCAAACCCCGCTCGCCGCAAGCCGCTCACAAGGTATGGGCAGTTTTGCATCAATCGCCACAGCAAGCCGGTACGATAGTTCTCGATCATCAAAATGATCGGTCCCTGGTTGAGCCCTTAGTGCCACGGTGAGACCCACCAACCATAAGAATTGCCGGGCTCCCCCGGGTGGGAGGGGTTGAACGATGCTTTGAAGCCGTAGCGGTTGAACTCGGTCAACTTGGCCTGGTGAATGCAATAGTCGAGCGCGGGCAACACGATCTCGGGTGCGAAGGGAAGCGACGCGACCAATGCCCACGGTGCGAGCGTACCGTCGTCGGGCCCGTATGGCACGCCGCGCGCGAGGTAATCGAAAAATTGCCGCTCGATGCCGCTTATCTTGGTGGTGTCCGGACCCGGGCCCTCGCTTGCAGTTATTCCCCAGCAATGGCTGCCATAGCCATTGAACTTGAGCGGGTTGTCGATCGCATACTGTTGCTGCACATAACTGGCACGGCGGCTGTTCTCGAAATAATCGATGCCCTTGTCACGCATGAAAGCGTCCTGAATGCCGCGAAAGTCAATCCAGGCATGCGAGAGTTGATGGGTGAATAGCGGCCCGGCGTACAGATATTCCTGCCCGTAACAATGCTCCCATCGGTAAGTGGAGGCCCACGCCGTGTAGCTCTGCTCGGGCAGCGGATGAGTCGGCGAGCCCAGGCCGAGAACATACAGCAGCAGCGCCTCGTCGTAGCCTTCCCACCGGTATTTGAGGAAGCCAACTTCCGGCTTCCAGCCATGCGTCACTGTCGCACCCTGGTTTTGCGCCCATTGCCAATCGGCGCGGCGATAGAGGGCGTCGGCGAGTGTGCGGATCTCATGCTCGTCTGCAGTATCGGCGCCAAAATAGATCCCGGTGGTCAACGCGCCAGCGAGCAGAAAAGCGCTGTCTACCGTCGACAATTCGCATTGCCAGGCGCGTCGCCCGGTCTGCATGTCTAGGAAATGGTAATAAAAACCCCGGTAGCCGGTTGCGTCGGGCTCGGGTCCTTGCGGGCTGTTCCAGAAGAATCGCAGCGTCGCCAGTGTTCGCTCCACCGCCGCAGCCCGGGTCATGAATCCGCGTTCGACACTTACCGGGTAGCAGGCCAGTGCAAGGCCGGTAGCGGCAATACTCGCCGGCCAATTCTGCGCGGTCTTGTCGATCACCAGCCCATTGGCGGGATTCGTTTCGTGCAAAAAATATTCGAATGTCTGGCGCTGGAGCTTTTCAAGTTCGGCTTCGATGGCTGGTTTCTTGTTGCCCACGGTGTTCAATCGGGCGCACGAACATCGTTGACGATTGTCTGCGCCTCATCAAGGACGAGGCGCAAATGATCCTGCCCGCGAAAGCTTTCCGCATAGATCTTGTAGATGTTCTCCGTGCCCGAGGGGCGCGCAGCGAACCATGCGCTCTCGGCAATCACTTTGACC
>JANLWE010000071.1:0-8823 GCA_031364365.1 Gammaproteobacteria bacterium | reverse complement strand
TTGCTGCGAAATCGCGGCCATTGCGCGACTGGCAAAGAGGGGCAGCGCAGCGACGGCGCCCGCGTTCCGCAGCAATTCACGTCGAGATACGGTCATTTTAGGATCCTAGGGCACGATCGCCAGGAATAGAAAAACAACGAACAGAACCAAGTGTACGGCGCCTTGCAGCACCGTGGCTCGGCCGCGCGACAGCGTCATCGCCGAGATCAGCAGGGTCAGCGCCAACAATGCAATGTTCATTCTTGACAAACCGAGATCCAGCTTGAGGCCTAGAAACAGTGAAGTGGCCACGACGACAGGGATCGTGAGGCCAATCGTCGCGAGTGCCGAGCCAAGCGCCAGGTTGAAACTGGTCTGCATGCGATTCCGGAGCGCCGCCCGCGCCGCAGCCAGCGTTTCCGGCAGCAGGACCATGAGCGCGATGGCGATGCCGACCACCGCATGCGGGACAGATACTGACAGGACGACGGCTTCGATGCTCGGAGCGAGACTCTTGGCGAGCCCGATGACAGAGACGAGTGCAATCATCAGCAACGCAAAGCTCGTGAGTGTGACCGGCACCGAAGGCATGTCTGTGCGTGGATCCCCAGACTCGGCTTCGATGGGCAGAAAATACTCCCGATGCCGCACGGTCTGCACGAAGATAAAAACGCCGTATAGGGCCAGAGATACGACGCCGGCAAAGACGAGTTGCGCAGGAGCCAGGGTCGGCCCCGGGGTCGTGGTCGTGAACGAGGGTAATACAAGTGTCAGGGTGGTGAGCGTTGCCAATACCGACAACACGGGGCTGGTTCCCTCGACCCGGAACGCCAGCACGTGATGACGCAGAGCCCCCAGCAGCAGGCAAAGGCCGACGACGCCATTGCAGATGATCATCACGGTCGCAAATACCGTATCGCGGGCGAGCGCACTCGCGGCTTCGCCGCCGGAGAGCATGAGCGCAACGATCAGCGATGCTTCGATTGCGGTGACGGCGAGGGCGAGAACCAACGTACCGAAAGGCTCACCGACGCGAAGTGCAATAACCTCGGCGTGGTGTACTGCAGTAAAAACCGCAGCGATCAGGGTGACAACAACAAATGTGAGAAGGGCCCAGCCGAGCGGCCGGTCCCAGACCGCAGCCAGAATGGCGCAGCCGGCGATTGGTAGAAAAAAACTCCAGATCGGCGTGCCGAAAATCGTCCGGTTGTACGCCCCGATCATTCTGTCTCGGGACTGTCGGTATCATCCAGCCCGCGATCCATCCTCTTCCGTGCCGCGGCAGCCAGCTTCGCATACTTGACGCGAAACTCGTCGAGCCCCGCTTGATCCAGCTCCTCGAGATCCATCAAGGCATTGTGCCCTCTGGTGACACGAATCAATTCGTCGAGCTTGATCTGAATCGCCAAAGTGTCACGGTTCTGCGTGTTCTGGATCAGGAACACCATCAGGAACGTGATGATGGTCGTGCTGGTGTTGATGACGAGTTGCCAGGTCTCGCTGAATCCGAATATCGGGCCTGTGATCGCCCAGACGAGGATCGTGCCGCCCGCCAGCGCAAAAGTCCCGGGGTGGCCGCTCAGCTGTGAGGTTTTCTTGGCAAAGCGTGAGAACCAGGATTTATTGGCCATGCTTTCCTTTGCTCATTGCTTGTAAACCGCCGCACCCGCAATTGCCGCGATGATCGAAGCAACCAGTTGATAGGCCCCCGCCGCAATCCACAGTTCGTCGCTGAAGAAACCAAGCGGGATGAACTGCGCGGGCCCGGTGAACGAGTACGCAACCCAGGCGACGAGGCCAGCCCAGGCCGCCGTTCTCACGCCCGGATCCAGGCGCGGACGCAGCAACACGTAAACAAACATCGTCAGGAATCCGCGCCCCAGCTCGAAGACCACGAAATAAATCATGCTCCAGCCGGCGTGTTCCTTGACGTTGGCGCCGAGCGTCGCGACGAGCGCGTCCCATTGCTCATTGATCAGCCGCTGGTGCAGGAATCCGTCGCTCACGAAGCAGATGGTGGCCACGATCAGCGCGCCGAGAATCAGCCGCCCCCAGTTGATGTCGCTCATGTCGCATCCCGCGTGAATGTCATGATCCAGTTCGTCTCCCAGTTCCCCCCGCCGTCCGCGGAAAACGCCTGCTCCCATTGCGGGCTGTCTTTTGCGGGCATCGACCAGAGGAAACGGATCCGGATCGGCCGGCCCTTGTATTCATCGTCGGTGTAAAACGCTCCGACGCTACTCTCGAATGCGCCAACGACGGGCTTGTCGAACGACCCGGGATGGCGGCCGTCGAGCCACCAAATCGACCATTGCCGGGTTTCCGGGTTGTAGGTGCGAAGCGTCAGGGCGCGATAGGCGCCGCTCGGGAGGTCAAGAAAATTGTCATCCATATTGCCAAGGCCGCCCAGGATCTTCTGCGCCTGGCAGGTGCCTTCGAACTCGGTCCAATCGGTGCAACTGGCCAGCCGCTCGTTCAGGCGACGGTGGTGAACCCGCCATCGGCCAATGAAGAAATCAAAATCACCGGCGCCTGGCCGGCCCGCCTGCGTACTCATGATTCGAGCATCTTACTCGCGCGCGGCCGCGCGCGACCCCGCTTCACTCAGTCGAGCGGCTGAACGAGGTTGATCAGGTTCCCGCAGGTGTCCTCGAACCGGACCGCGGCGATCGGGCCCATGACCTGCGGTTCGCCGTGAAATTTGACGCCGCGCTTGCCGAGGCGCTCGAAATCGCCCTGGATGTTGGTCGTGGTAAAGGCGGTGGCCGGGATGCCGGCGTCGAAAAGCGCCTTTTGGTAGGCCTTTGACGGCGGAAAACTTATCGGTTCGAGCACCAGTTCGGCGCCGACGATGCCCTGCGGCGCGATTACGGTCAGCCAGCGGAACTCCCCAAAGGGAAGGTCCGCGTGTTTCATGAAGCCCAATACGTCGGTGTAGAACTTGAGCGCCTTGGCCTGATCATCAACCATGACACTCGCAAACTTGATCTGCATGATATAAACCTTGACGAGTTCATGGCCGTGAAAATTAACCCGAATCGGGCTGCGATCGCTGTCGGAGACGCGCTGATTGTCGTCGATGTCCAAAACGATTTCCTGCCAGGCGGCGCGCTGGCCGTGCCTGCGGGCGACGACGTGATCGAACCCCTCAACCGCGCGATTGAAGCCTTCGAGCGGGCGCGGCTTCCCGTGTACTACTCGCGCGACTGGCATCCACCGAACCACTGCTCGTTCAAGGCGCAAGGCGGGCCTTGGCCACCGCATTGCATCGCCAAATCGGACGGTGCGGCGTTCGCGTCGAAACTCCGGCTATTGGAGGATGCGGCCGTGATCTCCAAGGCAACGACCGCCGAGGTCGATGCGTATTCGGCATTCCAGGGGACGACGCTGGCGGCGCAGTTGACCGCAGGCCGTGTGCGCCGCGTCTTCGTCGGCGGCCTCGCGACCGATTACTGCGTTCGGGCCACGGTGCTGGATGCGAGAAAACACGGTTTCGAAGTAGAACTGCTCGGCGATGCCGTGCGCGCCGTCGAGGTCGAGGCCGGCGACGGCCGCCGTGCCCTCGAGGAAATGCTGCAACAGGGCGCGCATCTCATCGCCAGCCCGACGGTAACCGGCTGATAATTCCCGAATGAGCGAACCTCGCGCGGCCGGTGATGCGCTGCTGACGGATCTCTACCAGCTCACAATGCTGGCGGCGTACACCGCGCGCGGCATGGAAGACACGGCGGTCTTCGAGTTCTACGTCCGCCGCATGCCGGATAACCGCAACTTTCTCGTCGCGGCCGGCCTCGGGCAACTGCTCGAGTATCTGGAGAACCTGCGATTCGACGAGGCGGATCTCGAGTGGCTCGCCTCGACAGGCCGGTTCGACAAGGCCTTTTTGCAACGGCTGGCAAAGCTGCGGTTCACCGGCGACATCGACGCGCTGCCCGAAGGCACGGCGTTGTTCGCGAATGAGCCGGTCGTGCGTGTGACGGCCAGGCTGCCGGAAGCGCAACTCGTCGAGACGCGACTGATCAACCTGCTGCACTTCCAGACGCTGATCGCGAGCAAGGCCGCGCGCTGCGTGTTGGCGGCGGGCGATCGCATGTTGGTGGATTTCGGGCTGCGCCGCGCCCACGGGGCGGAGGCAGGCATCTTTGCCGCACGCGCGAATTATCTCGCGGGATTTACCGGCACGGCGACGGTCGAGGGCGGGCGGCGCTTCGGCATTCCGCTCTACGGCACGATGGCGCATTCCTTCATCCAGGCGCACAGGAGCGAAGCGGAGGCCTTCCGTCACTTCGTCGAGTGCTTCCGCGAGAACAACACGCTCCTGATTGACACCTACGACACGCTCGGCGGCGCGCGGAAGGTCGTGGCGCTTGCGCAGGAGTTGCGGCCGGCAGGTGTCCGGATCGGTTCCGTGCGCATCGACAGCGGCAATCTCGATGAACTGAGCCGCGGCGTGCGGCAGATCCTCGACGACGACGGCTGCCGGGAGACGAAGATCTTCGTGAGCGGCGGGCTCGATGAAAATTCGATTGCGGCCCTGATCACTGCGGGCGCGCCGGTGGACGGCTTCGGCGTCGGCACGAATCTCGACACTTCCGTGGACGAGCCCGTACTCGACTGTGCCTACAAGCTGCAGGAGTACGCGGGTCGCGCAACCCGCAAGCTCTCGACAGGCAAGGAAACCTGGCCGGGGCGCAAGCAGGTGGAGCGTCACCGGGATGGCGCGGGAAAGCTGCGCCGCGACGAAGTCGTGCTCGAAGGCGATCCGGTGAAAGGCGAACGACTGTTGGTGCCGGTGATGCGAAATGGTCGCCGGGTCGGCACGTCTCCGACGCTTGCGGAGAGCCGCGACTGGGCGGGGCGCGAACTCGCGGGGCTGTCGGCCGCGCTACGCTCGCTCGATCAGCAAAAGCCTTACGAAGTCAGCATCGCGCCGTCGATCAAAGCGCTCGCAGAGGCGGTGGCGCGGGACACTCAGGCCGTCGAACGCAGTTCGCTATAGCTCTTCACAACGACATCGAGGATGTCGCTCCAGCCCTTGGTGTGGGCCGCAGCCATATCCGCGCTCGGCAATTTCTCGTGGGTCAGCACGATCTCGGTCGCCCCGCGGGATGGCCGGAACTCGACGGTGACGAGAGAGTCGATGTTGAGCGCGTACGGCGAGTTCCAGGTAAACACCAGGCGCCTCGGCCGGTCGATTTCCTTGTAGGTGCCGGTATGCGGAACCGCGCCGCCAGGCGTATGCATGACGATCTCGAAATTGCCGCCGACGCGCGGGTCAATCTTGATCGCCGAGCGCAGCGTGTCGCCTGGACGCATCCAGATGGCAAGGCTCGCCGGATCGAGCCATGCATCGAACAATTCCTGGGCGGGGGCGGCGATTTCCCGCCGCACGACGACCTTCGGCACATTGACTTCGTTCATGCCTGCTTCCTTTTCCTGGGGCGTTTTCGCTTGTCTGTGACGAATGTGTCGAGGGCTTCCAGCCGGTCATCCCAGAAGCGCTGGTAGTGGGCGATCCAGGCCGCCGCTTTCGCGAGCGGGGCGGCATTGAGTGAAAGCGTGTGGTCGCGGCCGCGTACCGCGCGCCGTACGAGACCTGCGCGCTCGAGCTTGCGGACATGCTTCGACACGGAATTCAGGGAAATCGAAAAATCGGCGGCCACCTCGGTGACCCGGGCAGGGCCCGTGGCGAGCCGCGCGAGGATCGCCCGGCGGGTCGAGTCGGCGACCGCACCGAGCACCCTGTCCATGGGCACATTTCTATATTCACCCATATGGGTGAATATAAGGCAATGGCTGTCACGATGCAAGCACCCGGGGCAGAGGAGAGGTCAGGGCTTCAGTAGTTCGCTGATCTCGCCGAAGCCGGCGGAATCCTTCGCGTAGGTGAACGTACCGCGCTCTTTCATCTCGCGCGCGCCACGGAGGAAGGCACCGAGCGCGGCCAGCGAAAGGGTGCTGCCGACACTGACCCGCCGCACGCCCATATCTGACAGCTCGGCGAGCGTGAATTGCTGAGCCTGCAAGGCCATCAGAAAATTCACCGGCCGATCCACTGAGCCGACGATCGCCGTGATTTCTTCGCGCGTCGTGATGCGAGGCGCGTAGAGTACGTCGGCACCCGCTTCCTGGTAGGCCTGAAGCCGGCGAATCGTGTCCTTCAGGTCGGCAATGCCGACCAGATAGTTCTCCGCCCGCGCGGTCAGCGTGAACGGGAAGGGTAGAGCGCGCGCGGCGTCAACGGCCGCACGAACTCGGTCCACTGCATGGCTCAGCTCGTAGACTTTCTCGCCCGGACGATCGATGGAGTCCTCGATCGAGCCGCCGGACACGCCCGCAGCAGCCGCGAGCCGGATCGTCTCCGCGACGGTTTTCGGATCGTCACCGAAGCCGTTCTCAAGGTCGGCGCTGACCGGCAGATCGGTCGCCGCCGCGAGTTCCGCCACGTGCGCCAGCATCGCGTCGCGGCCGACCCGGTTGTCCTGCACGCCCGAAGAGAAAGCAAAACCCGCGCTCGTGGTCGCAAGTGCCTCGAAGCCGAGCCGCGCGAGAATCCGCGCTGTGCCGACATCCCAGGGATTCGGAATGATGAACGCCTGCTTGCGCGCATGCAGCGCGCGGAAAGCCTCGGCTTTCTGTTTCTGTGTTTGCATTCTCAGCCGTCGTAGGCTTTGGCCTGCAGCGAAGGCAAAAAAGCGAGCCTATAGAGATCAGCGATTGCGCGACCCGTGGCTGAATCCTTGCTCAGGGTGTCTTGCCGAGCTGGCGGTCATAGTCCACGGCGTCGAAGTGACCTAGCGAAGCGGTGATCAGGCCATCCGCGCCGATGGTCCACTCCTCGAAGCCGCTGATCTTCACTTTTCGGCCGCTGCCGCCGGGGCCAGTGTTGGTGCCGGTCAATGTCCAGCGATAGCGGTACTTTCCGCCCGCGTATTCGAGTCCATCCATCTCTATGTTCAGGTCCGGAAAATCGGTCATGAATGACCGCGCCGCCTCCGTGATCGCGGCTCGACCCACATTGGGTGCGCCGTCGTTGATCTTGAGCGAGCTGTTCTCGGCGTGGAATGCGGCGACGCTTTCGGGATCATGGTTATTCCAGGCCGTCGTATAGCGAGTGGCGAACTGCTTCATGTCCTTCGCTCCCGAAGGGTGGGACACGCGTGTGGAATGCAACAATGCCAACTTCCAGTCGCCCTTCACGCGGCGGAGAATCGCGCTTTCGAGCCATTCGCGGCTTCTGGCGCCCTTGACGTCGTCGTAGATCTCGGACCGCAGCACATACACGGCGTAGGCCAGGTCGCGCTCAATCGTCACGGAATGGAACTCGAAGTGGTCGGTGCGCCGGAAGCCGGTGCCCGGCTTCGCCATGCTGGCGATATCGGCTTCGCGATCGATCAACTCACCGTGCTCGAGCAGCATGTAATCTTCCGTCAAGGACGCGCGGTACTTCGCTTCGTCGAAACCGCCGTAGGCGGCGTAGTTGTCCTTGATCGCCTGCTGGACGGCGGCGGCGTCATCGGAGGCCTGCGCGGAACCCAGGCACAGGCCAGCTGCGAGCGCCCAGGCGAGTGCGGCCCATACTTGTCGCGTCATGCGCTTTCCTCCCCGCAGCAGACTAATCACGCAACGTCTTCGTGTAAACGTAGAAAACGTTGTCCCGCTCCCAGCCGCAGGACTCGTAGAGCGACTGACCGATCTTGTTTGTATTGGCGGTGCTGAGCTCGAGACGCGCGGCGCCGGCCTTCCGGCCATGCGCTTCGGCGGCTTCCATCAAGGCACGGCCTGCGCCGGTACCACGCGCGGCGGGCGCCACAAACAGGTCGTAAAGCACGAAGGTTCGCGCGGCGAGCACCGAGCAGAACGCGGGGTAGAGCTGCGTGAAGCCGACAATCTCACCGGTTTCATCCTCGGCAAGGATGAGCACGGACTCTTTGCGCTGAAAGCGTTCGATGATGTAGCGGCGAGCGAGCGCGAGATCGGCGGGTTTCTCGTAGAACTGCCGATAGGCGTCGAAGAGGACGGCGATCGCGTCGAGATCCCGCGTTTCGGCAGGCCGGGTTGCTACCTTTGCCATCGCTCTTCCCCCCTTGCTTCCAATTAACCGCGCGGCAGCATCTTATCCAGCAATTCGAAGCCCGCGCGCTCGCCATAGCCGTGCTTGCGGTAAAACGCCCGTGCGCGCTCGTTGTCGTGCCCAAGCTGGAGCGCGACGTTCGTGCATTTGCGGCGCATGAATTCGGCTTCGGCCTTCCCCAGAAGCTGCGATCCGATATCGCGGCCGCGGAACGAGGGCAGCACGAAGAATTCGTCGATCTCGGCCGTCAGGCCGAGGTGCTCGAGGCTGAAGACATAGACTGAAAGCAGATAACCTGCGGCGTCATCACCAGATCGCGCGGTCCAGATGCTGCCGAGCGCGGGGTCGGCGAGGAGCCGTTCGAGCTCAACCGTGATGCGCGCCGGGTCGAAGCCCGCGATGTCTTCGAAGATCCAGTATTCCTCGACCAGCCGGAGCAGCGAGGGAATGTCGCTCGACGTCATCGGGCGGATGACGATATTCATGGCCGCTCCCAGGCCGCTCCCAGGCCGCTCCCAGGCCGCTCCCAGGCCGCAACCGGACCGCGAACACGGCGAAAGAGTGGATGGCATTTTAGGGTCTTTGTACCGCGCCACAGGCGATGGCGTGCGGCATCCCGCACGGCAAGCTTTCGCATCAGGTGCCGCCGTTCGTATTCGATCTGCCCGCTGGTCGCCGCGATCGGAGTGAGTGCCCGCACCGGCCCGATCTTGCGGCGGTCGAACTCGTAACCACGCGCCGTCGCCTCGGCATGCACGGCCGCGAGATAC
>JANLWE010000070.1:0-3208 GCA_031364365.1 Gammaproteobacteria bacterium | reverse complement strand
GAACGGCGTCCAGGTCGACTGCCGCCGCGGCAGCTCTTTCGACCCGTGGCCGGGGCAACGATTCGATCTCATTGTCGACGACGTGGCGGGAGTCGCGGAGCCGCTCGATCGGCTGTCGGGATGGTACCCGCCGGGCGTTCCCAGCGACGCCGGGCGCGACGGAGCGCGGTGGATCCTCGAAATTCTGAACCGGGCCCCCGATTACCTTTCGCCGGGTGGCCGGTTTGTTTTTCCGGTATTGACCCTCTCACGCGAAGACCGAATTCTGGACCGGGCTCGCGCCCGGTTTGCCGCTGTGACCCAGGTCGAGGAACAGTGGTACCCCTTCAGCGAAACACTGATGGCACACTTCTCGCTCATCGAGGAGCTCGCCCGAGAAGGAAACATCCGGGTGGAGAAGCGAGGCAGCCGGTGGTGCTGGGCGACGAAGATCTACCTGGCCGAGCGGCCGTTATCCGCCTGATGCCAGCGCCCTACAGTCTAGCGATCGCCGAGCCGCCGTTGCGACAACTGATCACGCCGTTTGCCCGCGCCAACGATCGTCGCGCCGGGTTCCAGCTGCTGACAACGGGTCTGCTGTTCATCGTCGGTTGGAGTGCCATGGCTGTAGCCGTAAGACTGGCCTGGAACTACGGTGTCGTGCTGCTGCTGGCGCTTCCGGTCGCTGGACTTTACGTTCGGCTGTTTATCCTTCAGCACGACTGTGGCCATGGCTCGTTTTTCAGCAGCCAGCGCCTGAACGACGCAGTCGGTCGCGTGCTCGGTGTTGTGACGCTGATGCCGTATTCCTATTGGCGACGCACTCACGCGATCCACCATGCGACGTCTGGCAATCTGGACCGCCGTGGAGTTGGGGACATCGTGACGCTCAGCGTGAACGAATATGTGGCGGCGCCCTGGTGGCGTCGCCTGGGTTATCGTTTCTACCGCAGCATGCCCGTGCTGCTTGGCCTCGGGCCGATGCTCCAGTTCTTCCTCAAGCAGCGCCTGCCGCTCGACCTGCCGCGCTCCTTCAGGAAAGAATGGGTCAGCGTTTGGCTCAACAATGTCGTGCTTGCGCTGGTGTTTGTGCTTTTCTCGCTGACGCTCGGCTGGCAGACGGTACTGCTTGTGCACCTGCCAGTGTTTCTCGTGGCGGGAGCAGCGGGCGTCTGGCTCTTCTACGTACAGCACCAGTTCGAGATCGCTTACTGGGCGAGCAGTGATGTCTGGAATATCGAGCGTTCGGCGGTCGAGGGCAGTTCCTATTACGATCTGCCGGCGATTCTGCACTGGTTCAGTGGCAACATCGGCTACCACCACCTGCATCACATGGCGACCCGGATTCCGAACTACCGGCTGCGCGAATGCTTCGACTCGCACCCGCGCCTCCAACAGGCTCCACGCTTGACGCTCAGGACCAGCCTGCACTCAGCACGACTGCGGCTCTGGGACGCGCGCGCCCGGCGCATGGTCCCGTTCTCCGCACTTGTCACGACGAGGCAGGTGTGATGTACGTCATCGAGCCAGGCAGATCGATTTATCAATGAAGCGTCGCGACTTCCTCGCGCTCCTTGCGGGCACCACGACCGCCGCTTTCGGACCCGCGATCCATGCCCGACCGCAGACACTCCGGGTTGGCGTCGTCGGTGGCGGCATCATTGGTGCAGCGATCGCGATGTACCTGGCTGAGGCGGGCGCTCATGTGACGGTGTTCGAGAAGTCCGGAGCCGCGATGGGCGCGACGCGGAACTCGTTCGCCTGGCTCAATGCCTTCGTCGCCGATCCACAGTACCGCGCGCTCCGGCTCGCAAGCATGGCGACCTATCACAACCACGACCGGCAACTCGGTCTCGGCATCGTCTGGGGCGGCTACCTGAACTGGGCAAGCAATGAGGCCCAGGCCGCAGTCGTTCGCGCGAATGCCGTGGATCTTGACGGCTCCTCGTTCCCGGTGCAGTGGTTGGACGCGGACGAGATCGCGTACCTGAGTCCGCAACTTCGGCCGGGCTCGATTGCGGCAGCGCTCTTCTCGTCGATCGATGGACACCTCGATCCGGTGTATGTCACCCGGCGTTTCCTCGAGCGGGCAGTCGCGCATGGAGCCAGCTTGCGCATCCCAGCCAAGGTACAGGCGCTGGATTTCCAAGGTGGCCGCCTCAAGGCCGCGGTGACAGCGGGTGGTCGCGTGCCGCTCGATCGGCTGGTCGTTGCCGCGGGCGTGGACACGCCGTCCCTGCTTGCGCTTGCAGGCTTCAAGCTCCGGCTGAGGCACGCGCCTGGCATCCTCGCTCATAGCGCGCCGATGCCGGCGCTGACGCGCATCGTCCACGAGGGCCCTTCGGAGCTGAGCTTCAAGCAGATGGCGGACGGCAGTCTCGTCGGGACCGATGCGCCCACACCGCCGGACCGGCCTGAGCACGCTGCAATCCGCGCTGCGCCCGGCGATTTCCCCAGCGAGGCGCTGCGCGAGCTGCATGGCAACCGAATCCTTGCCCGGATCGCGGCCGTGTTGCCCGCTGCGGCAAACGCACGGCTTGAGCGCGTGACACTCGGCTTCCGACCGATGCCGCTCGATGATCGCCCGATTATCGGACCGGTCCCCGGAGCACCCGACGTCTACGTCAGCGTCACGCACAGCGGCGTGACGCTCGCTCCGATCCTGGGGCGTTATGCAACCCGCGAAATAATCGACGGCGATCGGGTCGACGCCCTCGCGCCCTATCGCCCGGAGCGCTTCTCTGCGGCAACGGCCAATGCATTGAGTGCCGGCGTTGAAGCAGGCCACTTGCGAGTCTGAAATCCGTCGACGCCCTGGATGTGCTGACGCACCGCGCGGATCGTTCACAAAGTCGCTCTTTCGCGGGACTCTTTGCAAAGAGCAGCGTTGTCCGATCGGATTTCCCGACGGTTGCGGACCGGAGTACGCTCCACGCGGCAGTCGGAGTTCGCTTTCAAGTCCGCACGCCCGACGCTCACTGGCAGTGGGCCTTTCGGCTGACCACCGACCGCCCCAAAAGTGTGATTCACGTCACACAATCAGGCTCGTTTGGCCGGATACGGGATATGCCTGTGTGACAATTCACGAGTCGATCTGACTTTTCCGCTGGGGGCTGCGAACCGCAGATGCCAAATGTAACTCGCTGTAGTTACTGGGGTTCCTCTGTGCTGGGGTTGTTGCTCGGCCTGGCTCTCCCGGCTGCGGCATCGGCGCAGACGACCGATTTCG
>JANLWE010000029.1:0-13198 GCA_031364365.1 Gammaproteobacteria bacterium | reverse complement strand
AATCGACGGCGAGGTTCTAACGGGGACGTACACCTTTACCTTCTATCCTTCGGGTAAAGGTGAACGTCCCCTTTAGAACCTCGCCTTCGATTCAGGTCGAGAAGGACGACCCGCAGCCGCAGGTCGTGGTCGCATTCGGATTGCGGATCACGAACTGCGCGCCTTCGAGATCCTCGCGATAGTCGATCTCGGCGCCCGCGAGATACTGGATCGAGAGCGGATCGACCAGGAGCGAGACACCCTGGTTCGGAAACTCCGCGTCGCCCTCTTCCATCTTCTCGTCGAACGTGAAGCCGTACTGGAATCCGGAGCAGCCGCCGCCGGAGACGAACACGCGCAGCTTGAGCTTCGGGTTGCCTTCCTCGCGGATCAGCTCGCCGACCTTGCGGGCGGCGGCATCCGTGAAAACCAGGCCCTCGGAACTCAGCGTCTCATCGGTCATAAATCCCTAATACACAAAGAAAAACCGCGATTGATGGTAGGGCCGCGTGGTCGGCCGGTCAAAGCTGTGGCGTATCGCCCTCGCCCGCGACACGCCAGTCGAATGACTGGCGCGACGGCTCCGGGTTGCGGCCCAGCCGGTATTCGACATGCAGGCGCTCGGGCCGGAAATCCAGGGGCAATTCGATCGGCACCTCGATCTGCTGGAAGAATCGCAGTGAGAATGGGAACTGGCGGCGCTTGTCGATCTCGATGTCCGCAAGCGCAAGCGTCTGCGCCTTCTTTCCAGCCTGCCCCTCGATGGAGAAGGTCACGCTGCCATTGGCGATCGTGTCGCGAGTCGCCGCCTGGACCAGCGTGATGAGCACACGGTAGCGGCGCTCCTCCTGTTCCGGCCGGATCCGCAGTTCCTGCACGCGCAGCGTCCCGGCGCCGAATTGCCGCGCGACCAGGCCGCGGTAGAACTGGAGCTCCTGCTTCTGGCGCGCGGTTTCCGCCTGCAACTCGCTCATCATTTGCTGCGCATCCGTCTGCGCCTGCCGGTCAACCTGCTGGCCGACCTCGGCGACTGCGGCGCGATGCCGCAAGGCCTTGTTCTCTTCGTCGAGCGCATGATTGCGCTTGCGGAGCTCGAGCCGCTCGAGCATCGAGTTCACGACGAAGTACCCGGCGCTCGAGCGCCCGAGCTCGAATCCGCCGTAGCCGAGTGCGAGCGCCGCGAGCACGACCAGTGCGATGCGCAGCCGCAGGCCCTGGACTTCGGATTTCTCGCTCAACGGCGGCAACCGTCGCTAGAATCGGCGCCGGAACAGGAGTGCGGTCGAATGCCCTGGATCAAGGCCTGGCACATCATCTTCATGGTGACCTGGTTTGCGGGACTGTTCTACCTGCCGCGGCTCTTCGTATATCACGCTTCGACGGCCGACACCGCGGGCCAGGAGCGCTTCTGCATCATGGAGCGGCGCCTGTTCGCGATCATGACGATCGGCGGCCTGCTGACGGCGGCTTTCGGGCTGTGGCTTCTCATCATTAATCCCTCGCTGCTCGCGACCGGCTGGATGAGAGCAAAGCTCGCGCTCGTCGTCCTGCTGGTCGCATACCACGTGTGGATCGGCCGGCTGATGCGGGACTTCACCGCCGGCCGCAATGTCCACGGCGAGCGCTGGTACCGCTGGTTCAATGAAGCGCCGTCGCTACTCCTGGTCGGCATCGTGCTGCTCGCGGTCGCGCGGCCCTTCTGAATCACGCGTCCGGATCCGGACCGCTGCGGCGGCCCGGACCCATGCGTTCCTGCCACCAGTCAGGATACGCCGGCAATCCCTCCGGGAACGCATGCGCGCCGAGCTCATGCAGCGCGCGCGAATAGACGCGACGCTTGAAGTAGATGACGTCGCGCGCGGCGTCCCACCAGTCGACCCAGCGCCAGCGGTCGAATTCCGGTGGTTGCTCGGTTGAATCGAATCGCAGCGCCGAATCTTCCGTGCCGAGCCGCAGCAGGAACCATCGCTGCTTCTGACCGATGCAGAGCGGGCTCGAGTCGCGGCGCACGAATTGCGGCGGCAGGCGATAGCGCATCCAGCTCTTCGTGCGCGCGACCTCCTCGACCTGGCCGCGGCGGAGCCCGACCTCTTCTGCGAGCTCCCGGTACAGGGCCTCCTCGGGAAGCTCGCCGCGCCGCACGCCGCCCTGGGGAAACTGCCAGCCGCGCGCACCCGCGCGGCCGCCGATGAAGACCTGGCGGTCGTCGTTCATCAGGACGATGCCGACATTGGCACGATAGCCGTCGGCGTCGATGTAGTCGGTCCTGGGTTCCATCGCCACCGATTTTAATCGGCTAGAGTGACGGGATGGGGAGGATGCGCGCCGCGCCGCTGATTCTGCTGCTTGCGCTGGCGTCGGTCGCGGCGATCGCGGCCTCGCTCGCGTTTGGGAGTTCCGGCATCGACGCGCCCTGGGAACGGCTCGTGGCCGGCGATCCGCTGATGCGCACGATCGTCTGGGAGTTGCGGCTGCCGCGGGCGCTCGCGGCCTTCGGCGCGGGTACCGTGCTCGCGCTCGCGGGCGTCCTGATGCAGGCGCTGCTTCGCAATCCGCTCGCCGATCCGTACGTGCTCGGCATCTCGGGCGGCGCCGCGGTCGGCGCACTCGGGATGATGCTCGCCGGGCTCGCGGGCTTCATGGTCGATGCGGGCGCGGCCGTCGGCGCCTTCGCCTCGATGCTCCTCGTCTTCGCGGTCGCGCACGGACCCGGCGGCTGGACCACGACGCGACTGCTGCTGACCGGCGTCGTCGTGGCGGCCGGCTGCGGCGCGGTCGTGAGTCTCCTGCTGTCGCTGTCGGACGACCTGCGGCTCCGCGGCATGCTGTTCTGGCTGCTCGGTGACTTCGGTTACGTGCGCACGCCCTGGTTCCTGCTTGCGCTCGCGCTCGTCGCGATTCCGGTCTGCCTGCTGGGCGCGCGCCCGCTCGATGCGCTGGCCCGCGGCGACTTACAGGCACGGCTCCTCGGCGTGCCGGTACGAGGATTACGCATTTCGATTTACATTGCTGCTTCAGCGCTGACTGCCGCTGCAGTCACGACCGCCGGCAGCATCGGATTCGTCGGGCTCGTGACGCCACATCTCGTCCGGCTTCTCGTCGGCTCATCGCACCGCGTCGTGATTCCGGCGGCGGCGCTCGCGGGCGGCGCCCTGCTCGTCGTCGCGGATCTCCTCGCCCGCACGATCGTGGCGCCGCGGCAGCTGCCGGTCGGCGCGCTGACAGCGCTCATCGGCGTGCCGCTGTTTCTCTACCTGATGCGCCGCAACCCTTCCGCCGGCGGAAGATCCTAGACTCGCGGAAATCCAACGAGAGGCTGCGTGCCTTGGCGGAGGCCGATGCGTTCGCGGCCGCACTCCTGAAAGTGCTGTTCGACCAGCGGGTACTTGCGGGCTGAATAGCCCACCAGGGGCTCGCCGGAGGTCAGGGCGGGGCCTGCGCAGGCAAGGCCTGCAAGAACGGAGGCCGCCGCCGAGCGGCGCAGCGGGGGAATGGGGTAACTCACGGACGCCTCAATAATATGGTAATGAGAATAAATCTCATTTGAGAAAATCAGGTCTGGCGGGCGGCGGCACGGTCCTGCAGATAGCTCTGGCCCCGGCGCATCAGCCGCGCAAACCCCGCAGCGTCCTGGTTCGCGACGAGCGCCTGTAGCCTCGCCACCGCCTCGGCCAGGGACGCAAGCGACTCGCCACCGTACTGGTTGAGCGCCTGGATCTCGAAATAGAGCGCCGGGCTATCGCCGGCGACCAGGGACGCCACCGCGAGTTGGGCATCGAAGGTCGTGCTGGAGAGGCGCGCAAGCCGCGGCGCTGCCTCGCCGCTGTCCGCGAGCGCCGTGAAGAATGCAATGTTGATCGCATGCGACAACCCCAACACGTACGCAATCAATCGATCGTGATCGTCGAGCGTCGTGACAACTTGCTCAACCATCGTCGAAGCGAAAAGATTCTGCGCATCGGTCACGGCATCGGGCCGTCCGACATCCACGTGAATGATGTGGCGGCCCGACAGCAGATCCGTGTCGGGTCCGAACATCGGATGTAACGAGGCCACCCGGACCCCCGCCTGCTGGAGCGCCGCAAGTCCCGCGCGGAGTGGCGTTTTCAACGAACCTATGTCGAATACGAGACCCGGCGGACGGTGACGCGCGAGCTGTTCGAGGATCGACGCCGTGATGCCGAGCGGCGTCGCGACGACGATCACGTCATGCGACAATTCGTCGGACTGCCAGTCCAGGCGGTGGGCATACGATCCGTAACTGCCCGCGGGATCGGCGACTTCAACTGCGAATCCCTGCGAGTCGAGGAACTCGACGAACCAGCGGCCCATCTTGCCGCAGCCGCCGATCACGAGCGCACGTCGGCCGGCGCCCTGCCCTTGCGCCGCCACCTGCGCCTGTTCCTGGGTCGCGAGAGAGCTGCGGATCAGGAGGCGCAGCAGGTTGTCGGCGAGCGCGGGCGACAGCCCGAGTTTTTCCGCGGCGGAGCGCGCGTTCATGAGCACGTCACGCTCGCGCTGGAAATCGCGCGTCGGGTGGCCAGTCGCGCGCTTGACGCGGGCGACCTCCTCGGAGAGCCGCTGGCGTTCGGCGATCAGCGCGAGCAGTTCGCCGTCGAGCCGTGTCAGCCGGTCGCGCAATTCCGCAAGTTCCATCGGACGATCCCCCGGGGCAATCGTCCTGTGTACCGGCCCGCCTGCGTCGGCGCAAGCGGGCCGGCGATTGAGGCCTCAGCCTTCGAACCCGAAGCTGAAGAACCAGCCATCGCGCGGGTCCTGCGCCCAGTAGCGCGGGCGGTAGCCGGCGCCGTAGTAGCGCGCCGCATCGCGCCAGCCCTCTTCGTAGCCCGAGCGGTAGCCGAAGTCGGCGCGATACCAGGTGGTCGGCGCGCGACGCCAGCGGTAGTCGTGACGTCCGTATCGCGTCCAGTCGCGCCAGGCGAGTTCGTACCCGGAACGGTAGCCGAAGTCGGCGCGGTAGTGGACTGGCGGAACGTATCGCCAGTGCCGGTCGTCACGCCAGCCGTCACGCCGCCAATGGTCGTCGCGGTGATTGTCGTAACGGCGGTCATCATCGCGACGATCGTGACGGTCATCACGATCGTGACCCCGGCCGTGCCGGCCGCCGTCATCATCGCCAAACGCAGGGCTCGCGAGCAGCATCGCAAGCGCCGCGGCCGTCAGTGTGGAATGGATTTTCATGGCTCCTCCTTGGGGTGCGTGGAGCCAGTGTCGGCCCGGCAAGCTGAATCGCGGCTTAATCAAGGCGGCATTTGACGAAATCCGGCGTCGGGCGCGCTAACATAACGGAATGCGCGCAAGATTTCAGACGCTGCCGGATCCGCTGCCGGCCGATCCGATGCCGCTTGCGTCCGCCTGGTTCCGGCAGGCTTGGGACGAACAGGTCCAGCGCAATCCGAACGCCATGAGCCTCGCCACGACCGGCGCCGACGGCAAACCCTCGGCGCGGATCGTGTTGTGCAAAGAGATCGTCGCGGATCCGGGCTACCTGCTTTTCTACACGAACTACGCTTCCCGCAAGGGCCGCGAGCTCGCCGTCCACCCCTGGGCGGCCGTTGTGTTCCTGTGGGATGCGCTCGGGCGGCAGTTGCGAGTCGAAGGACCGGTCGTGCACGCGCTTGGAAGTGAAAGCGACGACTACTTTTCAAGCCGACCCTGGCGCAGCCGACTCGCGGCGATCGCGAGCGAGCAAAGTGCGCCGATCGTTTCCCGCCATGCCCTGCTAGAGCGCTTGCGGGAAACTGCGGAACGCCACGGCACACCGGATCCCGTCGTGGCGCCAGAAGACGACGCCGAACCGGGGCTCCGTCTGCCGCGGCCGCCCCATTGGGGCGGCTACCGTTTGTGGGCGGCCGTCGTCGAACTCTGGGTTGAAGGCGAGCACCGCCTGCACGACCGCGGGCGCTGGACACGCGTCATCGCGCCAGCCGGCGGCGGTCGATTCCAGGCCGAACCCTGGCGTCACGAGCGGCTTCAGCCTTGAGCCGAAGCGGCGCGCCGCGGCTCGCCTGCCGCGCGGTCGATGTCTCGGTCCTCGATCGTTGTCTCGTGCGCGCACTCGATCTCGAGGCGCGGGGCGGCGAATTCATCGCGGTGCTGGGGCGGAATGGCGTCGGCAAGACGCTCACGCTGCACACGCTCGCGGGATTGCGGCCGCCCGCGTCCGGCGTCGTGCAGCTCGAAGGTCGCGACATCGGCGGCTGGTCGGGACGCGAGCGTGCGCGCCGGCTCGCGCTCCTGCCCCAGGTCACCGAAGAGCCGTTTCCCTCGACCGTATTCGAAACCGCGCTCATCGGCCGGCATCCGCACCTGCCGTTCTGGCAGTGGGAGGATGCCGCCGATCTCACCTGCGCGCGCACCGCGCTCGGCGCCGTCGGGCTCGAGATCCTGGCCAACCGTGCCGTCGATTCGCTGTCCGGCGGTGAACGACGCAGGCTCGATGTCGCAACACTGCTCGCGCAGGATGCCGCCGTCTGCCTGCTCGACGAGCCGACCAATCATCTCGACCCGCGTCACCGCAACGAGATCCTCGCGCTGTTCCGTGCCCGCGCCGATGCGGGCGGCCTCGTCATCGCGTCCCTGCACGACGCGACGCTCGCAGCGCGTTGGGCGGACCGGGTGCTGCTCCTATTTGGGGACGGGCGCTGGGAGTTCGGTCACGCGGCCACGATCCTGAGTGACTCGAATCTGTCGGCGCTCTACGAGGTGCCGGTCGGCGAACTCGCCTGGCGTGGGCAGCGGGTGTTCGTCAGCGCCTGATCGCCGGAGTATCGAGCTCGGCGAGGATCGTCTCGTGCAGCCGGCCGTTCGACGCGAGGATGCTGCGCGACCCGAGACCGATCGGCGCGCCCTCGAGATCGGTGACCCGCCCGCCCGCTTCCTCCACGATCACCGTGAGCGCCGCGATGTCGAGGATGTTGATGTCCGACTCGATCACCGCCTCGATTTTCCCCGCCGCCAGCAGGTGGTAATGGAGGAAATCGCCGTATCCGCGGATCCGGTCCAGCCGCGAAACCATCCGCCCGAGCGCGGCCCAGCGCGGACCGTTCGAGAGCGAGCGCAGATTGCCGGTCGACAGCGTCGCTTCCTCGAGCGTCGCGATCTGGCTCACTGCAAGCGGCGCGCCGTCCTGCCAGGCGCCGCCGCCGCGTTCGGCCCAGGCGGTTTCGCCGTAAACCGGCGCGCAGGAAACGCCGAGCTCGAGCCGCCCGCGATGCATGAGCGCGATCTGGGTCGAGAACATCGGGTAGCGGCGTACGAAAGATTTTGTGCCGTCGATCGGATCGACGATCCAGAGCCGCTCCGCATCGAGCCGGTCCGCGGGGGACTCCTCGCCGTAGAAACCGTCCTCGGGAAAACGCCCCTGCACGATTGAACGAATCGCCTGTTCGGCCGCCACGTCGGCGTCGGTGACCGGCGAACCGTCCTGCTTCGTGCGCACATTCGACACGCCGCGATAGCTCGCCCGGATGAGTTCCGCCGCGGCCGCCGCCGCCGCAATCGCCGCCTCGAGTCTGCCTGAGTTCGCCATCCGGTGAGCCTGCGTTGCCCGTGCGAAATCGTCAAACACTGACTTGACCCGCAACGGCAGTCTCCCTACATTGGCCGCGTTGACAGGTGCCCCGGGCGAGAGTCCGGGCTAATCGGGAAGCCGGTGCGCGAATCGTTCGCCATTCCGGCACTGCCCCCGCAACGGTAAACGGCGCAAGCCGCATCACGCAGGCCCAGCCTGCAGCCACTGCCGGTATCCCGGTGGGAAGGCGATGCGGAAAGTCCCCCGGGACACGCCGTGAGTCCGGAAACCGGCCCGTCAGCATGCGCCAGTCGCGGCGGGCGACAGGGGTGCGGGCCAATCGCCCACTCCTTCCGACTCCGTCGCGACCGGTGAACTTCCATTCACCGCTCGGGAGGAGCACGGATGAACACATTGGCATTGCTTGCGGCTGTCGCTGTCGGTCATGCGATCGAACCCGTCGTCGTCAGCGCGACGCGTATTGAAACCCCCGTCCACGACGTTCTCGCGAGCGTCGAACTGATCCAGGGCGAAGACCTGTTGCGCCAGCCCGCCTCGGATCTCGGCGACGCGCTCAGGATGATCCCGGGCGTCGAAGTGGTGCGTCTCGGTGGTCCCGGTCAGCAGACTTCCCTGTTCATTCGCGGAACCGAGTCCAATCACGTGCTCGTGCTCATGGACGGCCTGCGGATCAATCCGAGTATCGGCAACGCGGCGATTCAGAACATCGCGCCCGGGCTCGTCGAGCGCATCGAGATCGTCAAGGGCCCGCGCTCGACACTCTATGGTTCGGAAGCGATCGGCGGCGTCATCAATGTCATCACGCGCCGCGGCCCGGAGGATGGCAGCAGCGTCCAGGCGGGCGTCGGGCGTTACGACACTCGAAGCGCAAGCTTCAGCACCGGCATCGGCGGCGAACGCGGCGATGCGTCCTTCGGGGGTTCCTGGCTCGAGAGTGACGGTTTTCCGGCGGGCAGCGCCGAGACGATCGATCGCGGTTACGACAACCTGTCTTTCACCGCGGCGGGCCGCGCAGAACTCTCCTCGGTCGAACTCGGTCTGCGCGCCTGGCATGCGGCGGGCACGACTGAATATTCGCAGTTTGGTACGCCGCTGGATCAGGACTTCGAGAATTCCGCACTGGCGCTCACGGCGAGTCTTGCGCCGTCGGAGTCCTGGGACACCCGGCTCATGGCCGGCTACGCGCTGGATGAAGTCGACCAGAACCAGCTGTCCGATTTCGACCAGAACCAGATGCAGGATTTCGCGCACACGCGGCGCGCCAGTCTCGACTGGCAGAACGACCTGGTGCTGTCGGAGAGCAGCACGCTGACGGCGGGCATCCTGTGGCAGGACGAGGACGCCGATGCCGAGTCTTTCGACCTGCCTTACAGCGCCGATACCACGACCAGCCAGATTTACGTCCAGGACCAGGCCCGCTTCGGTCCGCACCAGCTGCTGATGGCGGCTGCCTATACCAATCACGAAATCTTCGGCGGCCATGCGACCTGGAATGCGGAATACGGCCACGCGTTTGGCGAGGCGCTCGTCACGGTCTCCGCCGGCACTGCATTCCGCGCGCCGGACGCCACCGATCTCTTCGGATTCGGCGGCAATCCGGACCTGAAACCGGAGGAATCGCTGAGTTACGAGATCGGCTACCGCCAGACGATCGACGATACCCAGTCCATCTCGTTCACCGCCTTCCGCAACGAGATCGACGAGCTGATCGATTTCGTCGTGCTCGACTTCAACACATTCGAGGGCGAGAACCGCAATGTCGAGCGGGCGCGCATTGACGGGATCGAAGCCGCCTGGAACTACGATGGGGAGACTTGGGCTGCACACGCCACGGCCACCCTCCAGGATCCGCGCGACCTGACCGCGGATCAGCGCCTGCTGCGCCGCGCGAAGGAGAACTTCACACTGGGCGTCCTGCGTCGTTTCGGCGCTCATGAAGTCGCGATCGACTTACTTTATGCCGGCGATCGGCTCGATTTCGGCTTCCCGGCCCCGACCCGGCTTCCCTCGTACTGGCTTGCCAATCTTTCCGCGAAGGTCGCCCTGGGGCCCCGCTTTACTTTGCTGGCGCGAATGGAGAACCTGCTCGACGAGGACTACGAGCTGGCGAGCGGATTCAATACGATGGGCCGCAGCATGTTCGCAGCGCTGCGCTACGATTTCCGCTGAGGAGACACCGTGGGGAACCGCCTGTCGAAGATCTACACGCGCACGGGCGACGACGGCACGACCGGTCTCGGCGACGGCAACCGCGTTCCGAAGGACAGTCCGCGAGTCGAGGCCTACGGCTGCGTCGACGAATGCAACAGCGCGATCGGCGTCGTGCTCGCGGTCGCGAGCCTGCCGGACGACATCCGCGATCTGCTGACCGGTGTCCAGCACGAACTCTTTGATCTCGGCGGCGAGCTCTGCATTCCCGGCCATCGCTCGATCGAGGCGCCGCAAGTGCTCGCGCTCGAGCAGGCGCTCGACCGGTTCAACGACCGGCTGCCGCCGCTCAAGGAGTTCATCCTGCCGGGTGGCGGCACCGCCGCCGCGGCCTGTCACCTGGCGCGCGCGATCTGCCGCCGCGCAGAGCGGCGCGCCTGGACGCTCGCGCGCGCGGAGAGCGTCGCGCCGGAACCCCTGCAATACCTGAACCGGCTGTCGGACCTGCTGTTCGTGATCGCGCGCGTGCTGGCGCGGCACGAAACCGGCAGCGAAGTGCTCTGGCAGCACGCGCGGCGCGGCGCGGCGGCGCCGGGTTCAGGGTAAGCGGGCCGAAGCTGCCTTCGCGCGCGCCTCGTCGAGGCGCTCGCAGACGTCCGCCGCTCCATCCGCGATGCGCGGGCTCGGCCGGGCAAGCGCATCCGCCGGTGCGCGATAGACGTTACCGAGCGCGACCGCCTCGAGCCTGTCGAATCGGGCCCAGAACTCCACCGGATCCGTATCGTCGAGCGAAAGAATCACCTGCGGCGCCCGCGCCAGCACCGATTCGAGATCCACCGGCAGAGCGAGCGCGGTCGCGTCCGCAAAGACATTGGATCCGCCGCAGAGCTCGACAATCTCGGTGATGAGATGCGCGCCGCCAACCGTGTAGAGCGGGGCGCCGTCGATCTGGACGAACACGCGGATCTTCGGCCGGTCACGATACCGGGTCCTGAGCTCGCGGATACGCCGCCTGAATTCCGTCGCCGCAGTCGACGCGACCGTATCGGTGCGTGCCAGCGTGCCGACCGTCAGAAGTCCTGTTGCGACGTCGTCGAGCTTTCGAGTCGGGATGCCGACCACCCGGATGCCAAGGTCCTCGAGACGCTCCTTGACGCCCGCGGGCGTGCCGGATTCCCACACGACTGCCAGCGTCGGCGCGAGCGCGACAATGCGTTCGTAGTCCAGACGGAAAGCGTCACCGATGCGCGGCAGGAAACGCGCCGCCTCCGGGTAATCGCTGTACTCGCTGACCCCGACCACCTGGTCCGCGGCGCCCGCCGCGAACAGGAGCTCCGTGAGATTCGGCGCGACGCTCACGATCCGCTCGCGCACCGGCGGAGCCGATGCGGCCAAGGCTGCAGCAACGCCGCTTGCGACGAGCGCCACAAGTGCCGACAGCAACACGAGCGGCTTCAGGCGAGTACCTCGCGCCGGAATGCGGCGCCCCGGGCGCGCAACTCCTGCTCGAGCTTCCGCCAGTCGAATGCCGGACCGGGATCCGTCTTGCGTCCGGGCGCGATGTCGCTGTGGCCGGCGATCCAGCCCTCCGCGAGTGAGGGGTAGCTTTGCTGCAGCACTGCGATGAGCCCGGCGAGCGTACGGTACTGGCGTTCGTCGTAGGGTTCGTCGTCCGCGCCTTCGAGCTCGATGCCGATCGAGAAATCGTTGCATGCGTCACGGCCGCGCCAATGCGAGGTTCCGGCGTGCCAGGCACGCAGTCCAAAAGGCACGTATTGCGTCAGGCCGCCGTCGCGGGCAATCAGCACATGGGACGAGACGCGCAGGTGATGAATGGTCGCGAAATAGGGATCGGCGTCCGGCAGTAGCGTGTTCGTGAACAGCTGCTCGATCCAGGGCCCGCCGTAACGGCCGGGCGGCAGGCTGATGCTGTGGATGACGACGAGTTCGGGCTTCGCGTTCCCCGGCCGGGGATCGCAGTTCGGCGATTCGGCGAGCCGCACGCCCGACAGGAGGCCCATCGCGATGGAAGATCCGGACATCGCGACAGCTTAGCCCGCGCGATTCGCCGCTTCCAATCGCATAAACTGGTTTTCGATGAACGCGCCCTCCCTCAATGCCACGATCGCGGCCCGTGACCTGGCGGTCGTCTGGCACCCCTGCACGCAGATGCGGGACCACGAGAGCCTGCCGCTCATTCCGATCGCGCACGGCGAAGGCGTATGGCTGCAGGATTTCGAGGGCCGGCGCTATCTCGACGGCATCAGCTCCTGGTGGGTCAACCTGTTCGGCCATGCCAATCCGCGCATCAACGCCGCGGTCGTCGAGCAGCTCGGACGGCTCGAGCACGTCCTGCTCGCGGGCTTCACGCATGCGCCCGTCCTCGAGTTGTCGGAAGCGCTGGTCCGGCTGCTGCCCGCGGGTCTCACGCGCTGCTTTTACGCGGACAACGGTTCCGCGGCCGTCGAAGTCGCCGTCAAGATGAGCTTTCATTACTGGCAGAACCTCGGCCGTCCGAAAAAGCGGCGCTTCGTCACGCTCTCGAACAGCTACCACGGCGAGACGCTCGGCGCGCTCGCGGTCGGCGACGTGGAGCTCTACAAGAAGGTGTACCAGCCGCTCCTGATGGACGTCATCACGGTCCCCTCGCCCGACTGTCACTTGCGCGAGCCAGGCGAGGACTGGGAAGCACACAGCCGGCGGATGTTCGCCGAGATGGAGCGAACGCTCGCGGCGCAGGCGGACGAGATCGCGGCCGTGATCGTCGAACCGCTGGTGCAGTGCGCGGGCTCGATGCGCATGTACCACCCCGCCTACCTCGCAATGCTGCGCGAGGCCTGCGACCGCCACGGCGTACTCCTGATCGCGGACGAGATTGCAGTCGGGTTCGGTCGCACGGGCACGATGTTCGCCTGCGAACAGGCAGGCATCCGGCCGGATTTCATCTGCCTTTCGAAGGGGCTCACCGGCGGTTACCTGCCATTGTCCGTCGTCGTCACAACCGAGCCGGTGTATGCGGCCTTCTACGACGACTACGCGAAACTCACGGCTTTTCTGCACTCTCACAGCTACACCGGCAACCCCCTCGCCTGCGCCGCCGCGCTCGCGACGCTCGGAATCTTTCGCGACGACGACGTGATCGCGCGCAATCGCGTCCTTGCCGCCCGTCTCACCGAAGCGACGGCCCCGCTGGCAGATCATCCGCAGGTCGCCGAGGTCCGCCAGACCGGCATGATCGCGGCGATCGAGTTCGTGCGCGACCGCCAGACAGGCGAGCGCTACGACTGGCGGGAGCGCCGGGGATTGCGTGCGTATCAATACGCGCTCGCACAGGGCGCACTGCTGCGGCCCATCGGCAACGTGATCTACCTGATGCCACCCTATGTCATCGAGCCTGAGCAGATCGACTGGCTCGCCGGCATCGCGCAAGGCGCAGTGGACGCGGCATGCGCCTGATCCGCGTGTTCGTCGAGGCAGCGCCACGGCCCAAGCCATCGGCGGCGATCAATGTCGATT
>JANLWE010000007.1:0-2013 GCA_031364365.1 Gammaproteobacteria bacterium | reverse complement strand
GTTCACCTTTACCGCTTTGCGGTAAAGGTGAACGTCCCCTTTAGAGTCCCCTTTAAATGCCGAGCACGTCGGACATGCCGTAAAGCCCTGGCGGCCGTCCGAGAATCCAGCGCGCCGCGGCGAGCGCTCCGTGGGCGAAAGTCATCCGGTCCGTTACGCGATGCACGATTTCGAGGGTCTCGCCGCTGCCGGCGAAAAGCAGCTGGTGGACGCCCACGATGTCGCCGGCCCGCTGGCTCGCGAATCCGATTGCGCCGGGCGCGCGTCCGGAAGACTTGCCGAGCCGGCCGTAGACCGCCCGGTCCGAGAGCGCGTTGCCGCGCGCGCCGGCAACGATTTCGCCGAGTTTCAGTGCGGTTCCGGATGGGGCGTCGGCCTTGTCGCGGTGATGGGTCTCGAGGATCTCGATGTCGTAGTCGGCCGGCAAGGCGGCTGCGGACCGGCCAGCCAGGCCAAAGAGAAGATTCGCGGCCAGCGACATGTTGGGCGCGACGAGGACAGCCAGTTTCTCGCTTGCGCGGCGGAGCTCCGCCATGCGGGCGGCATCGAGACCAGTGATTCCCACAACCAGCGGAATGCCCACGCGCATCACAGCCACCAGGTTGTCGCCGAGCGCGTCCGGCAGCGTGAAATCGACCGCGACCGCGGCATTGGCAAGGGCCTGGTCGCGATTGGCCGTGACCTGGACCGCGACAGGGCCGGCCTGGGCGACCTCACCCGCATCGCGGCCGAGCGCCGCGCTGGTCGGGGACGCAAGCGCGCCCGACAGCACGAAGTCCGGGGACTCGCGGATTGCGCGGACGAGGCAGCGCCCCATTCGTCCACTGATCCCAAGAACCGCGACATTCGTCATGTCACTCGCCCATCTTTCCGAAGAACTGCCGCACGCCTTCGAGCCACGAGCGCTGGCGGGGATTGTGGCTCTTGTCATCGGAGGCGAGCGACTTTTCGAACTTTCGGAGCAGGTCTTTCTGTTCCGCGTTCAGGTCGACCGGGGTCTCGACCACGACGCGGCAGAAGAGATCGCCCGTCGCGCCGCCGCGGACCGGCTTGATACCTTTCTCGCGCAATCGGAAGACGCGGCCCGATTGCGTACCGGCCGGAATCTTGATGTTCGCCTGACCCTCGAGTGTCGGGACCTCGATACTGCCACCGAGCACTGCGGTCACGAAGCCGACCGGCACCTCGCAGGATAAATGCGCGTGATCGCGCTCGAAGATTGGGTGCTCGCGGACGACGATTTCGACATACAGGTCGCCCGGCGGACCGCCATTGCGGCCCGCTTCGCCTTCGCCGGCGAGCCGGATTCGATCGCCATTGTCGACGCCTGCCGGAACCTTGACCGCAAGACGCTTGCTCGCCCGCATGCGCCCGTGACCCGCGCACTTGGGGCAGGGGTCCTTGATGATGGATCCCCGCCCCTTGCACCGCGGGCAGGTCTGCTGCACCGCGAAGATTCCCTGGCTGATGCGCACCTGGCCCGCGCCGTTGCAGGTCTCGCAAACGATCGGCGTATGCCCGCGGGCTGCGCCCGAGCCGCCGCATTCCGTGCATTCCTTCACCGTCTGGAAATCGATTTCGGTGGAGGTGCCAAACACCGCCTGCTCCAGATCGAGGGCGAGTTCGTAACGCAGGTCCGCGCCGCGATAGACCGCGTTTCGGCCGGCCCGGCGTCCGCCGCCGAAGATGTCGCCGAACATGTCGCCGAACACGTCCCCGAAGGCGTCGGACGGGCTGAATCCCTGTCCCGCGCCGCGCGCGGCGTCGAGTCCTGCGGCGCCGTACTGATCGTAGGCCGCCCGCTTCTGGGCGTCAGTCAGGATCTCGTAGGCTTCCTTCGCTTCCTTGAAACGCTCCTCGGCCTCCTTGTCGTCGGGATTGCGGTCCGGGTGATATTTCATCGCCAGGCGCCGGTATGCCTTGGTGATGGCATCCTCGGTGGCGTTTCGGGGCACGCCCAGCACCTGATAGAAATCACGCTTCGACATGGCGCTCCGCATACGCGGCCGCCGG
>JANLWE010000156.1:0-54321 GCA_031364365.1 Gammaproteobacteria bacterium | reverse complement strand
CGCGGCGACCGAATAGCCCTGCCCCCCCAGGTTTCCCTTCAGACCGATTTCATAGTTTGTCGTTTCATCCGGCTCGTAAAGCAGCAGCTCGGGGCTCGCAGCAAATGGGCCCGCCAGCGGAATGCCGTTAGCGCCACCTCTACGAAAGCCTTCTGCAACGGTGAGATACGCCATCGTCTGGTCGTCGGCGAACTGATACGAAGTATTGATCTTGAATATTTGATTCTCCACAGAGGATTCGCCGTTTACGACGGTGTCGCCAAGCGAGTTGTCCCCGCAGAAGCTTCCGCAGTACGGCAACTGGGAGAACGTCTCCACCGAAAAGTCTTGCCAGAACGCGCGCACGCCCGCGGTAGCCTGCCAATTCTCCGTCATGTGCCAAGTAACTTCACCGAACAGCGCGAAATCGTCGAAGTCACTCGCGTTGCGTGTGATGAAATTGATGTCACCGAGCTGGGGATTGGCATGGAAACCGACCGATATTGAGTCGTAAAAAGTCTGACCCGGAATGTACTGGATGGTCGAATCATCGGTCTTAACATTCTGATAGTACGCGCCGACCACATAGTCGACGGTCTTGCCAGACTTGGAGACCAGCCGCAGCTCTTGCGCGAAGCCCTTGAGATTATTCTGAGTCAGGTCTATGTCCACAAGCCGAGGAATGAAGCCATAGAACGCGCCAAAGGCCTGCGCGATGCCCGCGGAAACGTCGATGACGGGATTTTGGTTGTCCTCGTAATAGGAAGTCGACGAGGCCAGGCTCGCAAAACCGAGGTCGGCGTCGAGTTCCAGGCTAAAGAGGTCGGTGTCGCGGCTCGATGGTTCCTCTAAGTAGATGGGCAGATCGAAGTTGCCACTTGGCCGGAATACAGTTCCGCCCGTTGGATAGTCGATCGGCCCAGCAGTATTGGGGCTAAATGGATTGATCGGCGCAGGGAGGTGGTCAATTATCCCGCCTTCGAAATCGCGGAAGTCCGCCTGCTTATTGTCGACCTCATCTGCCTGATGGAAGTAGCTGAAGACCAACGAAAGGGAATCACTGACTTCCCAGCCCAACGCCGCGCGAACGTGCCAAATGTCGGCATCGTTGGCGTCCTTCTTTTCGGGACGTAGCACGAAGCCGCTGTTGATGTTGTTGGGGTCGGCGGCGGTCGGAATACCAATAGGGCTGTTAACGGCCGTGGAGGGATCGTCGAATGCGACAAGATTCGACAGATCGATGAATCCACCCCAATGCTGGTAGCCGCCGGAGATGCGCAGCGCGGCGCGTTCACCCATCGGAGCATTAATGAATCCCGAGACGCCCCAGTTCATGTTGTCGGACCCGCTGGCGACCGACGCCACATCTCCTGTGATCTCGGCGGAAAACGCGGATGGATCAGGATTCTTCGGAATGAAACGGATAGTGCCCGCCAGCGAACCTGAGCCATACAGCGTGCCCTGCGGCCCGCGCAGCACTTCTACGCGCTCGATGTCCTTTATTTGCAACGGCAGGAAAAGCGGCGTCTCTCCAATGTAGACCGACACCGGAGCGACAGTCGCGACCGGAAAGCCCGCATTGTTCGTCGTATCGTCACCGGTAATTCCGCGGAGCGCGAACGTGTTGTTTCGGCCCGCGTTTGCCGGGCCCGTGTCAACGAAGGACAGACCAGCGACGTACCGTGCAAGATCCACAACCTCATTTATTCGACTCTCGGTGAGCGCGGCGTCGGACACTACTGAAATGTTGTAGGGTATGTCGGATACTGCGGCTTCGCGCCTCGTTGCCGTGACTAAAACTTCTTCAATAGTCTGTGCGAGACTGGCGGAACTCGCGGTCGCGGCCCCCAGCAGTAGCACGGCCTGCTTGCGGCCAGTGATCCAGCGTAGGGAGGCCTCTCCAGGTCCCGCGGCGTCCGAAGTCGTCCGACTAGCCTTAGTCTTGGTTCTGTCGCTCATCAAGTGCACCCCCCCGGCGAATATCTGCGACAATTCTCGTTGCCCGCTGCCAACCGTAGACGAAAGGATCCGCCGTCGGATATAGGGATTTCTCTGTAAACGTCAAGCACGGTCCACGTAAACCCTGGGTCGCGCGTCGGCGCACTCCTGGGGCGCACGCCACCACAGGTAACCGAAGGCACGGTTAGACCGGGTCACGGCGTCGACCTGAGGCTCCTGCGGATCTTCCAGACCGTCGTCGACCGGGGAGGCTACGCACACGATCCGCGACGCCATGACGGGCGATATTGATATCGGGCTCGTCGATAAGCGAAGCAGGAAGATCGTCTCCTGCAACACGGTTGGTTACTCGAAGCGCCTCTGCGACGTTGCCCTGCGACGCGAGTGCAAGAACCTGCCGGAGCAACACTTCCGTCGCTCTAATCTGCGAATCTGGGGCACTCATGTTTCTATCGGGAGTGTCCCTCCGCGACCATGCAAGGGTGCGCGTTCTGAGTCGTTACTCCCTTCGAATCGGACCCGGATTCATGGCCTCCTGCGAAGTCAGAATCGGCCGCCGCGGCAGTGAATCACGGTCGATGGTCTTGCCTTCCTTGACTACCATGGAGATCTTGCGCATGTTGGCAATGTCTGCCAGCGGATCAGCGTCCAGCACTAGCAGATCGGCATACTTGCCGGGCTCCAGCGTGCCGAGCGTATCGAGCTTCTTATAGGCACCCGCGATGTTCTTGGTCGCGGCCTGCAGGATCATCATCGGCGTCATTCCGCGATCCTGCATCGCCTGCATGTTGATGAACTGGGCTTCGCCAATAACCGCATTGCGGCCGCCGAGCCCGCCCCAAGGACCCTCCGGACCAAAGTCCTTAGCGACGTCCGGATCGATGGTTCCGGAATCCGTGGAAAGCAACTGAGGCACGCCGGCCTTGATGAGGCGAATCGAGTTCTCGAGATCGTAGTCACCGCTGGCGAAACGTCCCTCGCGCACCTGGCGCTTCTCATCCTCGTTGAGAGGCCCCCATTGCGTGCCGCAATAAAAGTGGCGCTCGATCATCAACTGGATAGTCGCTTCGTATATGCGCGATTCGCCAGTGTGGGCGCAGTGCTGGGCCATGTCGTTGCCTACCTCGACCGCGATATGGAGAGACTCCGCCGAGCCCTGGTGAGTCTGCGAAATCTTACCCGCGTCGTGCACGGCCCTTACGAGCGCGCGCTGCTGCTCCGGCGAGAAGCGCAGGATGTTGCCCTGACCGATCTCGCTGTTGACCTGCTCACCGTCACCCGTTGCGCCGTACTTGACGAAATCGACTTGCGCGGCGTATTTGCGCATCTCCTCGTAAATCTGCTCAGGGCTCTTCTGGGTCAGATCCGGGCCGCCATTAAGTTCGAAGCGGCTGTTAATGCGAGCCTGGAAGGCCTTGCTGGCCGACTTGATCGATTCCATGGTCGTGAACACCGCGCGAAAGCCCACAATATTGCTCGCAACGAAAATGCGCGCGCCTTCGCTTTCGCCACGATCAATTCGGTCACGCGCCAAAATCAGAGCGTCAGCGGCACCCATTGAGTCGAAGACCGACGTGACGCCGTTTTTCAGGGCAAGTTGCGCGCCCTCCTCAGCAATGAGATCGAACTTGTCTTCGTATCGCGCCAGGAATTCGATGTAGGTCCAGCTCGGCCACGGAATCAAGTGGACGTTGGCGTCCATGAGTCCAGGTATAAGAAATTTGCCACTGACATCGAAGCGCTCTGCGTCCGAAGGCACGGATACTCTATTGCTGGCTCCGATCGCCTTGATAGTCTTACCGTCGACAACGAGGACCCCGTTGGGCACGGGTTGTCCACCATTGCCATCGATTATCGTGCCGCCCACGAACGCGCGCACTTGGGCAGGCGCGGGACTCGACAGCATGCTCATGCCGAGTAATGCCGGCAGGAGATATAGACTGGCTCGCTTTTTGTTCACTCTACATTACCCACTCAATTCAGATGAGAAACGTCTCGACCAAGCACGATTCCAGATGGCAGCGTATCCGGACGCCTTTCTCTCAAGTCTAGAGGCACGCTGGATGCGTCAGATGGGGGGATGTCAGCGTTCACGCAGATGCCTGTCAATCCATTCGGTCTAGCGCGGCCCGCGTACGTGTAGCCACTCGTAAGTGCACAATGTTCTCGGACATAGTAAAAAGTCGATCGCAGATTGCAAAGCAGGACTCCCGGTTGAGACAGATCCACGGCAACAGCCTCGCGAGCAACGCCATGGGTACGGGCTCGCTCGTCTTCATCGTCCTGGCGGCTCTTGCGCCCCTGACTCTAATCGTGGCCGTTGCACCGTTGCATTTCTTGAAGGGCGGTTCTGCAGTCCCTGGGGCGTTCATATTGGCCGGGTGCGTCATGACTTTGTTCGCGGTTGGGTTCATGACTATGAACCAATACGTGCGAAACGCCGGAGCCTTTTATTCTGTAATTGCGATGGGTCTCGGCAAGCCCGTTGGTGCCGGTGCCTCCCTCGTAGCTGTTCTTGCTTACAACGCGCTGCAAATCAGCACTTATGGAGCCTTTGGTCTTTACGCTGCAGAAACCGTTGAACGATACTCGGGTCTGGCCGTTCCATGGTGGGGCTGTGCGTTGGCCGCTGTGGCGTGCGTCGGCTGGCTCGGTTACCACGGCATTCACACCAGCGCTCGCGTACTTGGCTGCATCTTGATTGCGGAGACACTGATCCTCGTCGTACTTGCTGGATCAGTGCTCTACGCCGGCGTTCCCGAAGGTTTCCCGACAGTCTCGTTCCTCCCGTCAAACGTCTTTCAAACCAGCAACGGGGCAATGTATACGCTCATCTTTGGTGCATTCATGGGGTTTGAGTCGACAACGATTTTTAGCGAAGAAGTGAGAGGCGGGCAACGTACGGTACGCCGCGCGACGTTTATAGCGGTCGGATTCATCGCCATCTTCTATTCCTTCATGACTGCCGTTGTGGTTGCCGCGTACGGCGCCGACGCGATTGAGTACGCGGCAGAACGTGATCCAGCCAACTTGATTGTGAACCTGTTCATCCGCTATACGCCGCCATTGATTGTCGATGCGATGCACGTGCTGCTACTTGGCAGCGCATTTGCAGCCCTCCTGGCGCTGCACAACGTGGCCAACCGCTACTTATACACGCTTGGCCGCGAGCGATTGCTTCCCAAGTGGCTCGCTGTAACACACCTCCAACACAAGTCGCCCTGGCGAGCCGGCCTCCTGCAATCACTGCTGGCGGTTGTCCTCATCGTCTTGACAGTCGTGCTCGGTGTGGACCCATATCTGGGGCTATTGTTGTGGGGCAGCGCGCTCGGTCTCATTGCAATCATCTTCCTCTGGACGCTGTGCTCGGCTGCAGTTGTTCTGTACATGCACCGGCACGGGCATCTGGAAAAGCTATGGAGTTCGACAATGGCGCCGCTGACGGCGTTTGGCGTGCTTGCCAGTATCTTGGCGCTGGCGTTGTCGAATGTTTCATTTCTCACTGGTGGAACAGCATTCGTGGATCGCTTGTTGCTTGGCACCGGTGCATTGGCGTTTGGTCTGGGCATCGGTGCCAGCTTTTACATGCGCTACCGGCATCCGGAGCACTACGCAAGATTTGCGGAGGGCAGCCGTTCATGAGTTCGCGAACGGATGCGCATCATCACGGATGGAAGTATCACGTCGAGTCCTTGTTGGGGCCGATCGAAGATGCCTTGCTTGCAGTGCGAAGGCGAATCGAGGTACACGCATGACGCCATCCAATGATCCACCGAAGCTTTCGCCGCCGTTCGCCTGGTCTCGAAAGGACTGGCCATCGGAGACTGCTTTTCAGCACGCGGGCGTCATCGAAGCATGGTGTTATACGGATCGCTTTTCCTATTTCCCTGGCGAGGAAGTGAAGTTTCATTTCAATAGCAACGCCACTGAATTTTCGATCGGCATTATTCGTGATGGCTCGAAGCCGAAAGCCGTCTTCCAACGCGAGAATCTGCATGCGGAACGGCAGGAGACTCCTGCCGACGCTTATGCAAATGGCTGTCATTGGCCGGTGGGATTGAGGTGGACCTTGCCGGAGGATATGCCATCCGGCTTCTACTTGATCATGTCGCGCACCTTGCAACCGTCGGGTGAAATCTGGGAGCGTGAGCACTTTTTCGTCGTCAAGGCGCGAGCAGGCAATCGCAAGCGCATGGCCCTAGTTCTCACGACCAGTACATTGCTTGCCTACAACGACTGGGGCGGCGCGAATCACTACCGTGGGACGGGAAATGATCCTCGCAATGATCCGGGATCGCCGCTTGCCTCCACGCAGCGACCGATTGCGCGCGGTTTCCTGCGTAAGCCGAAAGGTACCCCGCGCGAATGCAATGCGGGTACGCCGGGTATCGGGTGGGCGCCACGATACGATGCCTACGAGTGGGCGTGTCTGCACGGTTACAGCCGGCATCATGCCGATGCATTCTGGGCTACTTATGAGCGGTCATTTGTGGTGTGGGCCGAGAAGGCGGGGTACGAGTTCGACTACCTCACCCAGACCGATCTGCATTTCAACCCTGATTGTCTCGATGGATATAGCTGCGTGGTTATTGTGGGTCACGACGAGTACTGGTCGTGGGCCATGCGCGATGTCGTCGACGCCTTTGTCGATTGCGGTGGCGGGCTCGCGCGCTTCGGGGCCAACTTTCAATGGCAAGTCCGTCTCAGCGAGGACGGCTGCACGCAGTATTGTTATCGTTTGCCCTTTGTAGACCCGCAGGCGACGCAGACACCGCATCTTGCGACGACGATGTGGGAAGCTAAGTCGGTGGGCCGCCCCGGCGCATCCACGACCGGACTTAATGGACTCGGAGGAATCTACAATCGATATGGTGTGGCGACTCCGCGATCATCCGGCGGATTCACTGTTTATCGGCCTGAACATTGGGCATTTAGGGGGACCGACCTCTACTACGGCGATCTCATCGGTGGCGCGCCTGTTTGTCTCGCCGCCTTCGAAGTGGATTCCGTGGAATACACCTTCCGGCGCGGCTTGCCGTATCCAACATTCGAGGACGGCGCACCAGAGACACTGGAGATCCTTGCCATGTGCCCCGCGGTACGTGGCGAAGAAGATCGTTTTGGCGGGCGCTATCCGATCGGAGCTCCCGAGGCCGAGGTATATTCTTACATTTCTAGCTTGGGCGACGATTTACCCGACTACGTGCGCCAAGGTCAAATGCGGGGCGCCGGAATGATGGTCACTTTTATACGCGGTCGTGGCGAGGTGTTCAATGGCGGCAGCACCGAGTGGTCGCACGCGTTGGAGCAAAGGGATCCATTCGTCGACCGTATTGCTCGAAATGTAATTGACCGCTTTGTCGCGCTGCGCTGAGGCGGATCGGCAGTTCAAACTCGCACAGCAACCGACAAAGCTGACGCTACTTATCAAATCGCCGTCGGACGAGCCGTGGTTGCTACAGTTTATCTGAGCTCGACCTCTACGAATGCAAACTCCTCAATGCCCGGATTTACGATGTTGTGCTCGACTCCCAGCGGGCGTACATACGACTGTCCGAATTGCAGTTGCGTTTCCACGTTTCCGGTCGCCGTCTCTGCTAAGAGTTTGCCAGCGGTGAGACAAACGACCACGTAGTCGTGCCCGTGCCGATGCCAGCCGGTCTCCGCACCGGGAGCCAGACGCCACTCCGTAACGATGACTCGCTCGGTCTCCTGAAGCAGTCTGCTTAGCGCTTTAGGTCGATGATGTGCCACGACGTCTCCCGGTCCGCCTAGCGCTCGCGATCAGCGGCGCGCGCCGCTTGCTGAGCGAAACCTCTGGACGCTGCTTGCAGTCCCTGCAAGCAGCATAACGACCAGCGCCGAAGGCTGTACCGCATAGTTTCTTGTCGCGGCCGCGTTGGGTAAGCCTTTGCAGAAACTGGCGCTCCAGGAGAGATTCGAACTTTCGGTTCTGTTTCATCCACGGGCGTCCGGGAGGCTGCGAACTCCTTGGGGTTCTGGTGCGTTAGCGGCAAGAGAATGAATTTCCGACTCTTTTGGTGTGCAAATGACAGAGCCGATAGCGCGCAACTCGATATATCGGCGACGCAGGTTCCAGGCCAAGGACATCGAACAATGCGAGCAAGAGGGACTCGCCGTCAGTGCTTCGATCTTGCGCGGACGCATCGGTTCCTTGTAGCGCAGGGCCTGAAAATCCGCGTGTCGCAGTTCGATTCCCGCCCTGGCCACCATTTCTTCAGCCGTCGACCTTACCGTAGACGCGAACAAGCTCAGCCATCTCGTGTGTGCCCGCGTCCCGGGCAAAGCCTTCTACAACAGACCGACGATTATTTTCGGGCTGGTTTTGACTCACCTTCCATTTGCCCTCGATTGCGGCGATTTCGATCTCGAATCCGACGATGTGTCGCATCTGGGCTTCAATGTAGTCGCGAGGCGCGTCGGTCACCGCCCACGGCTCTGGCTTCGGAGCCTCTTGCGCAGCCGTTAGGTTGGCCAACTGATTGGATAGCCAATCTTGCTGATCTCGTAGTGTGGCTCGACCACGAGCTTGCACCATAACGTAGTTCCAAGTGGGAACCACTTTTCCCGAGTCGTTCTTCGATGCGTACAGCGAGGGACTTACATAGGCTTCGGGACCTCGAAACACGATCAGCACTTGTTGATTGTCAATTTCTCGCCACTGCGGATTTGCGCGCGCGATATGAGCTCGCAACATGCCGCGCTCATCACTGCCTCTGGCAAGCGTGAACGGCAAGAGATTTGCCGTTGGTCCATTAGATCCGTTCGAAACCAAGAGTCCGAGTGGATTATCGCAAATGAATGAATGCAGAACTTCCAGGCGAGACTCGCGAAATGGAGTGGGGCAATACATCGTGAACGTCCTCAAACCAGGAAGAATCCGAGCCAGACGCTTTCGCCCTTGCCGTGGATCCCGACCAGGTTCATTCCATCGTTCCAGTCCCCCGAACCCATCAGGGGCAGTCCGCGCTCTTCGAATTTCAGTCCGTGCCGGATCGCGCGCACGCGCCAGCTTCCACGTAGTTTCGGCAAGGTAACCGCATTTGGGATCGATGGGCTGAAAATCCGGGTGTTGGTGGTTCGATTCCGTCGCCGGATGGGGTTGTTGCCTCTCGTCGGGTAGGTCACAAGAGAAGGTGCTAGGAGGGTGGTGTCACAGATGCCACGGCTAAAGGAATGGTGGTTCTGCTGCATCCACGGGCATCCGATAGGCTACAGGCCCCTTGTCCCGGAGGTATCGGATGACCAAGCCCATTGCCCGGGACCCGATCTACCGTCGACGCGTATTCGATGCGGAGATCATTCAGCTGAGCGTGCGCTGGTACATCACCTATCGGCTGTCATACCGGGACCTGGTGGAGTTGATGGCCGAGCGCGGGGTTCAGGTGGCGCATTCGACGATTCTCCGGTGGGTGACCCGGTACGTTCCGGAATTCGAGAAGCGCTGGAATCGATTCTCCAGGCCCGTCGGTACTTCCTGGCGGGTGGACGAGACCTGTATCGCCATCCGGGTAAATGGCATTACCTGTACCGGGCGGTGGACAAGCACGGCAAAACGGTCGACTTCCTGCTTCGCCCCGACCGCGGCATCGCAGCCGCTCAGGCGTTCTTTCGCAAGGCCCTCGCGTCCACGCTGCCGCGCGTCCCGCGGAAGGTCACGCTCGACGGGCATGTGCCGAGCCGTCGTGCACTCTGGCTGCTGCGCCGCGAGCACTTCTGCTGGCGCAATGTGACCGTGCGGACGAACAAGTACCTCAACAACCTCATCGAGCAGGACCATCGAGCTATCAAGAGGCGCTGCGCTTCGATGGCCGGGTTCAAGACATTTGCCGGTGCAGCGATTGCCATTGCGGGCATCGGGAATAGGAGATTCAAAGGCCTTTGCTGAGGCGCGAGCGCGCGTCAGAAGCGGCCGGCAGCTGGTACGCGGCGATAATGCGGGTGACAGGCGTGCTCGCGGCGGGTGCCGGGAGCGGCTGGGCGGTGGGTAACGATGGTCGGCGGGGGCTCATCGGCGCCAGCATTTCACAGTGTCGGTTGTGGTCGCGCAGCGGGCGAGAACTGGCGTCGCGGACACGGCGCGACGCCGAGCGATATGTGACAGCCAGCTGGCATTAAAACCTTCGTCTAGGCCTGTCCACAGCGTTGTAGACCGGGACCTCGGCTCGGAGCACACCCGGATCGAATCGGCCTGTACACAGTCCTGGGAGGGCCTTGACGACGGCGTAAGAGTATTGCCTGCCTGCCTTTACCTGTAGGGGCACCTGTCAGATCTGCTTAGACACGGCCGCAAGGAAGGCACCGTGGATGCCGGAGACAGGGGCGATTGGGCAAGGGGGTGTTGTCAGACTGGCCGTCAGCTTTGAGGCAGGTCCTGGTGGGGGCTTTCCGTTGGTATGAATATTCGACGCTTTGAATAGGCCATTGTGAATCAGTAACCTGAGGGAGGGTATTGACTCCACCCTCTCCGCCAGTTTCTCCGCCGCTACACTAGATCATGGCTGTCTCACCCGCCCTGCAGCGCGCGGGAGCCGTCCCGCGGCCGCGCGAGACGTCGCTCTTGCGATGGGTGTGGCGCTCCTACGTCCGTAACGCCCTGATCCCGCTTCTCGTGGTCGAGTTGCTGCTCGTCGCCGTCTATCTGACGAGTCACGCCTGGTCGCTGCGCAAGAACGTGGCTGCGCTCAGCGAGGTCGCGCGCCAGGAGCTCGCGCGAATCGCGATCGACGAGTCGGCGGTCATCGAGCAGCAGCTCGGCCAGGTCGCGGCGCTTGCCGAAGTCCTGCGCCGGCAGACCGCCGTGGCGCTGGAATCGCCCGTGAGCAGCGCACGGGACCGCGCACGACTGCGCGAGCAGCCATCGGGTGCCTTGACCACGCATCGCGACGACGGCGGCGCCGCTGTCTTTTATTCGGCGGCGACGACCAAGGGTCCGGCGGAGTTCGAGAAGCTGGAGCGGCTTGCCGCGGTCGATCCGCTCCTGCGGGACATCACACTCGCGAATCCGCTCATCGTGCAGGCTTACCTCAACACGCACGACACGATGACCCGCATCTGGCCGTGGATCGACGCCGCGTCCGTATTCGATCCCGGGATGCGGGTATCGGATTTCAACTTTTATTACGAGGCGGACGCGGCGCGCAATCCGTCGCGCGCCGTCGTCTGGACCGATGCCTACGTCGATCCGGCGGGTAAGGGATGGCTGGTATCCGCCATTGCCCCCGTCTATCGCGGCGAGTTCCTTGAGGCAGTGGTCGGCGCGGACGTCACCATCGATCGCGTGGTCGCGGATGTCCTCAACAAAAAGATTCCATGGCGCGGCTTCCTGCTGCTGATCGGCAAGTCGGGCACGCTGCTCGCGCTGCCGCCACAGGGCGAGCGGTTGTTCGCATTGAAAGAACTGACCGCCCACGACTACGTCGACGCGATACGCGCCGATACGTTCAAACCCGAGGAATTCAACGTTTACCGGCGAACGGATTTCGCGGAGATCGGAAAACTCCTGCGGACCCAGCCGTCGGGCAGCGGTCGGATCGACGGGAGTGAGCCCCATCTGATCGCCTGGCAGACAATACCCTCCGTCGGCTGGAAGCTGATGAGTCTCGTGCCCGAACAGGCGGTGTTCGGACCCTCGCGGGCGCTGAATGACGATCTCGCCGGCGTCGGCTGGATCATGCTCGGCGGCCTCATTGGCTTCTACCTGATCTTTTTCACCTTTCTATACCGGCGCGCGCGCCATGTCAGCCGCTCGATCTCCCATCCGCTCGAGCAGATCGAGCGGATGGCGCATCGCATCGCTGTCGGCGAATACGAGCAAGTCTTGCCCGAGTTCGGTGTCAGAGAGTTTCGCCACACTGTCGGCGAGCTGCAGCAGATGGGCCGCCTGCTCGGCGAGGCCAATCGCGCGCGCGAAGTGGCGGAGGCGCGCCTGACCGAGCGCAACGAAGATTTATCCATGATCCTCAGCCTTTCGCCCGATGGGCTCGTCTCATTCGACGCCAGCGGCGTCGTCGCGGAAACGAATCCGGCATTCCTGGCGCTGACCGGCTGGACGCGCGACGAGCTGATCGGCCGGTCGTGGATCGGGTTCTGGGCGCGGTTGGGCGAGCAGGGCTCGGCAAGCGAGCCGCAGACACCGGTCGCACCGATCCTGCGCCTGCAGCGACCCCGTCCCGTCGTGCTCGAGTGCCGTGTCGTCGGCGCGCCTGCGGGTGCCCAGGTCGCCTATTTCCGCGACATCACGCGCGCCGACGAACTCGACCGCACCAAGAGCCGTTTCCTCGCGACCGCGGCGCATGAACTGCGCACGCCGATCGCGGTGATCACCGGCTACACCGAGTTCCTGCAGGCGAGTGATCCGCCGGCGGCCGAGCGCGGCGAGATTCTCGCGACAATGCGGCGTCACGGCGATCAAATCACGGGTATCGTCACGGAATTACTCGATCTCGCCCGCATCGAGGCGCGCGCTGGTCGCGATTTCACGATGATTCGCCAGCCGTTCGCACCCGCAGTGCGGCGCTTCATCGAGACCTTCCGGATCGGCGGGGATGCGCGCGTGCCGCAGTTCCGCGGGGACATCGGCGACGCCGAAGTTTTCCTCGACGCCGACAAGTTCTGCCAGGCACTCGGCAATGTGCTCGCAAACGCCTCCAAGTATTCGCCGGCGGGCACTCCGATCAGCGTCCGGCTGGTCGAAGGCGCGGGACAGGTCGGCGTCGAGGTACAGGACTTCGGGGAGGGCATGGACGAGGAAGCGCAAAAACGCATCTTCGACCGCTTCTATCGTGCGGAATCCACCGCGGGCGTCGCCGGCAGCGGGCTCGGCATGAGCATCGTCAAGGAAATCCTCGACATCCACGGCGGGCGCATCGACATCGCGAGCGTGCCGCACGAAGGCACCACCGTGACACTCTGGCTTCCGCGTGCCGCGCCGCGCGGTTGACGCTTCCGGAGGCCAACCTTACGATGCCCAGCCCGGCGATTTCCATGGTGGCTCGCGCCGGTTCCTCCGCGACGATCAGCCGTGAATCCCGCCAGGCCCGGAAGGGAGCAACGGTAGCGGCGGTATCGGGTGCCGGAGGGGTGCTGGCGCGGGCCGCCTCCATGCGGGAGCGGAATACGCGATGATTGCGGACCTGCGGAAACGGAATCGATGAGTTACCTTGCACTCGCGCGCAAATGGCGTCCACGCAACTTCGCCGAGCTCGTCGGCCAGGAACACGTACGCCAGGCGCTGGTGAACGCGCTCGATTCGGGCCGCGTCCACCACGCCTTCCTGTTCACGGGAACGCGCGGTGTCGGCAAGACGACGATCGCCCGCATTCTCGCCAAGTCGCTCAATTGCGAGCGCGGCGTGTCATCGACGCCCTGCGGCGAGTGCGGATCCTGCCGCGAGATTGACGAAGGCCGCTTCGTGGACCTGATTGAGGTTGACGCCGCCTCGCGGACCAAGGTGGACGACACGCGCGAGTTGCTCGAAAACGTGCAATACCTGCCGTCGCGCGGCCGCTTCAAGGTCTACCTGATCGACGAAGTGCACATGCTGTCGACGCATTCGTTCAACGCGCTCCTGAAGACACTCGAGGAGCCGCCGCCGCACGTCAAGTTCCTGCTCGCGACTACCGACCCCCAGAAGCTGCCGATGACCGTGCTGTCGCGTTGCCTGCAATTCAATCTCAAGCGCCTGCCGGCCGCGTTGATTGCGGAGAGGCTGCTGAAGATACTCGAGGCTGAAGGCGTCTCCGCGGAGCCGGCAGCCGTCGCACTCCTCGCGCGAGCGGCGGACGGAAGCCTGCGCGACGCCCTGTCGCTGCTCGACCAGATGCTCGCCTTCGGCGCCGGACGGGTGACTGAGACGGACGCGCGCGCGATGCTCGGCACCGTGGACCGCCAGCAGGTGCTGCGCCTGGTCGAACGCCTGGCGGAACGCGACGCTCGCGGACTGTTCGAATGCGTTGCGGCAATCGACGAATTCGCGCCGGACTATGCGCAGCTTCTCGACGAGATCGCGGCACTCCTGCAGAAGGTCGCGCTGCGCCAGGCCGTGCCTGGTCTCCCGGACGATGAGATGCATTCGACGGAAGTCCTGACGGCGCTCGCCGCAAAGATGCCGGCCGACGAGCTTCAGCTCGCCTTCCAGATCGCGATACTCGGCCGGCGCGATCTCGATCTCGCCCCCGATCCGCGCACCGGCATCGAGATGACGCTCTTGCGCATGTTGGCGTTCCGGCCGGCTGATGCGAAGGACAGCGCGCGGTCTGCCGCTGAAGGACGCCGGCCCCTGCCTGCGCGTGACGGCGGCAACCGGACCGCAGCCGCTTCTGCCGCCCCGGCTCGCGCAGTCGCGGCAACCGGCGACTGGCCGGAACTGCTGTCGCGGCTCGAGCTGCAGGGCGCCGCGCGGCAGCTTGCCGGTAACTGCCAGCTGATCGAGCGCGACGGCAATCGCTTCCGGTTCCTGCTTGACGCGCGCGCGCAGTCGCTGCACACGCGACAGCAGGTGGATCGCCTGGCGCAGGCGCTCGGTCAGCTGATCGGCGGGCCCGTCACGATCGAAATCGAGCAGGGCGGAGCCGACGACACGCCGGCCCGGCGCGAGGAACAGGCCCGCGACGAACGTCTCGAGAAAGCCCGCGCGGCGCTCGAAAGCGATCCGAACGTGCAGGCCCTGCGCGACCGTTTCGGAGCCGTGCTGCAGCCGGAATCGATCAAGCCGGTCGGGTAGAATTGGTGCATGAAACCGAATCTCGGACAGTTGATGCGTCAAGCACAGCAGCTGCAGGCAAACATGCAGAAAGCGCAGGAGCAGCTCGGCACGCTCGAAGTGACCGGCGAATCCGGCGGCGGCATGGTCAAGGTCGTCATGAATGGCCGCCACGAAGTGCGGCGCGTGCAGATCGACCCAACGGTTGCATCCTCGGATCGCGAGATGCTCGAGGACCTGGTCGCGGCCGCCTGCAATGACGCGACCCGGCGCGTCGGCGAAGCGGTGCAACAGCACATGTCCGGCGCGATGGGCGGCATGCAGCTGCCGCCGGGCATGAAACTGCCGTTCTGATCTCAGGCCGTGAAATACTCCCCCGGTCTGTCACGCCTCATCGAGGCGCTTCGCGTGCTCCCGGGCGTCGGGCCGAAATCGGCTCAACGCATGGCGTTCCACCTGCTCGAGCGCAATCGCGACGGCGGCCGGGCACTCGCGCGCGCGCTCGAGGAAGCGACGGCAAACGTCGTCCATTGCCGACGCTGCCGCATGCTGACGGACGGCGAGTTGTGCGAGATCTGCGCCGCGCCGCGCCGGGACGCTTCGTCATTGTGCATCGTCGAGTCGCCTGCCGACGTCGTTGCGGTCGAGCAGTCGGGCGGTTTCGGCGGTCGTTATTTCGTGCTGATGGGCCACCTGTCGCCGCTCGACGGCATCGGGCCGGAACAACTCGGGCTCGACCGCCTGGAAGCACTGCTGGATGAAGGCACGGTCCGCGAGGTCATCCTCGCAACCAACCCGACGGTGGAAGGCGAGGCGACCGCCCATTTCATCGGCGAACTCGTCACTCGGCGCGGTATCCGCGCGTCGCGTATCGCCCACGGGGTACCGGTCGGCGGCGAACTCGAATACGTCGACGGCGGCACGCTCGCCCACGCGCTCGCTGGGCGCCAGATCATTTCCTGACGCGCGGTGCGCGCGCGGCCATCTCTTCGGCGAGATCGAGGAGGCGCCGGTAGCTGGCGAGGCGTCTTGGAGAAATCCGGTTTTCTTCGCAGGCTGCGACAACCGCACAGCCGGGCTCGCGGCGGTGCAGGCAATCCCTGAAGCGGCACCGGGCCGGAACGCCCACGATCTCGCGATAACCGCCGGCGATCTCGCGCGGCTGCGGGAGAGGCGGAGAGAAGTCCCGCACGCCGGGAGAGTCGATCAACTCTCCACCCGAGGGCAGCGCATAGAGTGACGATGTGCTCGTCGTATGCCGCCCGCTCTCGCTTGCCCGCGTCACCTCGTCAACCGCTGCTTCGACACCGGGCACCAGCAGGTTCGTCAACGAGCTCTTGCCGACGCCCGACTGGCCGACGAGGACGCTCGTCTCCCCGGCAAGCCGCTCGCGGAGCGCCGCCGCGCCATCGGTCGAATGCTTGGTCGCGTGCAGCACGGAATATCCGATACGTGCATATTCGTCGAGTGCCGGCGCAAGCACGTCCGCATATCCCGGCAGATCACTCTTGTTGGCGACGATGCAGGCCCGGATGCCATTCCATTCGGCGGCCGCCAGATAGCGGTCGCAAAGACCGAAATCGGGCGCCGGCAGAGGCGCCAGCACGGCGACGAGCTGGGTCAGGTTCGCCGCAACCGGTTCCGTATCACCACGGAGCGTGAGCCGCGCAAGCAGGTTCGCTCGCGGCAGCAGCTCGACGACCAATCCATCGCCGCCCTCGGTGCTTGCCGGAATCCAGCGTACCCGGTCGCCGCAGACCACCGTCAGCCGGCGTCCCTGCATCCGGCAGTGGATGCGGCGTCCGGATTCGTCGAGGACGGCGGCGTCCCGACCGTGCCCTGCGACGACGCGACCTGCGGAGGAGACGGCCACCAGACGACGTGAACTCATTCGCCGCCTGTCGGCAAGAGTCTTGCGATGCGGGCGAGCGCAGGCGGGTGCGAAGCGTGGAACGCGGTGTAGACGCGATCCGGCGTCAAGGTCGTCGCGTTGTCGCGGTAGAGTCTGACGAGTGCGTTCGCGAGCGAGTGCGCATCCGCGTGCAGCGCGGCATAGCGGTCCGCAGCGTATTCATTGCGACGCGACAACCATGAAAACAGGGGGCCGACCGGAAGCAGGAAGACGGGTGCCGCCAGCACGAACAGCAGCAGGAGCGTGTGCGCCCCGCCTTCCGGCACGCCGAGCGCAGGCTGGAACCAGGCTTGCCGTCCGAGCCAGGCCAGCAGCGCGAATCCCGCGAACGCAGCGGCGAGCGATCCGGCAATTCGCAAGGCCACGTGATGCAGGCGGAAATGGCCGAGCTCATGCGCGAGCACAGCCTCAACCTCGTCGGGCGCCAATGCATCGAGCAGCGTGTCGAAAAATACGATCCGCTTGGTGCGGCCGATGCCGGTGAAGTAGGCGTTGCCGTGCGTACTGCGCCGCGAGCCGTCCATGACCATGACACCGCGCGGTTCGAAGCCGCAGCGCCGCGCCAGCGCCTCAACTCCGGCGCGCAGCGCCCCGTCCTCGAGCTCGCGGAACCGGTTGAACAAGGGCGCGATGAGACGCGGCCAGGCCCAACCGATCACGAGCGAGAAGGTCGCCCAGGCAGCCCAGGCCCAAAGCCACCACTGCGGACCCGCGCGCGGCATCAGCCAGAGCAGGAGCATGATAAGCGGCAGCAGCAGGGCACCTCCGATCGCGAGTCCTTTGGTGAAGTCGATCGTAAACAGGCGTGGCGTCGTGCGGTTGAATCCGAATCGCGTCTCGATCCGGAAAGTCCGCCAGCCGTCGAACGGCAGACTCACAAGTACGCTCAGGAGTATCACGACCCCGAAGACCGCGACCTGGTGCGGCAGTCCGTCAAGACCGGACGCGGCGGTCCAGGTATCTATCGCCGCAAGGCCGCCACCGAGCGTCAGGATCGCGAGGATCGCCGCGTCGGCCGCCCGTTCGAGCGCCGCGAGTTTCGCGAGTGCAATCGTGTAGTCCGCCGCACGGGCGTGTTCGTCTGACGTTATCGCAGCGGCGAAGGGTGCCGGCACGCGATCGCGATGGGCGCGCACCGCGCGGATCTGACGCCAGAGCAGCCAGAGCTGCAATGCGAGACCGGCGAGTAGCGCTGCAGCGAAGAGGGCGGTGAAGAAGTGCATGGTGCGAGGGAGGGGAGACTCTAGCCTCTGCTAAGATCAGCGGCAACATGACGCACGACGACCGGCTGATCTGGATCGACCTCGAGATGACCGGCCTGGTGCCCGAGACCGACCGGATCATCGAGATCGCGACGGTCGTGACGGACGCCGATCTCGTCGTGATCGCCGAGGGTCCGGTCATCGCGGTCCGCCAGCCGGAGCCGGCGCTCGCCGCGATGGACGAGTGGAACACGCGCACTCATACTTCGAGCGGACTTGTCATGCGCGTTCGCGCAAGCACCGCCGACGAGGCCGCCGCCGAGCGGGCGACAATTGCATTTCTTGCACAGCATTCGGCTTCCGGACGCTCGCCCATGTGCGGCAACAGCGTCTGCCAGGACCGGCGCTTTCTCGCCCGCTGGATGCCGGAACTCGAGCGGTACTTTCATTACCGCAATCTCGACGTCAGCACGCTCAAGGAGCTTGCCCGGCGCTGGGCGCCCGAGATCGCCGCCGGCGTCGAGAAGGAATCGCGTCACACGGCGCTCGCGGATGTCCACGAATCGATTGCCGAGCTGCGGCACTACCGCGTCACGCTTTTCGCCGCGCCATGGAACGCACCCCGGACCTGAACGCCGGCGCGCCCATCTGGCATGCCGGCGGCTGCCATTGCGGTCGCATAAGAATCGAAGTCTTTGCACCCGCCGATCTCGATCTGGTCGACTGCAACTGCTCGATGTGCGACCGCTCCGGCTATCTTCACCTGATCGTCACCGCCGACCACTTCCGCCTGCTCGCCGGCGTGGACGACCTGGTCGGCTACCGCTTCGGCACCGGTATTGCCCACCATCTTTTCTGCCGCCATTGTGGCGTCAAATCATTCTATGTCCCGCGCTCGCACCCCGACGACTACAGCGTCAACGCCCGTTGTCTCGATCCCGCCACGATAACCTCGATGCGGATCCGGCCGTTCGACGGCCGCCACTGGGAATCGGCACGGAACGAATTGGACGCGCGCTAGCGTGGCGGGCGGGACCCCGAGCGAATGACTAAAGTTCCGGCGGAACGAGCGAGGGCGCCCCGCCCGCCACGTGGGCGCGTTTCTTATGCCTTGGTACCGTTCGCCAGATACAGCCACGTCTCAACAACCGTATCCGGATTCAGCGACAAGCTGTCGATGCCCTGATCGACCAGCCACCGCGCGAGATCCGGGTGATCCGACGGGCCCTGGCCGCAGATCCCGATGTATTTGCCGGCATCCTTGCAGGCACGGATCGCCATCGACATGAGCGATTTGACCGCCGGATCGCGCTCGTCGAAGAGGGAAGCGACGATCGCGGAGTCGCGATCGAGGCCGAGCGCGAGCTGCGTCATGTCGTTCGAGCCGATCGACATGCCATCGAAGTGCTCGAGGAAGTCGCTGGCCAGCAGGGCGTTGGTCGGCAGCTCGCACATCATGATGACCCTGAGCCCGTCGGCGCCGCGCCGCAGGCCATTCTCCGCAAGCAGCTCGACGACGCGCCGGCCTTCGTCGACCGTGCGCACGAACGGGACCATGACCTGGACGTTCGTCAGCCCCATGTCCTCGCGCACCCTGCGGAGCGCGCGGCATTCGAGTTCGAAGCAGGGCCTGAATGCCGGATCCGTGTAGCGCGAGGCGCCGCGGAATCCGAGCATCGGATTCTCCTCGTGCGGCTCGTATTGCCGCCCGCCGATCAGGTTCGCGTACTCGTTTGACTTGAAATCCGAGAGACGGACGATCACCGGCTGCGGAGCGAAAGCCGCCGCGATGCTCGCGATGCCCTCGGCGAGCTTCTCAACGAAGAACCCGACCGGATCGTCGTAGCCCGCCATCTGTCGGCGAACTTGTTCCTGCACGCCGGGATCGAGCGTGGCGAAGTCGAGCAGGGCGCGCGGATGCACGCCGATCATGCGGTTGATGATGAATTCCAGGCGGGCGAGTCCGACACCGTGATTCGGGATCGAGGCGAAATCGAAGGCGCGATCCGGATTTCCGACGTTCATCATGATGCGGACGGGCGCATTCGGCAGCGCGTCGAGTTCAATCCGCTGCTGCTCGAAGTCGAGTTGGCCCTCGTAGATCACGCCGGTGTCGCCTTCGGCGCAGGAGACCGTCACGGGCTCGCCGTCACGGATCTTGGTGGTCGCATCGCCGCAGCCGACAACAGCCGGTATGCCGAGCTCGCGCGCGATGATCGCCGCATGGCAGGTGCGGCCGCCGCGGTTCGTCACAATCGCCGCGGCGCGTTTCATGACCGGCTCCCAGTCGGGATCGGTCATGTCGGAGACGATCACGTCGCCCGGCTGGATGCGCGACATCTCGCGCGCGCTGGAGACGACCCGCGCCGGTCCGGCGCCGATCCGCTGTCCGATGGCGCGGCCCTGGGTGAGTGTTCGCGAGCGCTGCTTCAGCGTGTAGCGCAGGATCGAGCGACCGGCGCGGCTCTGTACAGTCTCCGGGCGGGCTTGCAGCACGTAGATCGCGCCGCTCTCGCCGTCCTTGCCCCACTCGATGTCCATCGGGCAGCCGTAGTGCGATTCGATGATGAGCGCCTGGCGGGCCAGATCGTGGACGTCGCGGTCGTCGATGCAGAAGCGCGCCCGATCGGCCGCCGCGACCTCGGTGACCTCGACCCAGCGGCCCGGCGCAGGATCGGCCGCGTACACCATGCGGGACGCCTTCGAGCCGAGATTGCGGCGGATGATCGCCTGCCTGCCCGCCCGGAGCGCCGGCTTGTAGACGTAGAACTCATCCGGGTTCACGGCGCCCTGCACCACGAGTTCGCCAAGTCCCCACGAAGCCGTGATGAAAACGGCGTCGCGAAATCCGGACTCGGTGTCAAGCGTGAACATCACACCGCTCGCGCCGACATCGCTTCGCACCATGTGCTGCACGCCCACGGAAATTGCGACTTGCCCGTGATCGAATCCCTGGTGCGTTCGGTATGAAATGGCGCGGTCGTTGTAAAGCGAGGCGTAGACCTGGTGCATGGCCGCGAGCACGGACTTCGCGCCGCGGACATTCAGGATCGTTTCCTGCTGGCCGGCGAACGAGGCCCCGGGCAGGTCCTCCGCGGTCGCCGACGAGCGGACCGCGAGTGCGGCGCCCGCATTGCCGAGGGCGGCCGCCGCCGCGAGCACATCGCGTTCGAGGCCTTGCTGGAACGGAGTCTCGAGGATCCAGCCGCGGATGCGGTTCCCCGCGTCTGCGAGCCGCGCGACGTCATTGATGTCGAGGTCCGCGAGTTCGGCGGCAATGCGGGCGTCGAGCCCGTTCTGCGCCAGGAAATCGCGGTAGGCCTGCGCCGTCGTCGCGAAGCCATCGGGCACGCGAACGCCGGCTTTGGAGAGTTGCCCGATCATCTCGCCGAGCGACGCGTTCTTGCCGCCGACCGACGCGATGTCCTTCATGCGGAGACCGCTGAACGGAACTGTGTAACCGGTCACGCGTTGTCCTCGTTCCGCCCGCACCTGATACGATCAGCCGCGCGGCGGCAGGAAAGCGGGCCGCGGGCGAACGGATGATCCGCCATGAAACAGCGACGAACCGTCTTCTTCGTGTCCGACCAGACCGGCGTCACCGCCGAGACGATGGGACACAGCCTGCTGACGCAGTTCGACGGCATGGATTTCAGGCCAATCACTTTGCCATTCATCACCACGGTTGACAAGGCGCACGAAGCGGTCGCAAAGATTGACCAGGCGGGTCGTGAGGAGGCGGCGCGGCCCATTGTGTTCGCGACGCTCGTCAACAACGAGGTGCGCGACGCGCTGAAGCAGGCGCACTGCCTGTTTCTCGATTTCTTTGACGCATTTCTCGGTCCGCTCGAGCAGGAGCTCGGCCAGCCTTCCGCGCACGTGCTCGGCCGTGCCCACGGCATGGCCGACCTCACGGCCTACACGATGCGCATCAATGCGACGAACTTCGCACTTGCGAACGACGACGGGGCCCAGACCAGGGACTACGACCGCGCGGATGTGATCCTCATCGGAGTTTCGCGCTCCGGGAAGACCCCAACCTGCGTGTACATGGCGCTGCAGTACGGGGCATTCGCCGCGAATTACCCACTGACGGAGGACGATCTCGACGGCGCGCGCCTGCCGACGATCGTCGAGCCGTTCAGGCGCAAGCTCTTCGGGCTGACGATCGAGCCGGGCCGCCTGCAGCAGATACGCCAGGAACGCCGGCCGGACAGCCGCTACGCTTCTGCGCAGCAGTGCGCATTCGAGGTGCGCGCGGCCGAGCAGTTGTTCGAGCGCCACGGCATTCCGTATCTCGAGACGACGGACACATCGATCGAAGAGATCGCAAGTCGCGTGCTCGAGCGGCTTGCGATCCCGCGCCGCGTGCGGCCTTGACGTTTCGTGACAAACAGCACGATTCGCGCGGGAAATCACCGAATATCCCTGTGATATAGTCAAATCCATGGTGTCGGACGACCTCTGCACTATTTCCTGGAGCGCGCGGCCGCGATCGTTCGTGAGCCTGATGACGCTTTACGAGAGCAATTTCATCCGGCTCGGCTGGCTGGTGCCGGACTTGAAACGCCTGCGGGGCTCGTTCAAGTCGGTGATCGCGGGCGAGCCCGCGCTCGAACTCTCGGTCGTCGAGCAGTGCCGCTACACCACCACTCTCCAGATGACGTACCTCTTCGGCGAGGGCGGTGAGGTGACGCGCGAGCCCGCGCTCGAGATCCGCGTGTATCACGATGCGCGCCTGGCCGAGGCCTGCAGTGCGGGCGCGGCACCCACGCATCCGCACCTGCGGCAACTCGCAGGCCACGTCGCGCGCAATCACGGGCAGCGCTGGTCCTGCAACATGCTCCTGAACAAGTGGCTGGAGTATTGCGTCGGCAACGGGCACCGTTTTGCGGCGCCGGCAGCCTGAGCGAACTCCATGGCCGTGATGCTTCCTGACAAGTGGTCGCAGCTCAAGCTGCCTTCGATTGGCCGCGCGGATCCGGCGGAGCAGGAACGGCTCCTCAAGCTCTTCTGGAACCGGGCCGAGCTCAAGAAGGAGCTCCAGGGCCTCGACGACCAGCTGCACAATCTCCGCAACAAGCTGAAACAGCAGGAGAACGCAAATGCGCGCCTCCAGCAGCAGCTCGAACAGCTCGAGGCGCTGCTCGGCAATCCACAGCGCGGCCTCGACGCCCTGGTCCACTTCGGACTAAAGGCGCTCTGGCGCGGTTGTCGAGAGCAGCTCGAGAAGTTCTCGGCCGAATTGAAGCGCGAGCTGCAGGACGCGCAGCGCAAGCAGCAGCTGGCGGAATTTCAGCACGATCGCGCGGAACGCCTGAAAGTGGCCGACGAGCGGCTGCGCCAGGCGACGGAGGTCGCGGACGCCGAACGCGAGCGGCTGCGCCAGCGTGTGGAGCGCATGACGCAGCTCAAGCAGTTCTGGCATTATTTAAAGCGCCGGACACTGGCAACCGAAATCGTCGACCAGCAACAGCGTTGTGCGGTCGCCGAGCGCCAGCTCGCCGACATGCAGGTATCGCATCGCACGATTGAAAAAGAGCCCTGGCCGGAGTTTCCGGGCCTGACGATCGAGGGCCGGCGGCTCGTGAACCTCGCCGTGATCGCCTATGCGCAGCATCTTTTCGCAAAGCTCGCCGTGTCGAGTCTCGCGATGGATGCACGGCTTGCGAACAACCGCAGCGTCGAGAGCGCGAAATACGGCAGCCTCGACGCCTGCCTCGCGCGCATCCGGGAGATCGCCCAGGCGCTCGCGCTTGTGAATGCCCAGGACGGGCTTGCTGCCGAATTCAAGAAGCGCGGCGACAAGATGACGGCGACGGCTACCTGGCGAAACGCCAGCGAGACCGTGCCGCAGCCTGCGTCGCTCCCGCCCGCGGCGGCTGGCGGCGTGCCGGACGCCAACGTGCTGGTCGACGATTACTGGGACCTCTACAAGGTCTTGTTGCGCTGACCCTTCGCGCCGGCGTCACCCGCTCAGGGCGCTTCCGCAGCCGCCTCACCGGCCCGCGAATGCAGCCTGATGCGCTGCCGCCAGATGTTCAAGTCGTCGAGCCACACATAGAAGAGTGGCACGAACAAGAGCGAAGTCACGCTGCCGAAAAAGAGGCCCGACATCAGCGCCCGCGCCATCGGATAGTACGCGGGCCCGTCGCCGCCGATCTGCGTGTCGCCGATCGCGAGTGGCAGCATGGCGAGCAGCGTCACGACCGTCGTCATCAGGATCGGCCGCAGGCGGTGGCGTGCGGCCTCGAGTATCGCGTCGTGGCGGTTCAAACCTTCCCTGCGCAGGTCGATGACGTGCGCGATGAGCACGATGCCGATGTTCACGATCACGCCGATCAGGATCATGATGCCGAGCATCGCCATGAATGATATCGGCGTCTGCGTGATCGCGAGCCCCCAGAACACCCCGACGATCGCAAAGATGATCGAGGTGATGATTGAAACTGGATAGAGAAGCGACTCGAACAGCGAAGCCATCACCAGGAAAATCAGGGCGACCGCGAGCAGGATGTTGTTGCGCATCGTCGTGGCCGTGTCGTCGCTGTCCTCGACGCTGCGGCCGTACTTCCAGCCGACGCCCGGGGGCAGGGGGAACTGCGCCATCACCGCTTCCACGCCGTTCTTGACGTCGTCCAGCGACGAGTCCTGGGCAACGATGCCTTCGATCGCGACCGACGTAAGCCGGTCGACGCGTTCGATCGTGCGCGCGGTCTGCTCGATGCGGAAGTTCGCGACCGCGCCCAGCGTGCTCTGTGTGCCGTTCGGCAGGTAAAGCGGCGTCGCCGCCAGATCCTCGAGCGTCTGACGGTCGTCCGCGCGGAATGCCAGGCGCATCTGGATTTCGCGGTCATCGGCCCTGAACTCCTTGAGCGGGTCACCGCGCATGGCAACCGCCAGGGTCTGAGCGATGGCCAGAGGCGTCAGGCCGAGGTGCGCCGCACGTTCGCGGTCGACGATCACCTGGACTTCTTGCTCACCGGCCTTCGCGGTCGAGCGGACCGAGTCGAGACCTTTCACGTCGCGTAGCTGCCGGACCACCGTGCGCGACAGGCTGACGAGTTCCTCGGTCGATTCGCCGGTCAGTCGCATGCTGAACGCTCCGCTCTGGTCCTGGTCCTCGTCGAAGCGGAAGCTCGGCTTGCCGATGATGATCTCCGGCAGGCCTTTCTCTATTTCTGTCATCAGCTCGCGTGGCTTCATCGGCATTTCGTCACGCGGCTTCAGCTTGATCACGGTCGCGGCTTCATCAGGCGTAAAAAAGCTGTAAATGAGCTCGATACCGAACCGGTCCCGGTTCTCCTCGAGGTACGCTTCAACCCGCGAAACCGCCTGTTCGGTGCGCGCCAGCGGATAGGTGCCCTCGATGTGATACGGCAGGTACACGCGGTCGGACGCGTCCTGCGGGAACATGTCGAACTTGACGAGTTCGGTCATGAACAACGGCACCGGCGATGCCACTGTCAGCACAACGAACAGCGCGCTCCACCGCTTGTGCCGGAACAGCCAATCGAGCCTCTGCAGGTACCAGTTCTGGATCCTTGCGAAATACGAGTCGTCCTTGATCGCGGGCGGCGGCGGGAAGCGGGCGGTCAGCGTCGGGATGATCGTCTGCGCCACCAGGAGCGATGCAAGCATTGCGACGACGATGGGCACCGCGACGTGTACCATAAATATTGAAATCTCGCTCTCCTCGCCGAAAATGATTGGCAGGAAAACGATGACCGTCGACAGGGTTCCGGCGAGCACGGCGAGGCCGACTTCGCTCACGCCGGACAGCGTGGAGGCAATCGCTTCGGCGCCAGCCATCTGCCGATGCCGGAAGATGCTCTCGGTCACGACGACTGCGTTGTCGACGAGGAGCCCAACCGCAAGCAGCATGCCCATCATCGTCAGGATGTTGAGCGAGAATCCGAGGAAGTACATCGCTGCGACCGTGATCAGCAGGGAAAACGGCACCGCGAGCGCGACGATCAACGTTGTCGGCCAGTGCCGCAGGAACAGGAACAGAACCACCAGCGCGAGCCCCGCGCCGACCAGGCCGGCGTTGCGCAAGTCTCCGAGGGAGCTGTGGATGGCCTCGGACTGGTTCTGCATCACGATAACGTCGATTCCCTGCAATTGCGGCAGCTTGCTTTGCTCGTCGATGACGGCCATGACGCGGTCCGCCACTTCCACGATGTTCGCGCCGGTCGACTTGAAGACGTCGAGCCCGATGCCCGGCCTTCCATTGAGGTGACGGCCGACCGAGAGCGCGGGCGTAGCGAGGCGCACATCCGCGATGTCGCGCAGGCGAACGTTGCCGGCGACGATGAATTCGCGCACGTCGTCCAGACTCTGGAATTCGCCGATCGGGCGCACCAGAAAGCGCTGCTGTCCACCCGTCACTTCGCCGGCGCTGACCGAGAAGTTCGCGCCTTCGAGCGAATCGCGCAGCCGTCCGATGTCGATGCCGTAGGCGACGAGCCTGACCGGATCGACGAGGATCCGGAGTTCGAGCGGCTCGACGCCGTCGAGCGAGACCCGTGCCACGCCGTCCAGGCGCTCGAGCGGTTTCTTCAGGTAGCGGTCCAGCGTGTCGTACTGCCGCGTGAGGTCCTCCTGACTCGCGATGCGCAGTGCGAGGACGCGATCGTCACCGGCGGCGAACACCTCGGTCAGGATCCGGTTGGCGCTCGGCGGAAATTCGTTGCGGATCGATTCAAGCCTGGTGCGGACCTCGAACCCGACCGCGGCCGGGTCCCGGTCCCATTCGAAGAAGACGATGAGCTGCGCACCTGTCTCCGATGAGGTTGAACGGATTTCCTTGATGCCAGAGAGTGTCGCGATCGCCTCCTCGGATGGGCGTGTGATGAGCTGTTCGACCTCCTCGGGCGTCGAACCCGCATACGGAATCGTGATCTCGATGCCGGGGAAGCGGATGTCGGGAAAAAGTTCGAGCGGAAGCATCGTCGTCGCGACCAGACCGATCATTGAGACGGCGATGAACGTCATCAGCGTGGTGACGGGCCTGCGCAGCGCGAACCGGGTATGCAGCATGACTCAGCCTCCGCCGGACTCCGTCGCAACGCGCGGCATGGTGCCGGCGCCGGTCGGCTGGAACCGCTTGCGATCGAGCAGCGAATAGACAACCGGTATCACGAGCAGCGTGAAGAAACTCGCGACCGCGACGCCGCCGATTACCGTGATCGCCATCGGCTTGCGGATTTCTGCGCCTTCGCCGAGCCCGATGGCCATCGGCAGCAGGCCGAGGATCGTCGTCAGCTTGGTGATGACGATCGGTCGCAGCCGCAGCCGCGCGGCCTCGATGATCGCGTCGTGCTTCGCCAGGCCGCGTTCGCGCGCCTGGTTGACCGCGTCGATGAGCACGATGGACTGGTTGACCACGATACCGGCCAGCATGATGAGTCCGATGTAGGCGACGACGTTGATCGTGGTTCCGGTCAGGAACATCGCCCAGATCGATCCCGTGAGCGCAAGCGGAATTGTCAGCAGGATCACGAACGGGTGCAGCAGTGATTCGAACTGCGACGCCATCACGAGATAGACGAGGAACACGGCGAGCAGCATCGTGAACTGCAGCGAGCGGAACGACTCTTTCATGTCGTCGCTCTGTCCGCTGACGGCCGCCGTCGTGCCGACCGGCAATTCGACGGCGTAGACGATCCTGCCGAGCTCGGCGACGGCGGAGCCGAGATCGCCAGAGGACAGGTTCGCCGTCACCACCGCGACGCGTTGCTGGCGCGTGCGCCGGATCTCGGCGGGTCCGGTCGCGACGGTAACGTCTGCAACGGCCGAGAGCGGCAGTGGACGGTCGCTGCCCGGGTTCACGATCAGCGAGCGGATCTCCTCGACCGACGAGGCGCGCGTGTCGACACTGCGGACCAGCACGTCAATCTTCTTTTCGCGCAACTTGTAGCGCGTCGCGACGCTGCCGCGCACGCTGTCGACCACGCGATCTGCGAGCTCGCGCACGGTGATCCCGAGCTGGGCCGCGCGCTCCTGGTCAAACACGATCTGGATTTCCGGATTCCCCGACTCGACCGTCGACTTGATGTCGCTGAAGGTCGGACTCGCCCGCATTCCGAGCCGCACCTGCTCGGCGACCGTGCGCAGCCGGTCGAGGTCGTAGCCTGTGATCGTGACCTCGAGCGGGGAGGCGAACGTGAAAAGCGCCGGGCGGCTGAACTGGTACTGCACGCCAGCCAGTGAACTGAATTTCCCGCGCAGGGCCTCGATCGCCCGCGATTCCTCGTATGGGCCGGTGCCGGGCTTGAGCGTGACGGAAAGCCGCCCGGTGTTCTCGCCGGCATCCGTCGGGCTCGCGTCGAGGCGGTTGCCGGTGCCGGTGACAGCATACGAAAGCTCGATTGCCGGCAGTTCCATGGTTTCCCGCTGGGCCGCAGCCATGGCGCGGTCAGTCTGCTCGAGTGGCGTGCCCGGCGCGAGCCGCAGATCGGCGACGAACTCGCCCTGGGAGAGCTGTGGAATGAGCTCCGTGCCGAGTCGCGGAACCAGCGCTGCGGTCAGGATCAGCACCGCGACCGATACCATGACGACGCGCCCGCGGTGTTCGAGCGACCAGCGTAATGCCGGCAGATACGCCCGCGCGACCGCGGCGAATCCGGATTGCGTCGGCCGCGCGGCCCAGCCGAGGAGCCAGGCCATGCCGTCGGAAATACGGGTCGCGAGCCGGCGCTTGGCGGCGAGTGCGCTCGAGATCAGGCGGCCGACGCTGCCGGGCTGCCGTTCGGGCTCGGGCAGCAAGTACTCCGGCTTTCCGGCCGCGAGCATCGGCACCAGCGTCATCGCGACGATGAGCGAGAACAGCAGCGAGAAGCTGACAGTCAGCGCCTGATCGCGGAACAGCTGGCCCGCTATCCCTGTGATGAACACCATCGGGAAGAACACGGCGACCGAAGTCAGCGTCGCGGCCGTGATCGCGGTGCCGACTTCGCTGGTACCGCGGGTGGCCGCCTCGATGCGCGAGCGGCCTTCTTCGCGGTGACGCACGATGTTCTCGAGCACGACAACCGCGTTGTCGACGAGCATGCCGACCGCGAGCGCGATGCCGCCGAGCGACATGATATTGAGCGACAGGTCGAACATGTACATCGCCACGAATGTGCCGATGACGGACACCGGGATTGCAAGGCCCGTTATGAACGTGGCGCGCGCGTCGCGCAGGAACAGGTACAGCACCAGGATCGCAAGCAGGCCGCCGATCAGCGCCGCATCGCGGACTTCTCCGATCGCGGACGATATGAACTTCGACTGGTCATAGACGAGGACGAGTTCGCTCCCCGCCGGCAGCGCCTTGCCGAGTTCTTCGATCCGAGCGCGGGTGCCGGCGGCGAGCTGCACTGTGTTCGCGTCGCCCTCCTTGTAGATCGCGAGTTCGACGGATTCCCGGCCGTCGACGCGCGTGATCGCTTCGCGATCCTTGTATCCGCTGGTGACGCTCGCAACATCGCGCAGGTACACGGGCTTGCCCCCGACATTCGCGATGATCGAGTCCGCCATCTGCTGCACCGAGCTGAACTCGTTCAGCGTGCGCACCAGGAAGCGCTGCGTGCCCTGCTCGAGCCGGCCGCCCGACAGGTTGACGTTCTCCTCGCGCAGCCGCGTCGAGATCATGTCGATGGACAGGTTGAGCTGGGCGAGCTTGCCCTGGTCGACGAAGATCTGGATCTCGTCCTCGTAGCCGCCGCTGATCTTGACGGCAGCCGAGCCGTCCACCGACTCGAGATCCGGCTTCAGGCGGTCATCGGCGAAACGGCGCAGGCCCTTCAGGCGTTCGACGCCGCCGGACTCCGACGGCGACGCCTTGGCGAATACATCGGTATCGACGAAGGCATAGCGCATCACGGGCTCGGTCGACGGGTCGAAGCGCAGCAGGATCGGCCGGCTCGCCTCGAGCGGGAGCTGCAGCAGGTCGATCTTCTCGCGCACGTCGATGCCCGCGAGATCCATGTCCGTGCCCCAGGCGAACTCCAGGATCACGTCCGCCTGGCCAGCGCGCGAGACCGACCGCACCGATCGGACGTTGCGGATGATGCCCACCGATTCCTCGATCGGGCGCGTCACCAGTGTCTCGAGTTCGAGCGGGGCAGCGCCCGGGAGGTCGGCGCGTACCGTCAGCGTCGGATAGGACAGGTCCGGAAGCAGGTTGAGTTTGAGCCGCGTCAGCGACACCAAGCCGAACAGGACAATCGCAACCGTGACCATCAGGATGGTCACGCGCCGCCGCGTGGCGAACTCGACGATTTTCATCGCTGGCCCGCGCCGCTCAGCCGGCCGCGACCACAGGCACCGTGCGGGCCGCCGGACGGTCGGGCAAGTTGACGATGCGGACCGCCGCGCCTGGCTTCACCGCGCCCTGACCGACGACCACCACCTGTTCGCCGTCCTTGAGCCCGTCGGTGATTTCAATCCAGGCGCCGTTCGAGAGCCCGAGTTTCACGGCACGCTCCGCCGCCTTGCCGTTCTTGATGACGAACACCTTGGGCGGGCCGTCGCTGTCGAGCAGCGCAGTGCGCGGAATCTGCAAGGCGTTGGGCTTACGCTCATAGACGATCGCGACCCGCGCGAACATGCCGGGACGCAGAAGACCCCCGGTCTCGGTCACGTGGATGCGTACCGCGAAGGTCGCCGTTTCGGCGTTGACATACGGGCTGATCAGCGAAATCTTGCCAAGAAAGGCGCGGTTCGGCACCGCATCGAACGTCAGTTCGGCGGTCTGGCCGACCGAAAGCTTCGCGAGCTCGCGCTCCGGCACGTTGACGCGCAGCATCAGTGTGTCGAGATCCTCGACGACGAACATCGAGCTGTCCGTGCTTTCGATGACGCCGCCGACGGGCGTCACCGTATTGCCGACCTTCATGACGTCGAGGCGCTGCGTGACAGTGCCGTCGATCGGGGAGCGGATATCGCAGTAGGAGAGCTGTAGACGCGCGAGTTCCCAATTGGCCTTCGCGGCCTCGAGCTCGTACTTCAGGTTGTCGAGCGCGATCGCGCTCACCAGGCCCTTCTGCTGCAATTCGAGATTGCGCTTGTAGTCGCGGTCGAGCTTGTTCATGGTCGCTTCATTGAGCCTGACTTCGAGACGGAGCTTGTCTCCGTCGAGTCGCGCGAGCACCTGACCGGCGCGGACGCGCTGGCCCTCGTCCGCAAGCACCTGGCGGATCTCGCCCTGGACCTTCGGCATTACGAATGCCTTGCGGTCGGACTCCACGGGCGCGGTTCCGGTGTAGAGAGCGGCCATTTCGGCCCGCTGAGTGGCCGCGACTTCGACTGGCACGGCCGCGACTTCATCCTTGCCGTCCTTGCCGGCATTGTCTCCATTGGCATCGCCGCAGGCGACGAGCGCGAGCGCGGCCACGAGGACGAAGGCAGGGAGAAGGGCGCGAGCCGATCCAGTGAATTCGGTCTCGATTCGGGATTCAGTGCGCATCGCGGTCGGCTCCAGGCGGTCAGGTAACATCATGTTACGGTTCCTTAGTGTTGTAGTCAAGTATAACACTAGGGAAACGCCTACGCGTCTATGTTGTTGAATTAACGGGAAAGAGGACGAACGAACCCGGCCGGGTCAACTGAGGCGAGCAGGATCCTGATTGGCAGGCAATTCCGCGGCATCGGCGGCAATTTCAACCGCCTCATCCAGCACCGCATCCGGTGTTTCGGCTTTATCCAGTGCGCCGACATTCTCGAGCGCCGCCAGTCCGCGGGCCGCACGGCGTGCATTTTCACGCTTGAGACGTTCCGCGTCGGTGGCATCCTGTTCGGCCCGGCGCTTCACGAGGTTCAGCGAAACCTCGTGTTGGGTGCGCAGGTGTTCGAGTGCATCGACGTCGCCGAGGAGGGCGACGAAATCCGGATTCCGGGCAACGCGCTCCTCATGCACGCGTTCGAGCAGCGGAACGCCCGGAAGTTCCGAGCGTTCCGGCGTGAAACTCGCGGCATTGATGCGATCCCACGGCAAGGCGCTTTCGCGTGTGCTTTCCCCGATGTCGTCGGTGTTGAGGAGCGAAGGCAGCGTGATGTCGGGTTCGACGCCGCGATGCTGAGTGCTGTCGCCGGTCACGCGATAGTACTTGCCGATCGTCACGGTCAGCTGCCCGAAACCCGCCTTCGGCCCGAGCGAATAACGGTCGAGCGGGTAGAGGTTCTGGACCGAGCCCTTGCCGTAAGTCTGCTGCCCGACGACCAGCCCGCGGTGATAGTCCTGTATCGCACCGGCGAAGATTTCCGACGCCGAGGCGCTCGCGCGATTGACGAGTACGACGAGCGGCCCGTGCCAGGCGACGCCCGGTTCCGGATCGTCGAGCACCTCGATGCGGCCGCTCGTTTCGCGTAGCTGCACGATCGGGCCGCGCTCGACGAATAGCCCGACCAGCGAGGTTGCCTCCGAAAGGTGGCCGCCGCCGTTTTCGCGCAGGTCGATCACCAGCGATTCGATGTTCTCGGTCCGAAGTTCATCGATCAGCCGGCGAACGTCGCGCGTGGTGCTGCGGAAATCCGCGTCGCCCTTCATCCGCGCCTGAAAATCCTGATAGAAGCTCGGGACGGAGATCACGCCGATGCGCACGTCGCGGTCGCCGCGGTGCAGCGTATGGACTTCCTTCTTCGCGGCCTGCGATTCGAGCGTGATCTTGGCGCGCTTGAGCGACAGCTGATTCTCGGGCGAGCCGGGCGTTGCGCCGGCAGGGAGAATCTGCAGCCGAACGACGGTATCCAACGGGCCGCGGATCAGCTGCACGACGTCGTCGAGTCGCCAACCCACGACATCGGTCAGGCCGCCGGCGTCGCCCTGGCCGACCGCGGTGATGCGGTCGCCGACCTTGATGTCGGTCGAGGCCGCCGCGGATCCGCCTGGCAGCACGTTCATGATGGTCACATGATCGTCGACCAGCTGTAGCGAAGCGCCGATCCCCTCGTACGAGAGGCTCATCGCGATGTTGTATTCCTCGGAGTTCCGCGGCGACAGGTAATTCGAATGCGGGTCGTAGACATGCGAGTACGCGTTCATGAAGGTTTCGAACACGTCGTCCGCCGTGATCTGTTCGATTCGCTTCGAAACCCGTTCGTAGCGCTTGCGCAGGATATCGCTCGCCTCGGGCCAGGTCTTGCCAGCCAGGCGCAGCGACAATGCATCGTTCTTCACGCGCTTGCGCCACAGTTCCTGCAGTTCCGTCTGCGAGGCGGGCCAGCTTTGGTCCGTGCGATCGAAGCGGAAGGACTCATCGAGTGTGAAATCCGGCTCGATGGAAAGGATCGCGATCGCGTGGCGCAGGACCTCGCGGTTGCGCTCCTGGTAGCGGGTGAAAATCTCAAAGGCGGGCGCGGCGTCGGCGCGCTCGATCGCATCGTCGAGCTGGTAGCGGAATCGCTCGAATTCAGTGATATCGGAGGCGAGCAGGTAGCTTCGACTGCCGTCGAGGGCCTCGAGATAGCGCTCGAATATCTGCGAAGACATGGCGTCGTCGAGAGCCGTCTGCCGGTAGTGCTGGCGCTCGACGACTTCGGACACGAGCCGCATCACGCGGCGATGCCGCTCGCTCGGAACGAGTTCGCCTGAGGAGGCGACGGCGGGCGCGATTGCGGGAGCGAGCGCCGCGCGGTCCGGTCCGGAGCCCGCGAGGACAAAAACGCCCGTTCCGACGATCAGCGCGACGACGGCGCGCAGCCTGAACTTGCTAGGTGCTCTGAGCCAGGAGGTCATGGGCTGTTAAACTGCTCCTTGCGGCCCACAGGGGCTGCAACCGGTCGAGACAGGCTATGGGCGGGCGGGCGCGGTATCAAGTACCAATGTCACGCTCGGGGGGGAACTTGCGGATGAGGCCTCTGGGTTTCCTGACCGGTGTCGTGCTGGGCTCCGCGGCCTCGATCGCGCTCGTCCTTACCATGGTCATTGTCATATTCGCACTGACGGCGGCTCAGCAGCCTTCGGTCGGCCGGGAGTACCCCGACCTCCTGGTCACGGCCGGACTTTTCGCGGTCCTCGCGGCTTTGGCCGGCGCAGCCTTTGTAGGACTGCAGCGGGAGCGGCCCTGGCGCTGGTTTGCCCAGGCCCTGATGTGGCTCGCCATGGCAGTCATCGGTTGGCACTACTGGCCGGTTTCCGGCTGAGCAAGAGGATCGCATGAAGCCATTCGACACACGGTTCCGGCTGTTGTTCATCGCCCCCGTCGTCGGGCTCTTGCTCGGCGCCTTCAACGCCGACGACAGGATGCTCAAGAAGGCGGCGGAAGCGATCAACGGGTCCACCTACCGGACCCACATCGCGGGGCTTTCGTCGGAAGAATTGCAGGGGCGCGCCCCGGGAACCGACGGCGAGCGCCGCACGATCGAATATCTTGAGAAAGAGTTTCTGGAGCTCGGCCTGCAGCCCGTGAGCGGCGGCGATTTCCGTCAGGAGGTGGCGCTCGTCGAGATCACGGCCAGCGAGCCGCGCCTTTCGTTCAGCAAGGGCGCGGGCGGCATGACGCTCGCCTTCGGCGACGAGATGGTGATCGCGACACGCCGCGTGCGCCCGGAGTCGTCAATTGCAGGCAGCGAAGTCGTCTTCGTCGGCTATGGAATCGTCGCGCCCGAGTACGGCTGGAACGACTACGCGGGCATCGACATGCACGGCAAGACTGCGCTGATCCTGGTCAATGACCCGGGTTTCGTGACCGGCGACGAGACGCTCTTTCGTGGCAAGGCGATGACCTATCACGGTCGCTGGACCTACAAGTTCGAGGAAGCGGCGCGCCAGGGCGCGGCGGCCGCCATCATTATTCATGACACGGCGCCCGCGGCTTACGACTGGAGCGTCGTCAGGAACGGATGGTCCGGGCCGCAGTTCTACCTCGAACGACCGGACGGCAACGCAGGACGGGTTGCGCTTGAAGGCTGGATTACGCAGGACCGCGCGCGCCAGCTCATGGAACTCGCGGACCAGGACCTCGAAGCGCTGAAGGCGGCCGCGGTGAAGCGCGGTTTCAGCCCCGTGCCGCTCGGCGTAACGGCGACCGGCAGCCTGAAAAACACGATCCGGCACAAGCGCTCGCCGAATCTCGCCGGCGTGATGCCTGGCAAAGACCGGCCGGACGAATACGTCATTTACATTGCGCATTGGGACCACCTCGGCGTTGCCGAGGAGGAGGGCGAGGACCGGATTTACAATGGTGCGGTGGACAACGCGACCGGCGTAGCTGGCATTCTCACGATCGCGCGCGGCTTCCGTGAGGTGCGGCCCGGCGCCTCGCGTTCGGTGCTGTTCCTTGCGGTCACCGCGGAGGAGTCGGGCCTGATCGGTTCCGAGTACTACGCGGAGCATCCGCTCGTGCCGCTCGAAAAGACGGCGGCGGTCATCAACCTGGACGCGCTGGTGCCATTAGGGCGCGCGAAAGACATCGAGGTCATCGGATTCGGCGCTTCCGAGCTGGAAGATCTGCTTGGCGCCGCAGCCAGGTCGCAGAATCGGACCCTGGCGCCCGATCGCCGTACCGAAGCCGGGTATTTCTATCGCTCGGACCATTTCAATTTCGCGAAAGCGGGCGTGCCTGCGTTATACGTGAAGTCGGGCACGACCCTGCGCGAAGCAGCGCCGGAAGCCGGGCTCGCCGCGTACGACGAGTACTATGCCAAGCGCTATCACAAGCCGGCCGACGAGTACTCGGAATCCTGGGACGTCAAGGGCTCCATCGAGGACCTGCGGCTCCTGTTCGAGGTCGGGGCCCGCGTTGCAAGTGCGGACACCTGGCCGGAATGGCGTGAGGGCAACGAATTCCGCGCGGCGCGCGAGAAGAGCGCAGCAAGCCGGAAGCCTGAACAGGATTGACCGGGCTCAGCCCTGGCGTCGCAAAGGTCGCGTCAGCAGGCGTATGGCCGTGAACAGCAGGTAGGGTCCTGCGACCAGGAGCCAGGCGGTGGGCGTCGCCGTGAAGAAGGCGACGAGCAGCGAGCCGAGAAACGACAGCAGGCCGCCTTCATAGGGGCCGAGCGTCAGCACGCCAGCGAGATAGATGAGAAACGGCATGACGAGCAGCCCGAAGCCGAACCACAGGGCGGCAATTCGCAGTTCCCGCCGCCAGGTCGGCGACAGACCGTTGAACCAGCGGACGAATGAATCGTTCCAGGCCATCGCTGCGAGTCTGAGCCGGCTGGCCGGCGTCGGCAAGCCGCGGCGCCGGGCGGCTATACTGGCGATGAAATGACGCGACTGCGCTGCGCCGTCGTTGGCGCCGGCTACCTCGGCCGATTCCACGCCCAGAAATACGCGGGTCTCGCGAACTGTGAGCTCGTCGGCATCGCCGATCCATCCGCGCAGGCGCGCGAGCGGCTGCAGGCCGAACTCGGCGTCGCGATCCACGCCGATTATCGCGAGCTGCTCGGCCGTGTCGATGCCGTCAGCATCGCGACGCCGACTGCGCTCCATCATCCGGTTGCGCGCGATTTCCTGCGCGCGGGTGCGCACGTGCTGGTCGAAAAGCCGATCACGGCGACCGCGGAGGAAGCGCGCGAGTTGATCACCCTCGCGGCGGCGGCGGGACGGGTGCTGCAGGTCGGTCATCTCGAGCGATTCAACCCGGTGATCGTCGCCGTCGCCGGCGAGCTCAAGAATCCGCGCTTTATCGAGTCGAATCGCCTCGCGCCCTTCAAGCCGCGCGGGACCGACGTGAGCGTTGTGCTCGACCTCATGATCCACGACATCGACCTGATCGAGCACATCGTCCGTTCGCCGATCGCGTCGATCGATGCCGTCGGCGCGCCGGTGTTCACCGACGAGATCGACATCGCGAATGCGCGTATCCGTTTCGACAACGGCTGTGTCGCCGACGTCACGGCAAGCCGCATTAGCCTGAAGGCCGAGCGCAAACTCCGCATCTTCCAGGCCGATGCCTATCTCTCCATCGACCTGCAGCAGAAGCTGCTGACGGTGGTGCGGCGGCCGGCTGTGATCGAAGAGAACGCGATGCCGAAGGTCGAGATGCAGGAGCGGAGTTTCGATCCCGGCGACGCGCTGCTGGCGGAGATCATGGCCTTTCTCGACGCCGCGGAACGGGGAGTTCCACCAGTCGTGACCGGGGAAGACGGCCTGCGTGCGCTCGAAACTGCAACGCGCATTGCGGAGCTTGTCAACCGCGGCCAGGAAGCGGATCGCCAAGCCGCCTTGGCGGCGTCGCCGGCCGCTATAATCAAGGGCTGAGAAGCGGCGAGACTGTCCCTGCATGCAACCGACCAACACGGCGGACCCGGATTACTACCACAAGGTGGTCGATTGCCAGTGGGCATGTCCGGCACACACCGATGTTCCCGAGTACATCCGGCTGATCGCGCAGGGCCGCTACACGGACGCGTACATGGTCAACCGCGAGTCAAACGTCTTCCCCGGCATCCTGGGCAGGGTCTGCGACCGGCCCTGCGAACCCGCCTGCCGGCGCCGGCGCGTCGAGGAAAAGCCGGTCGCGATCTGCCGGTTGAAGCGCGTGGCCGCCGATCTCCGTGACGACATCACGCCGCGGCTGCCGAAGCGGCCCGCGCGAAACAACGGCAAGCGTGTCGCCTGCATCGGCGCGGGTCCGGCGACGCTCACCGTCGCCAATGACCTGTTGCCGATCGGCTACGAGGTCGTGATTTTCGAGCAGTACGCGACGGCCGGCGGCTTGATGCGCACGAACATCCCCGCGTTCCGGCTGCCGGCGCAGGTTTTGGACGAAGAGATCGGCTACGTCGTCGGCATGGGCGCCGATCTCCGGCTCGGCACGCCGGTCACGAGCATGCGCGAACTGCTGAGTACCGGCGGATTCGACGCGGTATTCGTCGGCAGCGGCGCGCCCAAGGGCAAGGAGCTGAGTCTGCCGGGCCGCAAGCAATCGGATCGGATCCACATTGGCATCGCCTGGCTCGAATCAGTGGCTTTCGAGCACATTGACAAGATTGGCGAGCGCGTCCTGATCATCGGCGTCGGAAACACTGCGATGGACTGCTGCCGCACCTCGCTCAGGCTCGGCGCGAACAGCGTGAAAGTCATGGCGCGCAAGCCCCGCGGCTTCTTCAAGGCGTCCGAATGGGAACTCGAGGATGCGGAGGAAGAGCAGGTCGAGATCATCGTCAATCACGCCCCGAAGGCTTTCGTCGTTGAGGGCGGAAGACTGAAAGGGATGAACTTCGAGCGACTTGAGTACGAGATGGACGGCGCCGAGATCCGCAGCCAGCGCGTCGCCGAGGAAGTCTTCATTCCCTGCGACGACGTGATCCTCGCGATTGGCCAGGAGAACGCCTTTCCCTGGGTCGAGCGCGACCTCGGGATCGAATTCGACAAGTGGGACGTGCCCAGGCTCGATGCAGTCACTTTCGAGTCGACACGCCGGGGCGTGTTCTTCGGCGGCGACGCCGGGTTTGGGCCGAAAAACATCATCTGGGCCGTCGAACACGGCCACCAGGCCGCGATCTCGATCCACAAGCACTGCCACGGCGAGACACTCACGGAACGCATGCCGCGTGGTGTCAACCTGCAGAGCCGCAAGGTCGGCATGCACGAGTGGTCCTACAAGAACGACTACGACGGTTCAGCACGAAAGCTCATGCCGCACGTGAGCCTCAAGGAACGATTCAAGAGCCTCAACATCGAAGTCGAACTCGGCTTCGACGCCGAGCGCGCCGCCGAGGAAGTCTCGCGCTGCATGAATTGCGATATCCAGACCGTGTTCCACGCGAAGCTCTGCATCGAATGCGACGCCTGCATCGACATCTGTCCAACCGATTGCCTGACGATCACGACCAACGGCGAGGAGGCGGACGTTCTCGCGCGCCTGACGGCGCCGCGCCGCAATCCCGACCAGCCGTTGTTGGTGTCCGAGCCGCTGATCCAGACCGGTCGCGTAATGATCAAGGACGAGGACCTGTGTGTGCACTGCGGCCTGTGCGCGGAGCGATGCCCGACGGACGCCTGGGACATGCAGAAATCCTGGATCAAGATTCCACTCGCCGAGGATGAGGCCCGATGCCAGAGCGTAAAAGCGCTGCGCAGCGCGTAAACGATTTCACGCTCAAGTTCGCGAACGTCAACGGCTCGGGCTCCGCGAGCGCGAACTCGCTCATCATGAAGGCAATCTTCCGGATGGGCGTGCCCGTGGTCGGGAAGAATTTCTTTCCGTCGAATATCCAGGGACTCCCGACCTGGTACGAAATCCGCGTCACGCGCGAAGGCTGGCGCGCGCGCTCGGGTCGCATCGACGTCATGGTCGCGATGAACTCGGAGACTTACTCGCGCGACCTGCGCGAGGTCGCAGCGGGCGGCTTCCTGGTCTACGACTCCACCTGGCCCCGAAGCTCGCTGCTGTCGCGGGACGACATCAAGACTTTCGGCGTGCCATTCGCGCAGCTTTGCAATGAGCATTTCGAGGGCGCCCGCGCCCGCACGCTGATGAAGAACATCATGTACGTCGGCACGGTCGCGGCGCTTATCGATATGGATCTCGAGGTGATCCGCGGGCTGCTGGCGGAGACTTTCGCGAAAAAGCCGGCGCTGGTTGATTCGAACATGAAAGCGATCGAGATCGGCTTTCGCTACGCGAAGGAGCACTTCGACTGCCCGCTGCCGACGCGCGTCGAGCGAATGGACGCGACCGCCGGGCACGTGATGATCGACGGCAACACCGCCGCTGCGCTCGGCTGCCTGTATGCGGGCGCCACGGTCGGCGCCTGGTATCCGATCACGCCATCGACCTCGCTGATGGACGCCTTCCGCTCGTTCTGCGGACGCCATCGCACGGATCCGAAAACCGGCCGGCGCGACTACATGATCGTCCAGGCCGAGGACGAACTGGCCGCGATGGGCGTCGTGATCGGCGCGATGTGGAACGGCGCCCGCGCGTTCACGCCGACGTCGGGCCCCGGCATTTCGCTCATGGAGGAGTTCATCGGCCTCGCGTATTACGCGGAAGTGCCGGCCGTCATTTTCGACGTGCAGCGCGTGGGGCCCTCGACCGGCATGCCGACCCGCACGCAGCAGTGCGACCTGATCGCCTGTGCCTATGCCTCGCACGGCGACACGCGGCACGTATTGCTCTTCCCGGATTCGCCCGAGGAATGCTTCCAGATGGCGGTGCAGGCGTTTGACCTCGCGGAGCGGCTCCAGACCCCGGTCTTCGTCCTGCTCGATCTCGACATTGGCATGAATGACTGGATGTCGCCCGAATTCCACTGGGACGATGCATATCGTCCCGACCGTGGCAAGGTGCTGACACCCGAACAGATCGCCGGGATCGAGAAGTTCCAGCGCTTTCTAGATCCCGACGGCGACGGAATTCCCTACCGGACCCTACCCGGCATCAGCCCCAAGGCCTCGTACTTCACGCGCGGCTCCGGTCACAACCGCTTCGGCGCCTACACGGAGGATGCGGCCGAGTACCAGGACGTGCTCGACCGCCTGTCGCGCAAGTTCCACACGGCCGCCAAGCACGTTCCGGCTGCGGTCACCGACGGGCGCGGTGCCACCGCTGCGATCGTGAGCCTTGGCTCCAGCGACGCGCCGGTGCGCGAGGCGCTCGCGACGCTGCGCAAATCCGGTGTCGCGATCGATTATCTGCGCGTGCGCGGCTTCCCCTTTGGCGCGGAGGTCGAGGAATTCCTCGCGGCGCACCAGCTCATCTTCGTCGTCGAGCAGAATCGGGACGCGCAATTGCGCGCCTTGCTGACGCTTGAGACCGCAGTGGAAAAGAAGAAGCTGCGCTCAATCCTGCACTACAATGGCCTGCCGATGTCGCCAGGCACCATCATCGACGGCGTCAACACGGCGCTCGAGAAGGAAGTTGCCGCATGAGTTTCATTGCCAAGCCGAAGGTCGCGAATCCGGGATTGCAGAGGAATGCGCTCGGGCTTAACCGGCGCGACTACGAAGGCAGCATGTCGACGCTGTGCGCCGGTTGCGGCCACGACTCGGTCACGGCTGCGATCGTGCAGGCCTGCTACGAGCTCGCCCTGCCGCCGCAAAGCGTCGTGAAACTCTCCGGTATCGGCTGCTCCTCGAAGACGACCGCCTATTTCGTCGCCGGCGCGCATGGGTTCAATTCCGTGCACGGCCGGATGCCGTCGATCGCGACGGGGGCCAATGCCGCGAATCGTCACCTGCGCTACATCGGCGTGTCCGGCGACGGCGATTCGCTGTCGATCGGCGTCGGTCAGCTCGCGCATGCGATCCGGCGGAATCTCAATATCGTGTATATCCTCGAGAATAACGGCGTGTACGGCCTGACCAAGGGGCAGTTCTCCGCCTCCGCCGACATCGGGTCGAAATCGAAGAAGGGCGAGGCCAATGAACAGCAGCCGATCGACCCGGTCCTGCTCGCCCTCGCGCTCGGGGCGTCGTTCGTCGCGCGCAGTTTTTCCGGTGACAAGGAACAGCTGGTTCCGCTGATCCAGGCGGGATTCGCCCACGAGGGCTTTGCGATCATCGACGTGCTGTCGCCGTGCGTGACCTTCAATGATCACGAAGGATCGACCAAGAGTTACGCCTACGTGCGCGAACACAGTGAGACGCCGGTCGCCGCGGATTACATCGCGCCGAAGCAGGAGATCCGAGTGCAGTACGCGCCGGGCACGACGGTGTCCGTGCCGATGCACGACGGCAGCAAGGTCGTGCTGCGCAAGCTCGACCCGGGTTACGACCCGACTGATCGGGCGCGTGCCGCCGCCTATGTACAGGAACGCGCGATGAAGAACGAGTACGTCACCGGACTCATCTATCTGGACCAGTCGCGGCGCGACTTCCATGCGCAGAACAGCACCGCCGAGGAAGCGCTCAATGCCATACCGTACTCCCGGCTCTGTCCCGGCTCGGCAAAGCTCGATCGGATCCTTGCCTCATTCCGCTGAGCCGCGGCAATCGAGCGCGCGGAGCGCGCCTGGCTGCGCGGTGACCGTCACCGGTGTCGTGCCGAACAGCTGACCATCCAGCTCCACGCCGCAAGGCGATTCAGTTCGGATCATTGCCGAGCGGCAGCGCACGACGCGAAACGCCGGATCGCCGGCGAGCCGGCCGTCGAACAACTTGGGCAGTCTTGCCATCGCGCCGGCGAACGTCATCGGATCGATTGTCAGCAGGTCGAGCCAGCCGTCGTCGATGACAGCGCCTGGCGTGAGCCGCATGCCGCCGCCGCAGCGCGGTCCGATTGACGCGAGCACCAGCAGGAACCGGCCGCGCGTGATCCGGCCGTCGATGGCGATCTCGAATTCCGGCGCACGGTAAGTGCCAAGCGTCCGCGCAAGTCCGAACAGATAGGCCAGCGCGCGCGGACCCGACCGCGGCGTTCTCCCGAGCACCGCTGCGTCGAGACCCGCGCCGGCGATCGTGTGAAACGCCGTCTGCTTCCCGTCGGCGCCCGCGGCGACCCCAATGTCCGCGGACCGCGCGCTGGCGCGCGCCATGCACGCAGCCAGCAGCCCCGGGTCGTCCGGGATTTGCATCGTGCGCGACCAGTCGTTGCCGGTGCCGCCCGCGGCCGCCGCAACGAGACAGTCCTGCGAGGGCACGGCGGAAGCCCGCAATCCATTGACGAGCTCATTGAATGTTCCGTCGCCGCCGAGCGCGAGCAGGCGGCGATAACCTTCGTCGGCCGCGTGCGTCACGAGCCGCGTCGTATCGCCCGGCGCCGTGCTGGCAACGCAACGGTATTGCAGGCCGGACCGATCGAGCGCCGCAATGAGCCGCGGCTGGAAGCGCGAAGCGCGACCTCCGCCGCTGACCGGATTGACGACGATGAACCACCGGGCCGGGTCGATCATCGGCGTCATCATGAGCCATAATGTGCGGGCATGCCTGACGCGATCGTCCCAGTCAGCTACAAGCTCGCGACGCGGGATCCCACGGCTTTCGTGCGGCATTTTGCCGGCAGTTTCGAGCGCTATGGATTTGCCGTAGTCGGCGACCACGAGCTGCCGCTGTCGTCGATCGACGGCTGCCTGGACCGGTTCAAGAAGTTCTTTGCCCAGGACGACCCAGTCAAGCAGCGCTTTCGCGTGCCCGGCATCGGCGGCGCGCGCGGCTACACCCCCTTTGGAGTGGAGACTGCCAAAGGCGCAGCGCATCACGACCTGAAGGAGTTCTGGCAGATCGGCCGCGAACTGCCTTCCGGGCACCGCTATCGGTCGTCGATGCCGGACAACATCTGGATTGAGGGCGATCCGGAGTTCAAGCGCTCGGCGCTCGAGCTTTGGGAGGCGTTCGATCGCATGGGCTGCAAACTGCTGGAGGCGATCGCGTCCTATCTCGGTCTGGACCAGCACTGGTTCGACGACAAGGTCGGCGAAGGCAACAGCGTGCTGCGTGTGATTCATTATCCGCCGCTCAAGCAAGGCGCGACCGGCGTGCGCGCGGGCGCACACGAGGACATCAACGTGATCACGCTGCTGCTTGGGGCAGAAGAGGGCGGTCTCGAAGTGCTCGACCGCAGCGGTCGCTGGCTGCCGATCAATCCGCCGCCGGGCACGCTCGTCTGTAACGTCGGCGACATGCTGCAGCGCCTGACGAATCACGTACTGCCGTCGACGACGCACCGGGTCGTCAATCCGACCGGCGCACGTGTCAACCGGCCGCGATACTCGATGCCGTTCTTCCTGCACTTCAATTCCGATTTTCCGATCGCGACGTTGCCGGGCTGCGTGACGCGGGATCGTCCCGACCGGTATCCGGACCCGATTCTGGCGGACGATTACCTGCGCGAACGGCTGCGCGAGATCAAGTTGCTCTACTAGTGGCGAAACTTTATTTCTATTATTCGACGATGAATGCAGGCAAGTCGACGTCGCTCCTGCAGTCGAGCCACAACTACCGGGAACGCGGGATGCGCACGCTGGTCTATACCGCACAGTTCGATCAACGTGGAGGCGGCAGGGTGCATTCCCGGATTGGTCTCTCGAGCGAGGCGCGTCATTTCGTACCGGAATCGGATCTCTACGCGGATATCGCCGCGGAACATGCCGGACAGGCTGTCAGCTGTGTCCTACTCGATGAAGCGCAATTCCTGACACGCGATCAGGTCGAACAGCTCGCGAAAATCGTGGACCGGCTGTCGATCCCTGTGCTTTGCTATGGCCTGAGAACGGATTTCCGCGGTGAACTGTTTCCGGGCAGTGCGCGATTGCTGGCACTGTCCGACGAGTTGACTGAATTGAAGACGATTTGCCATTGCGGTCGCAAAGCAACCATGGTCGTGCGCGTCGGTGCGGATGGCGCGGTCGAGCGCGATGGCGAGCAGGTCGAGATCGGTGGCAACGAGCGCTACCTGTCGTTGTGCCGGCGGCACTACTTCGAAGCGACCGGTGCCTGAGCCCGCTTCGATGACGCGCTTGACGTCCTTCCAGCTCATCTCTGGCCTGTTGCTGTTGCTGCTCTGGGTGCCCGCGACGAACGCGGAAGACGACAAGCGCGGGAGCGTAGAACCCGATCCCTGCGCGGAGTCGACGGTGGCCGATGCCGAGGGCCTGGATGCCATGCGTAAAGGCCTGGAACGCGGCGTCTGCAGCACCGCCCGCTTCGTTGACCGCCTGTTCGGCCGCGAGCATGAATTCTCGGAATACGAGGACCAGTCCAACGGCCGCGCCAGCGTGACGCTCGGCTGGAACGAGCTGGACGAGTTCGAGGTGGACACGCGCTTTCGCGTGAGTGTCAATCTGCCGCAGATCAACGAACGCTTCAATGCAACGATCGGGCGTGCGAGCCGCGATGAATATGTTGCCGACGAGCAGACCACGGTCGGCCCGACAGTCGGCGCATTTTCCGATGACGAGCCCGCGGAATGGTTTGCGGGAGTTGGTTACCGCGTCTTGCGCAAACGCAACAGCCGGTTCGATCTCGGCGCCGGCATCAAGCTTCAATCGCCGCTCAACCCCTACGCCAACGCACGCTATCGCTATTACGCCCATACCGGCCCGGAAACGCTGTTGACGCTCCGCACCACCGCGTTCGTCGAGAGCGACGAGGGATTTGGAGTGACGCAGGCCTTCGACATCGATCACGTCTTGAGCCACGATTATCTGCTGCGTTTCGGGAACTCCGTGCGGATGTCCCAGGAGACAGAAGGCGTGCGCTGGCGCAGTCGCGTGGCGCTGTATCAGGCGATCGACTACAAACGGGCGATGCGTTACGAGGTCAGCATGCGCGGTGAGACCGACGGCACACAGCCCGACCTGTACGGCCTGCGCGTGACCCATCGACGGTCCGTATTGCGCGACTGGCTGTTCATCGAGTTCGGGGGAGCCTTGTTCTGGGCCGATGGCCCGGAATCTGCCGATCGCTGCGATGCCTGCCTGGGGGCAACAATCGGTTTCGAGGTGCTGTTCGGCGAGGCATATGACCGCGTCCTGCGTCGTGAGGAAAGGGCACAGGAAGCGGCCGATCAGTTGCAATAGGCTGGCGCGGCGCCGGTCATGGCGCAGCGTTCAGGCATCGAGTTCGAGTAAGGCGAGCCTGGCTTCGCGCAGGTAAGAGCGGTCGCCGGCGCGACCGCGCATGTTCTCGGATTCGGCTTCGTTGATCAGATCCGCGTCGAGTGCCCAGGATTGCAGAATCCGGCGCTTCTGTTCCCGACTCAGTTGCGGATCCTGGAGAACGGCGGCCGGCCGCGAGTAGTAGCGGGTCGGATCCATGATCGCGTTGTCGACGTCAATTTTGGATTCACGTCTCATCCTGACCATCCATCCTAGCCTAATGTTCGGCAACGCACCGACCGAGGTGCCGGGACTCGGTACATTTCACCATCTTCAATGCTTCGCGCGACCTGGAGCCTCAAGATGCCGGGCCAGAATCAAGAGCGAGTCGCCTTCAACGAGACCATCCAGTGTTCGATTGCCGATCCGTTTCAACTCGGGCATGTCTGCGGCAACGTACTGCGCGAGCCTGTTGGACCAGGGAATTCGGGAAGTTCCGGCACGTCATGGTTGCTTGGCGACGCCCTGCATGCACTGGCACTGGCCGAGAAGCGGCTTTTCGGCATTCAGCGCGAAAATATCGGTCTTCGGGAAAACAACAAGCACCTGATGGAAGCGCTTGACGGCGCCTCGCGACGGGCAGTGGCCGCGGTCCGAGTGTCACAACACGATCGGCTGACCGGGTTGCCGAACCGGCTGCTGCTGATCAAGCGGTTGCAGCTGGCGATCCGGCATGCTGCGGAGCGCAAGAGTCAATTGGCCCTGGTGTTCATCGACCTTGATGGCTTCAAGGCCGTGAACGACCAGTACGGGCACCAGGTCGCCGACCGGTTACTGTCGGCCGTCGGCGCCCGCATCGCAGCCAGTGTCCGGGCCGAAGACATCGCCTGTCGTTACGGCGGCGATGAGTTTGTGGCGCTGCTTACGAACCTGAACGACCCCGCGATTGCCGGCAGGATTATGGAAAAGATCCGCCAGGACATCTGCGAGTGCTATTCGATTAATGGTTTTGAAATCCATGTCGGCGCATCTGCCGGCCTGTCCATGTATCCCGGTGACGGCGAGCGCTTCGATGTGCTGCTGCAGCACGCCGATGCCGCCATGTTTCGCGACAAGGCGACTCGCCGCGCCACAATCAGGTTATGTGAAATGAACGAGATCGCCGACGCCGGCGGCTGACTCCGGCAACTTGCACACGTTGCAAGTGCACTGCATGCTCGCCACTACGATCGCCGAAGCGCGAGTACTGATCGGGCATGAATTCAACAAGCCACGACGCACAAACCATACACGCAGACGAAACGTTGAGGCACGGCCAGGCGTTCCGCGACGACGAGCCGCCTGAGCTGGATGAAGTCGCGGATCCAACCGAAGATCTCGCCAACGACGTCACGAGCGAATTACCTGGCACGGGCACGCGCCTGCGTGTCGTGCCGCCGCGCCTGATCGGCACCGACAGCATTGTGGCCAACGACGAGACCACCGACGTCGCAACGGCGATGACGAGCGGCGCGGTGCTCCGTGATCGCTACATCCTCGGGCCGCCACTCGGTTGTGGCGGAACATCAGTGGTTTATCGGGCTCATGACTTGCGGCGTGCCGAAGTCGCCGACGAGGGCGAGGACGTTGCAGTCAAGGTGCTGCGACCGGAGTTCCGGGATCGGCCTCGATGCATCGCACGCCTCAGGCGCGAATTCCACCAGATGCAGTCCTTCGCCCATCCGAATGTCGTGCGGCTCTACGATCTCGATTGCGATCGCGGGAACTGGTTCATCGTGATGGAACTGCTGGTGGGCGAGCCGCTGGGCCGGCGCTTGCGGCATGAGACTCCCGCGGGTCTGCCCGCCAGGGAGGCGTTGCGCATCGCCGTTGCCTGCTGCGACGCGCTCGCCTGCGCGCACGACCATGGCGTCACCCATGGCGACGTCAAGCCGGACAATGTGTTCGTCACAACGTCGGGCGAAGTTCGAATGCTCGATTTCGGCGTCGCGCCCGAGTCCCTCCGGCCGCAGTTAGTGGAGGATCACGCGATCCCGGACCCGCTGCTCGGTGCCGTGACGCGCGCCTATGCGAGTCCGGAAGTACTGTCGGGTCAGTCGCCGGAGCCGCGAGACGACGTATTCAGCCTGGCCTGCCTGATCTACGAAATGCTGGCGGGGAGACATCCGTACGGTCGGCGCGGCGCGGACGAAGCACGCGAGGCAGGCGTCAATATCGAGCGACTCCCCAGCCTGTCCGGGCCGCAATGGCGCGCGCTTGCCGCCGGGCTGGCCTGGAGCCGAGAGGGACGGCCGGACGTTCGTGAGCTGTTGCACGCCTTGAGCTCGGATGGCCCCGAGGCGGCGCCGGTGCGGGATGTCGCAGCATTGCCCGTCCGCGTCGTGCAGGGCCAGCTCTTGCCGCGGTCGAGCCGGAAATGGCGCGGCCCAGCGGTCATCGCCTTGGCAATCGCATTGGGTGTACTGATTGGCCGCTTCGCATTCGATTCGCAAATTGATTCCCAATCCGGAAGCCGCAGTGCGCCGGTAGCCGCCGATACGCCAGCCAGCTTTCCTTCGTCGGGAGGTCCCATCAATTCAGTCGCCGACTCGCCTGTCACGATTCCGCAGGCTTTTGTCGCGCCGGCCGTCCTGCGTCCGTTACAGGAACCGATGGCGCCCGGGCTGGTTGCATTCGATGCAGCATCGATGGCCGTCAGCAAGCGAGCCGTCGTCGCGCCGGTCCCGGTTCGGCATTTCAATACCTCAAGACGCAGCGTGACGGTCGCCTGGCGCGTGCTGGACGGTACTGCAGTGTCCGGTCGGGACTATGGCGGTCCGCAAAGCGGAGTGGCGCGCTTTGCGGAAGGGCACACGTTTCGGATGATTTACGTGCCGATACTGGGCGATGCCGTCACCACAGGCGACCGGTCGTTCACCGTGGAATTGACGGACCCATCGCCCGGCGCAAGTCTTGGACTGACACATCGCATCGTCGTCACGATCCTGGACGATGACTGACCGGCAGCGCGCCGTTTGCCGATTCAGCGGATCTGTCTTACACGCGAGTGGCCGAGCCTTGCGATCGACACGGCATTCGCCGGCAACACTGATTGAAGCAGCGCGTCCATGCGGGCCGGCATCCCGGTAAGGGCCGTCAGGAGGTCAGCCTCCGCGACCGGCCGGGCCAACAGATAACCCTGGAGATGCATGGCTGGATAGCCGAGCAGCCAGGCGAGTTGTTCCTTGCGCTCGACACCCTCGGCCGTGATTTCGAGTCCCAGGCTCTGGCAGAGGGAGATGATCGCCCGGGTGATCGCCTGTGATCGCGTGCTCGTGTCAATCGTTGCGATCAGGCTCCGGTCCAGCTTCACGCGGGTCAGCGGCAATTGCTGAAGCGAGACCAGCGAAGAATAGCCGGTGCCGAAATCGTCCAGCGCGACGCCAACTCCGAGCGCGCGCAACTCTTTCAGCGCGTCGCTCGTGTGACGGCCAGTCTGCAACACATTCTCGGTCAACTCCACCTCAATGAGTTGCGGCGGCACGCGGTGCCGCTGCAGAGCGTGACTCAGGCTGTCTACGAACCGGCTGTCGAGCAGCTGGAGCGATGACACATTGACTGCCACGCGGACCGTGGGCCAGGCCGCACTGTGCCAGCGTGCGGCGTGCTCGACGGTCGACTGAATGACCCAGTCGCCGATTTCACGGATCAGTCCGCTGTCCTCGGCCACCGGCAGGAAATCCTGCGGCATTACGAGGCTTCCGTCCGGCAGGCGCCAGCGCAGGAGCGCTTCCACGAGACCCGCCTCACCGGTCGCGAGGTCGACCTCGGGCTGGAAGTGCAGTTCGAATTCCCCGCGTTCGACCGCGCGGCGCAGGCCCTGTTCCGTCGCGAACTTTGCTGCGGCAACTTCAAGCAACTCCGGGCTGAACATCCGGATCTGACTACGGCCCTGCGCCTTGGCGTGGAAGAGTGCTGCGTCGGCCGAGCGAAGCAGCGTCTCCGGCTCGCGCCCGTGGCGGGGGTAGACGCTCGCTCCCAGGCTGAGTCCCATCAGTAACTCACGGCCGTCGACGACTAGCGGCTGCTGGAAGCTCAGCACGAGTGCGTCGGCCGCGCGCTCGATCTCATTCTCACTCGCGGAGTGTTCGCACACGACCGTGAATTCGTCGCCTCCCAGCCGTGCGCAGTAGCCGAATTCCTGTACCGAGCCGCGCAAGCGCTCCGCGAAGGCCTGCAGCACGCGGTCGCCGAAAACGTGCCCCATGCTGTCGTTGACGTTCTTGAAATTGTCGAGATCGAGGAAGAATACGCCCACCAGTTCGCCGACTTCGTCCGCGCGTTTCAGCGTCGCCTGGAGCTGAGTGAGGAACTGGCGCCGGTTGGGGAGTCGCGTCAGGGGATCGTGTGCCGCGAGATGCTGCAGTTGACGTGTGCGCTCCTCGACCTTGGCTTCGAGTTGCCCGTGGTACTGGCGCGCGAGTTCCTGCGCGGCCGTCAATTGCTCGGCCATCTGGTTGAACGAAACGGCCAGAGTGTCCAGTTCCTTGATGCCGCCACGCGGAACAATGACGCCCGTTTCTCCCTGGGCAAGTCGCCTGGTCGCATGGACGAGCCGACGAACTGGCTTTACGACGCTGATGACCGTGCTTACGCTGGTCGCTAGCAGCAGGAGTAGCACGCTTGCGCTGAGCCAGGCGAGCAAAGTGCGTTGGCGCTGTTCCTCGGCAGATGCGGCGCTCAGGGCCACCGCGGACTGGTGTCTCGCGGTCGCAATCGCCCGGGCGGCCTCGAATTGCGAATTAGTCTTTCGAATCTGCGTGGAAAGTGCGGAATGGCTTTGAGAAAAGCCCTCGATCGTCGCTTTGCGCTTGGCGTCCGTGCGCACCAGCAGTTCGCGAAGCCAGATGACGCGCTCGAAAGTGGCGCGTGTCTGGGCCAGCCACTCGGCCCCAAACACGCGGGTGAGACTGCTCTCATTCTCCTTGAGCAGTGTGCTGAACGCTTTCTCGCTGGCGCGGAGCGCGCGCACCGTTCCCGGACCGTAGCCCTGGAGAGCGGAGAGTTTGGCTGCGTGCCCGCCAAGTTCGTCCAGGATCCGGTTCGCCGCGACCAGATACTCGCGGCCAAGAACCTTGCCGAAGATCGCCCAGACCCGGTCGAGCGACGCTTTCATCTGCCTGTCCAGCGCTGCGAGTTCGATATTGAACTCGTTGAGCAGGCGGCGGCGGGAATCCGCCGACTTGACGAACTGAGCGCCGAGCTGGCTGTGGGTCGTTACTTCGTTATCGAGGCCGAGGAGCGTCGCGGCATCGAGCGTCGGCGTGAGGGTCTCAAAATACTCTGTTCGCGCGACATCAAGGGCGAAAGTCGCATCGTCGTACGCTTGAATGCGCGCCGCGGCCTCCGAATCTGCGCGGGCAAGAATGGCACGCTGAAATTGATCGAGTGCGGCGGGCAGTACTTCCGGACTCCGCTGCTCTTCGAACCGGAGCGCCACGACCGGCGCCTGCTCAATCGCACGGATCAGCGCGCTGCCATTTTCAGTAATCTGGTTCGCGACTACGGTGAGGATCGCGACGGCACCGAATGCTATGGAGAGCCGCGGGGCGATACCGAGTCGCGACTCATGTGGCGCCCGCCGGAAAAGACGGCGCCAATGCGATGCGACCGCAGCCATAGTCGAATGAAGGGTATGCCAAAACGTGTGCATCGGGCATCCGACAGCCAGTGATCCGGGAGTCCGAATATGGATCGGGAAGCCGCTCCGCAATGTGTGCGGGTGGGCAGTTCATGCGGCGCATCACGGTACCCCCGCGACGCGCCCTGCCAACTGTGATCCGCTTCTCAGATTTTCGGTCGCTCAGCGCAGGAGTTGTACCTGGTGATCGCTGATGGTCACGCGATTGCCGACGCGCAGATCATGCTTGTTCAGTTGAGTGACCTGGGCCCAGCGGCCGTCGTCGAGTCGCACATCGAATTGGTAGCCGCGTTTCTGCTTGCTGTTGTTTTTCTGGACCTGGTGGCCGATCACGCCACCCGCTAGCGCGCCAGCCGCCATCGCCGCAGTTCGGCCGTCGCCGGAACCGACATTGCTGCCGGCCACACCGCCAATCACGGCGCCGAGTACGGCACCCAGGCCGATGTCCTGTTCCTGATCCCGCAACCGGACTTGCTCGATCCGCTCGATGGTGCCGCATGTATCGCAGCCACTGCGGTATTCGCGCCCGTTTTCGTATTGCGGCTGAGAGCTGCAGGCAGCGAGCAATAGCACGGCAAGCGGTTGCAATGTTCGGTGCGGCAACGCACCCAGGACCGACAACCCGTTGGGGAGAACCAAGGACCCGGTGATGATGTAAGCCGCATCACCTGGGTCAGGCCTGAATCCACGCTGCAGAGCCACCTCAGAGAGGAAGTCAGTCAGGGATATGGGAGTGGCAGGCGCTGTTGATCCTGACTTCGACGACGTGTTCGCGCTGGTCATCGACCAGCGGAATTCCCGGTTCGGGAAGCTCGGTGCCGTCGAGCCTGGTCCGGGTCGCCGCCGCGTCCGCAGTTGAAGTGCGCACGACTGCAATGCGATAAACGGTGTCGGCGTAGCGATAGCTGAGGGAGAACGATTTCCAGTCGTCTGGCATGCATGGCTTGATGTATAGCCGATCGCCTTCCCGCTGCACGCCCAACAGTGATTCCACGATCAGCCGGTACAACCAGCCCGCCGATCCCGTATACCAGGTCCAGCCGCCGCGGCCGGTATGCGGCGCAACTCCGTAGACATCCGCGGCAACGACGTAGGGCTCCGCCTTGTAGATGGCGACCGCTGCTTCGGTGCGCGAATGGTTCAGCGGATTGATCAACGCCAGGAGTTCCCATGCACGGCGACTGTCGCCGAGTTCGGCGAACGCCATCGACGCCCACACCGCGGCGTGCGTGTACTGGCCGCCGTTCTCGCGCACGCCGGGGACGTAGCCCTTGATGTATCCCGGATTCATTGGCGACTTGTCGAATGGCGGGTCGAGCAACTGGATCAGTCCGTGATCGCGCCGCACCAGCAGCCGATCGACCGCTTCCATCGCCTCCCGCGAGCGCTCCTTGCCGCCTGCACGCGACAGTACCGACCAGCTTTGTGCAATCGAATCGATTGCGCATTCGGGATTGGCCGACGAACCGAGCGGCGAACCGTCGTCGAACCATGCGCGCAGATACCACGCCCCATCCCAGGCATGTCGCGCAGTGTTCCGGCGCAAGGAACCCGCTTCCTTGTCGCAACGCTCCGCCAGGTCGGGATCGTCGCGCAGGCGGGCGAGCCGCGAGAAGGATGTCAGAACTTCGTGCAGGAAGAATCCCAGCCAGACGCTTTCGCCTTGGCCGTGAATGCCAACAAGGTTCATCCCGTCATTCCAGTCGCCGGAACCCATGAGGGGCAGCCCGTGCGGGCCGAAGCGCAGACCATGGCGGATCGCGCGCACACAATGCTCGTAGAGACTGGCGATTTCGGGGGAGCGCCAAGGCAGGTCATAATACGACTCCTCGTCGGCGCCAAGCGCCCGGCCTGCGAGAAAGTGCACATTCTCGTCAAGCACGCTTTCGTCGCCGGTCATCGCAACGTAGCGGCACACGGCCAGCGGCAACCACAGATAATCGTCCGAGCAGCGCGTACGCACACCGCGCCCCGCCGGCGGGTGCCACCAGTGCTGGACATCGCCCTCCGGGAACTGGTGTTCGGCACAAAGCAGGAGGTGCTCGCGCACGAGCTGCGGCTTCGCATGCACCAGCGCCATGACATCCTGGAGCTGGTCGCGGAATCCGAAGGCGCCACCCGACTGGTAGTACCCGCTGCGAGCCCACAGTCGACAGGCCAGGGTCTGGTAGAGGAGCCAGCCATTCGTCAATACGTCCAGCGACGGATCCGGCGTCTGGATCTGCACGGCGCCGAGTGCGTGCTTCCAGTACTGCCGCACCCTTCCAAGTGCAGTGCGCGCCGTGCCGGATTTCCGAAGTCGTTGCGCGAGTTCACGTGCGCGCTCGACGTCGCGACCGGCGCCGAGCCGGAAAATGATTTCGCGTTCCTGACCATCCGCGAGTTCGAAAGGCACTTGTATTGCACCGCAGGGATCGAGCGCTGCGCCAATCCTTCCAGAAAGACGCGATCGGCTCATCGCTTCGGGGTCGGCACGGGTGCCATTTCGCCCGAGGAACTCGGTGCGGTCGCCGGAGAGCGTGCGCGACAGGTCGTCGACATCGAAGAAAGCGACCCGGCCGGTAAACTCCGTGTTGTAGGCATTGCGTGCAAACAGCGCACCGCTGGTCGGATCGATCTCCGTGACAACGTGCATTGCGGATTTCGACCGTAGATCGCCGAGTACCCACTCGACATAGCCGGTCGCCGACAGTCGCCGCAGGCGGCCTGACGCGTTCCGCACTCTCAGCACCGAGTACTTGACCGCTTCATCCAGATCCACGTAGAGCCACAGCTCCGACTCGATTCCGTCCGCTGCGTGTTCAAACACGCTATAGCCGAATCCGTGGCGAGTGACGTACGGCAAGGCATCGCCGCCAGGCAATGGCGTTGGCGACCAGAAGTGGCCGCTTTCCTCGTCGCGCAGGTAAATGGCTTCGCCCGATGAGGCACCGACCGCGTCGTCGCTCCAGGGCGTCAGGCGGAATTCATGGGCGTTCTCGCTCCATGTATAGGCATTGCCGCTTTCCGAGACGACCGTCCCGAAATGTGGATTCGCGAGGACATTCACCCACGGTATCGGGGTCTTTCGGGCAGGTGTCGTGGAAATCACGTACTCGCTGCCATCCGGGGTAAAGCCACCCAAATGGTTTGCGAGGATGAGATCCGGCCGCAGCGGGGCAGGCATCGCCACGACCTCGGCACGATGCTGTCGCGTAGTCGTCAGGCGCGAAACGCTCTTGTCTGCGAGTCCACGACGATTGACCTGCTCGATCAACGATCCACGGGTGTCGCTGATGATCACCCGTGCGACTGCCTGGAGAAGGATGCGATCCTCGAACGAGATCTGCTCTGCCGAACGGACGAAGATTCCGCCGGGCCGGTCGATCGCGTTGGCTTCGATGCCGGTGGCTATGAGGCCCACAATCTGGTCCTGAAGCCGCTGACGGTAGCTGACATGATCCTCGTG
>JANLWE010000096.1:0-15687 GCA_031364365.1 Gammaproteobacteria bacterium | reverse complement strand
CCCGCAAGCTGGAAGCACTTGAAAAATCCGTGACCGCACTCGACGCCGACACGCGGAAACAGTTTGAGGAGGTCTACCGCGCGATCCGGGCGCTGATGGCGCCGGTCGCGACGAAATCGCGGCCGATTGGGTTTACTGCCGATCTCACGACGGATAAATGAGCAACTCGAAATCGGCTGCTTTGGCATCAGATTTCACCTGCGCCGAGTGGAGCAACCATTCCCACCAACCGACCCTCACTGGCACGGTGGTCCCCCTGGCAAGCAGGGCACAGGGCCGCAAGGCAAACGGTCACCTGAGGTGACCTTGATCGGGCCATGACAACCGGAACAGGCCCGGTTCCAACATTCTGAAGCTGATTGAGCAGCTGCCGAGGACGGCGGCCGGGAAACCGCGCGAGGCGCGGCGAGGGATTGTCGCGTGGCGCGCCTGATGAAGAGGTGTGCGATGAGTATTTTTGTTGATGAAGATGGTGGTTGCATGATGGGGACCAGGTTTCGAGCACTCTTTGGGTTGATGGACTACGCGGAAGACTGGTCGGCCTACCCGATTCGCATGCCGCATTTCTAGTCAATCGGCGCAGATTGACGCCGGGCAGCGAGCTGTTTGGATTGTTAACGTCCCTGCATCGATCCGATATATGCTGTTGACAGCATATGCCGTCAGAGGCATAATTCTCGATGACATGGACAGTTCAGATTGCCGACGAGTTCCAGTCGGAGTTCCTGGCGCTGGATCGCGCTGTGCGCATCGAATTGGCGGCGAACGCCGCCGTACTTGAGCAGTTCGGACCACACCTGGGGCGGCCGAGAGTCGATACCTTGAATGGTTCAAGGCACGCGAACATGAAGGAATTGCGTTTCAGGGCTGCCAGGGGTGTCTGGCGTGTGGCATTCGCATTTGATCCGCAACGTCGGGCAATCCTGCTAGTAGCAGGTGACAAGGGCGGAATTGGCGAAGGCAGGTTTTATCGATCATTAACTAGACGAGCCGATTCGCGTTTCGAGGCACATCTGGCCCGCATGGCGGAGTTGGAAAAAGGTGATTCCTGATGGGCGTCAACTTGCGTGAAGTAGTTGCCAGGCTGCCGATCGGCGAGCGCAAGGCGATCATGCGGCGTTCGCGCGAACTGATCACGGAAGAACTCTCGCTGCAGGAGCTGCGAAAGGCGCTGGCCGTGACGCAGGTGCAGGTTGCGAAGGCGTTGGGCAAACGCCAGGGCGAAGTCTCGCGGATCGAGCAGCGCGGAGACCTGCTGCTATCGACGCTACGCGACTATGTGCAGTCGCTTGGCGGAGAGCTCGAATTGTTGTGCACGTTCGGGAATCGCGGATCGGTGCGGATCCACACCAGGAAAGTGGCGCCGAGGAGGGGCAGTGGCGCATGAATCGCGGGTTCAATTTCCGCAGAAAAATGCTAAAATGCTGCTCGTGAAGAGTGGGGCAAAGGCCCCCGCCAACCGACCCTCACTGGCACGGTGGTCCCCCTGGCAAGCAGGGCACAGGGCCGCAAGGCAAACGGTCACCCGCAGGTGGCCTTGATCGGGCCGTGACGACTGGAGCAGGCCCGGCTCCGACATTCCGAAGCTGACGAGAGTGGCCGTCGAAGATGGCGGCCGGGAAACCGCGCGGTGCGCGGCAGGGAAAGTCGCATGGCGCGCCTGACGAAGAGGTGTGTGACGACTATTGTTGTTGATGAAGATGGTGGTTGCATGATGGGGACCAGGCTTCGTCTCAGGGAAGACGACATTCCTGGATGATTCGGGCTGATTAGCACCACGCGGCCGAACTTTCGGTCGTGTAAGCCCGTGCAATGAGCCCCACGATCTTTCGGGACGGAAGTTTCCGTTTCTATTTCTTCTCTCGCGAGGAAGTCCGGCGGCACGTCCACGTGCAATGTCCTGATGGGGAAGCAAAGTTCTGGCTTGAGCCCCAGATAGCGCTGGCGCAGAATCATGGTTTGAACGACCGACAGATCCGGCTGGCACTGGCCTTGATCGAGGAACACGCTGATGGAATCCGCACCGCTTGGGACAGGCACTTCGTCGGTTGAGGTCTCAAACGTCTCGCCGCATGGTTTCTGGCTGCTGATTGGCGGCGACGAATTGTTTGTGGCTTTCGAGAAATTCCCATGGTTCCGAAACGCGTCCATTGCCCAACTCACTCGCGTCGAGTTGCCATCGCCGCACCATCTCCGCTGGCCGGATCTGGACGTTGACCTGGCGGTCGAGTCGATCCGCAATCCCGAGAAGTTTCCGCTGGTTTCCCGTCCCGACGCCTGACAGTTCGCCGCCCACAAGAACCGCAACCAGCGGCGCTGCTGCACGACACGATTGAGGACACCGAGACGACCTACGACGAGCTGCGCGGACAGTTCGGCGCGCGGATCGCGGATCGGTGCGGATTCGCATCGGGAAAATCAGGCCGCGGTAGTCCGGGGCACGGGGCGGCGGCGCGGCTAGGTCAGCTGAACGTCAGGGCGACTGGATCGTACCGGACTCACGATTAGTCGCAGGCGCCGGTCTCGAAGGCGCCTGTTGCCGCGATTCGGCAGGCCGTGACGGGCGCATCGTTGTCGTGCTGCCCTGCGGTGCAGACGCACTCCGTTCCGGCGGAGCCTGATCCCGGTTCACTTTGGGTGCGGGGTTGATTTTCCGCTGACACACCGGCGCCCGGTCGGCGTCGATGCGGCGCGGCGTTTCTAGAGCCGTCGCAACCGGTTCGCGGCGGTCATCGTCCCTGCGCGGGCGAATAACCGGCGGCGGGTCCATTCCGCCATCGGCCGGATGCCCATCGCCGCGGGGCGGCCTGAGTGGCGCGGTGTCGTGGGCCACGTGCTCCCTGGGGTGGTGGCGTCGCGCCGGCACCCAGCACCAGCGATTCAGGTGATCCAGATACGCCCAGCGGCCGTAATTAGATGTGTAGTAGCCCCACGGCATCGAATTGACCCAGGCCCAGCTCGTGCCGTAGTGCTGCCAGTGGCCGTAACGGAAAGGATCGTAGCCGCCGTATGCAAACGACGGCATCCACACACGCCCGTAGCTCGACTCTTCGTACCACTCGCCGTAGCGATTGAGTTCTTCGTACTGGTCGCCGCTCGCCATCAACTCCGGTGACGGCTCCAGGTCGGCGAGCTGCAACTCGCGCTCGAGAACCCAGTCGTCGAAGGCATCGGCCGATCGCGGCGTTGCGAGACTCGCGAGTGCCTGCTGCCCCTCGAGCCGCACGCGCTGGCCGTCGGCGATACGCACCGGCCCGCCCGCGGTCATCGCATTCGCGGCGCCACCGCGCACGGTGAGATCGGTGATGCCGTCCGTGGGCACTGCGATGCGATATTCGCCGGTCTCACGGAGCGCAAGCGTGGTATTCGGCGTCGCGACCTCGAAGGTCTCGTCGTCGAACAGCTCCCGCAGGTGCACGCTCGCGGTGCCGTGATTCAGCTCGACTCTGACGTTCGTCGCTTCGAGAGTGACGATGGAAAGTTCGCTGCCCTGGTCGAGCCGGACCGTCGCCGTGCCGAGCATAAGCTCCGCCCGTCCGCCGGCTTCCGTGACGAGACGATCACCCGGAATCAGCGGGCGGTCGGGAAGGGCGGAGGGCGTCGATTCCTGCGCGGCATGGAACGCGACCCGGCCTTCGACATAGCCGAGGAGCGCGATGCGCTCCGGCGAATCGAGCGGCTCGCCCCAGGCGAGGCTCGATGCCGAGAGCGCCAGTACCAGCAGGGTGCGAGGCAGCTTCATGGCGATTCGATCATAGGCCTCTGGCAGGTAAATGGAGGCTGAATGAGGGTGATTTAGACAGAGGAATTACGCTCATGTTCCCGCAAACGGGGAACATAACCTCAAGGCCAACGCGAATTTCACCCGGCCGGCAACTGCTCGAGCGTAATTCCCAGCGCCTTTGCGAGTCGCAAACGGGTCGACTTCCGCGGTCGCGCGGAAACCTCGATCTGGGCGAGCGCCGGTTGCGTGATCCGCATTCGGCACGCGACGGCCGCCTGCGTGAGTCCGCGATATTCGCGCCACGCGCGCGCGGCCGAAAAGCCCTCCACCATCAGGCTAACGACTTCATGCGGAATCGTCCGGCGCTTGGCTATGCCACGCGCCCGGGCGACGAGCGCAGCGTAGGCCCTGATCGGCACCACGACGAAAGCCGGCTTGCCCCTGGCATCGGGGAGGGTGCGGAGGTTAGTAGGTATGTTCATCGCGCTTCCTAACGGCCTCGATGATGATTCGGCGTTGGACGCCCTGGAATGAAAACAACACGCGATGATTGCCCACGCGCAGTCGATAAGGCGGGTCATGGCTGGCAAGGTGCCGGACGTTGGTAGTCGTCGGGAAACTCACAAGCCTGTCCACCGCCTTGCGAATCCTGCGCTGATCGCGCTGCTCAAGCCGGAGCAACTGCCGCACCGCGCGAATTGACCACTCGATGCGGACGTTCATCGAAGTATAAGTATTTATAAGCTAATGGGCAAACATTGCACAAGCCGCCAACCAAGCACAAGGTGGCGTAGCGTCCCGGATCCGGCTGCATCGAATTCGAGCCAGAACGCTCAAATAGGCGTCTGGACGTGGGTGTCTTTAAGGTCACGGTTTGTGACCTTAGACGGCAGCCGAAGGCAGTAGCCGCCGACGAAAACGAGCGGAAAGGTGCCCCGGCTGCGCTATTCTTGTGGCTATGAATACCTCACGCTTCATTGCCTGCGCCGCGACCGCCCTGGCGATCGCCTTTTCATCCCAAGTACCCGCCCAGCAGCTGGAACAGGACGTTCCGGTTCTGAGCGACGAGATCACGGGGCGCCTTGAAGGCTACAGCTACAAGGAAGGGCCGGAATCGAATCTCGAGTTTCGCGGCACTTCGATTGCGCTTGCCGCCGACGGCGATGTCGAAGTCGAATTCCAGGATGGACGTGCGCGTGTCGATGTCTCGGTGCGCAAGCTTCCGGATCCTGCGAGCCTGGGGCCGTTCTCGACCTATGTGCTGTGGGCGGTTTCCGTCGATGGCCGTGGCAACAATCTCGGTTCCCTGGAGGTGAAGAATGGCCGCGGTTCGCTCGACACCAGCACGGCACTGTCGCAGTTCGCGCTGATTGTGAGCGCGGAGCCACACTTCGCGGTGAGCGCGCCGAGCCGCGCGATCGTGCTCCAGAACCTCGGAACGCGGGTCCAGGGCGCGAAAATAAACATTTCGGCGCTCAAGACGCGCATGGACTACTCGATGCTGATCGCGCAGCCGCGCGCGGCAACCGCGAATACGCCAAGTGACCTGGTCCAGGCGCGTTACGCGCTCGACATCGCCGAGGCTGCGGAAGCGGGCCGGTTGGCGTCACGTGATTTCACCGAGGCGGAACTACTCCTCGCCCGGGCCGAGGCCGCGCAGGCCGACAAGAAATACAGCGTGCGGAACACCGCACCGCAGCTTGCGCGCGAAGCCGTGCAGAAGGCGGAAGATGCGCGCTTTCGGGCGGTGCTGGCCGCGGTTACCGAGCGTCGCGACGCGGCGGCCCGCGCCGCGCGCGAGGAAGCCGAGCAGAAGGCGGCCGGCGAAGCTGCGATTGCAGCCGAGGAGGCCAAGCGCAGCGAAGCGCTGGCTGCGGAGGCAGCGGGTCTTGAAGCGGAGAAGCGGGCGCGCGCCGATCTCACCGCGCGGCTGAACCGCGCGCTGCCGACGCGCCAGACTGATCGCGGCATCGTTGCGGAGATCGCCGGCGTGCTATTCGCGACCGGGGCAGCCACGCTGACCCCGAATGCCCGGGACGGGCTCGCGCGCTTCGCGGGGATCGTCGGTGTGTATCCGTCGCTGAGTTTCAAGGTCGAGGGCCACACCGACAGCACCGGCAGCGCCGAGACCAATCGGAACCTGTCACTGGCGCGCGCGACAACCGTGCGCGACTACCTGATCGGGCAGAGCGTCGATGCCGGCTCGATCAATGTCGAAGGCCTCGGACCGGACCGGCCGGTCGGCGACAACGCGACGAGCGAGGGTCGCGCGCGTAACCGGCGCGTGGAGATCATCCTCACGGGCGACTTGGTGGCGACGCCGGCGCGCTGAAGTCAGGCCGAGCCAGCGCTCTCACGCACACCCGTGACGAAATGCCCCGTCTCCCCGAAACACGAAATCGGAATCCACTTGTGCTCCTGATAGTGCAGTGACACCCGCTGCCCGACACTCGTGTTGATCCTGGCCGCCACCGCATCATCCGGCACCGTGAAATAGAACTTTTCAGCGACGGTCCCCGGCATCGTCACCATCGCCATCTCGCCTTCCCAGGTCTTGCAGATCCAGCCTTTCTTCGAGAGCTTCTGCACGTAGCCCGCGCGCTCGCCGTCGGCATAGGCCCAGTTCAAGGTGGCCGCAGTCCAGCCGACGAGCACGGCGATGACCACAGCTACCGTAACAAGAATCGCTCTAATCATGAGTGCCACTCCGCTGGATACAGTCCGCAGGACGAATATTATGCCGCCAATGCGGCGGCCTCACGTCCCCGGCAATGGAGTATTCTTTGCGCCCAGGCTGGAGGCCACCGCACCATGAAGATCGACACCAAAGCCGTCGCGGCGACGCTCAACAAGATCCTCGAGTTCGAACTCGCGGGCACGGTGCGCTATACGCACTACTCGCTGATGACCTACGGCTACAACCGCATTCCCATCGTCAAGTGGCTGAATGAGCAGGCGGCCGAGTCGCTCGCCCACGCGCAGGCGGCGGGCGAGCTGATCACGCAGCTCGGCGAGCATCCGTCGCTTGCGATCGGGCCGCTCCTCGAGACGCACAAGCACGACATCGGTGACATCCTGCGCGAATCCATGCAGCACGAGCGCGATTCGCTGACGCACTACTACAAGCTGCTGGAGCAGGTGGAAGGCAACTCGGTCCAGATCGAGGAATACGCGCGCGAGATGATCCGCACGGAAGAGCAGCACCTCGGCGAGGTGGACAAGATGCTCCGGAAGCCGGGGGATATCGGCAAGGCGGGGGGCTAATCGGCAGCGCGGTTTCGGTCTATAGACGCTCGATTCGCGGAGATCGACGTACACGCGACTCTGGAATGATGGCTGGCAATGCCATCGTCCGTTCGCCCCGCTGATCCAACAGGAATCGCCAAGCGCATCTTCATGCTGCGCGAACTGCGGGTGCTGCTGGATGCGGATCTGGCGGTCCTGTACGGCGTTCCAACAAAGGCCCTGAATCAGGCCGTAAGACGCAACAAGGCCCGATTTCCCGACGATTTCTGTTTCAGAATCAGCGACGTAGAGAAATCTGAGGTGGTCACAATCTGTGACCACCTCCCACAACTCAAGTTTTCGAGGACCACGCCTCTGGTCTTCACAGAACATGGCGCGATCATGGCCGCCACGGTCCTGAACAGCGCGCGCGCGGTGGAAATGTCTGTCTACGTCGTGCGGGCCTTTGTGAAACTGCGTGAGCTTCTGGCCTCGAACACTGACCTCGCCCGCAAGCTCGCGGCACTGGAGAAGTCGGTCTCGACTCTCGATGCCAGGACGCGCAAGCAATTCGAAGAGGTCTACCGCGCCATCCGCGCCTTGATGGCGCCGCCCGCCACGAAATCGCGGCCGATCGGGTTTACCGTCGATCTGGACGGAGATCGGTGACCCGCTGTCAGCCATCCGTTTTGGAGACTCTCGAGGCAAGGGTAAGGCGCGAACCTAGCGTGCCGGCATTCCGAGGACTTTCTCTACTCGCTGTATGATGCCGTCTTGAGCATCCGCGCACCGTCGGACAAGGCGCGGGCAGTAGTGAATACGATGGAGCGCAAGACATGGCAGACGAATTCGCGCGACTTGAGTTGGAGCTCGAGAGTTTTCGATCGGAATTGAAACGAAATCTCGACCTGTTTGAACGGAGGCTTACCTTCAAGTTCGGCCTGATGTTCTTCACCGGGGTCGGAATTACGATCGTCTTGATTTGGCACTGGGCCTGATCCCGTCGCCGCGTGGTTCCGGGAGGGCGTATGCCGTCAAATATCGAATAAACAGCGTGAAAGCTGCTAGAATGCAGCCTGTGAAGAGAGGGGCAACGGCTCCCGCCAACCGACCTGATGGGCACGGTGGTTCCCCTGGCAAACAGGGCACACGGCCGAAAGGCAAATGTGAATTCGAGCGGGCCGAGACGACTGGAGCAGGCCCGGCTCCAACAATCCAACGCTGAGAATGGTGGCCGCTGAAGGGCGGCCGGGAAACCGCGCGTCGCGCGGCAGAGACCGTCGCGTGGCGCGCTCTACGGAGAGATGCGATGAGCGACATTAAACTGTTACTGCGTGCCGCCGACTTTGCCGCCCACAAGCACCGCGACCAGCGGCGCAAGGATGCCAAGTCAACCCCCTACATCAATCATCCGCTCGCGGTCGCGCGAGCCCTCTGCGAGGAGGGTGCGGTGGAGGATCCAGTGATTCTGGCGGCGGCGCTCCTGCACGACACGATCGAGGACACCGAAACGAGCTATGACGAACTGCGCGGGCAGTTCGGCGCGCGTATTGCGGGTGTCGTTGTGGAGGTGACCGACACCAAGTTCCTGGGCAAGAGCGCGCGGAAGCATCTGCAACGCGCGAAGGCCAGCCGTGCAAGCGCGGCAGCCCAGCAAGTGAAGATCGCGGACAAGCTCTGCAACTTGCGCGACATCCTGGCGAACCCGCCGGCGAAGTGGTCAGCGAGCCGCAAGCGGGAGTATTTCGACTGGGCGAAGTCGGTGGTGGATCAGGTCCGGTGCGCGAATCCGCGGTTGGCGGGGAAGTTTGATGCGGTGTATGAGGCGGGGCGGGGTGGGCGCAGCTTAGGTATCAACTAAATACGCATCTTGATGTTGCAATTTGCAACGTCAAGTTTGTAAGTCAGGGATTTTTCTAGAATTGCAGCCGTTTCGTGGAGATCGATAAACGCATCGCTCTGAAATGATGGCTCGCGATGCCATCAACCAATCCTGAAGCTGATCCGGCAGGAATCGCGGGGCGAATCTTCTTGCTGCGTGGGCAGCGCGTGCTGTTGGATTCGGACTTGGCCGAACTTTACGGAGTTTCGCCAAAGCGGCTGAACGAGCAGGTAAGGAGAAACCGGGAGAGATTTCCTGAGGATTTTGTGTTTCTTATAGAAATCAAAGAATTACGAAACTTAAGGTCGCAATTTGCGACCTTAAGAGGTGTTTGGGGTCGCCACCGCAAGTATCCGCACGTCGCTTTCACCGAGCACGGCGCCATCATGGCCGCGACCGTGCTGAACAGCCCGCGCGCGGTCGAGATGTCCGTTTACGTCGTGCGGGCCTTCGTGAAACTGCGGGAGCTGCTGGCCTCGAACACCGAGCTCGCTCGCAAGCTCGAGGCACTGGAGAAGTCAGTCGAGATTCTGGATGCCAGGACGCGTAAGCAATTCGAAGAGGTCTACCGCGCCATTCGCGCGTTGATGGCGCCGCCTAAGTAGCAGGCGGTCGAGGGTCTCGTTCATGCCTTGCGCGCGGGCGGTTTAGTCAGATTCCAAACGCCTTCAGCACCGCGTCCAGGAATCCCTCCAGCCCGCGGCCGGTCACACCGCCTCGGCGTCCGATGGATGGGATTTCTTCGTAGACAAACCGTCCCGGCCCGTCGCCGAAGAGATCATTGAACAGGTCTTCCTGTCCGCGAAGATAGGACACGAAGGTCTCGCAGCGCGTTGTGCGGTAATCGAGATTCGCGCTGAACCCGAGCGTCGCGGCCTGGTTGATGAGCCGCGCCTGGTTTGCTTGCGGCTCCTCTGTGCGCACGCCGCGACAGCCCGTCAGGATCGCCTTGCAGGGCCCGTGAAAAACCAGGTAACGGAATTGCAGCGTCAACCAGGCATGCAGGCTCAGCAGACGCCAATGACGCGTAATCGCGACGGCTGATCCCGCCGGCTTCACGATGCCGGCGAGCGAGCGCGGCTGGATGACCATCGCGGCGCCCTTCGGAATCTCAATGATCCCGACTTCGCCGAAGGCATCGTCCTGGGCGGAAACGACGACGCGAGTCGGTGCCGTGCCCTCTGGGCGAATCGAGGTGAGTGCGTACATGCCGGACGCGAGGCTGGACAAGGGGATCCGCCAGTTCAGGAGCCAGACCGTCTTCTTCCGGGCGGGGCGGCTGCTGCTTTGCAGGAAGTTCGCCTGCACCAGGAGTTCTTCCTCCGCACCGATTTCAATCGGCACGGAAACCGCGGACGGACTCGGCTCAGGGAGCGGCGGGGCCTGCGGATTCGGGAGGATGCGAATCGGCGCAAGCTGGCTCGCAGCTGGGGCGAGCACGAAGTACAGGAACGCCTTGATGACGATCGGCAGGACCAGGATGCCGAGCAGGATCAGGAGCGCGGTCGGGAGGTTGGCATGGATGGCGGCGACGAGGCGCTCGACAGGTTTTTTCGCCAGGCGTTCGCGCTGCTCGTCGATGCGGGTTTCGAGAGCCTCGATTTCCTGTGCCTTGCGATTCCCGTCTTCGATTGCACCGGGAATCGGTGAGTCGCGGAGAACGCGCGCCGCCCGGGCTCTCGCGCGATCGGCCTGCGTGGCGGCTCGCGCCCAGGCGGCATGGCTCTTTCGCTTGGCTTCCAGTTCGATCCATTTCGCGGGATCGAAGTATTTGTCCCACCAGCGACTCGCGCGCTCGAGTGCCGCAACCTCGGCCTTCAGTCGGTTTGCGGTGGCCCGAATCTCCGCGGCCGATTGATTGGCTGCTTCAAGCTGTTTTTGCGCCTCTGTCCAGTAGGGCTTGGCCGCTTCGCTTCGTGCTTGCAGCGTTTTCAGTTCGCCCTTCCAGCGGTCCAGCAACGCCTGCTGGTCTGCGATGACCTGCCGGTCCTGTTCGAGGCTGTCGCGCTCGGACTTGAGCCAGGCACCGGCGACCAGGACCGCGACGATGATGATCAGGAGGCCCAGCTTGCGGGCGAGCCACGCGAGGACCTTCGCGATCAGGTTCAGCATGGTGATTCAGCCATCCGGCTTAGGATGCCACGCCCACCAGGGTGTCGGTGTATCGTCAACTTTCAGGGGGGATACAACGCATGAACGAACCGCAATTGGAATACGTGGGATTCTGGCCGCGCGTCGGGGCGTCGATCATCGATACCATCTTGATGCTGGTCATCGTCGCGCCGCTCCTGACCTGGATTTACGGTGCGGAATACTGGGTGACCGAGCGCTACATCGTCGGTCCGGCGGACGTCCTGCTCAACTGGGTGTTGCCGGCGATTGCAGTGATTCTCTTCTGGATCTACCGCCAGGCCACGCCGGGGAAAATGGCCATCCATGCGCGCATCGTGGACGCGAAAACCGGCGGCAAGCCGAGCACGGGACAATTGATCGGGCGCTATCTCGGGTATTACGTGTCGGTGATCCCGCTGATGCTTGGGATCATCTGGGTCGGCATCGACAAGCGCAAGCAGGGCTGGCACGACAAGCTGGCGGGGACGCTGGTGGTGCGGGCGAAGTAGGGCGCGGCTCTCGGTCCATTAACTACGAAAAACTCGGCGACATTCGCGTGAGAGCCGCCTGCCCCAGGCGGCGGCCGCTTCGGGGGGGATAACGGCCGCCGCCTCGTGATTAAAGATAGGCCCGCAATGTTGCGGCTTGATGAACATTTCGCGACGGAGCAATGTCAGAAGAAACGACATGCTGGAGTTCATCATGGCGCTTTCACTGACTTCCCCCGTGTTTACCCACGATGGGGCGATCCCGAAGATCTACACCTGCCAGGGCAAGGACATATCCCCGGCGCTCAGCTGGCGTGACTTGCCCAAAGGCACGAAGAGCCTGGCGCTGATCGTTGACGATCCGGATGCGCCGGATCCGGCCGCGCCGAAGCGGGTCTATGTGCATTGGGTGCTCTACAACCTTCCGGCGACGGCGACGGGCCTGCCAGAGGCGGTCGCGTCAACCGCGCTGCCCGCCGGCACGCGCGAAGGAAAGAATGACTGGAAGCGCACGGAATATGGCGGACCGTGCCCGCCGATCGGCCGGCACCGCTATTTCCACAAGCTCTACGCGCTGGACACAGTACTGCCGGATCTCAAGCAGCCGACCAAGGCGCAGCTCGAGAAGGCGATGGAGGGGCATGTGCTCGAGAAGGTCGAGCTGATGGGAACCTACCAGAAGGACTGATTGCAGGTCCCGTTCCCTCAGAATCACCGCTTCCACGTGAAGTAATAACCTAGTTCCCATTATGGGAACTCTGATATATGCTTGACTGCAAAGCAGTTCGAGCAGGCTCATGCGGATTGTCGGGCGGGACAGGCTCCATGCATTTTGTCTGAGCCACCCGGACGCTCGGTCCTGGATTGAGGCTTGGGTCCATGAAACCGAGGGCATGTCGTGGAGGCGGCCTCAGGACATCAAGAACCGGTACGTCACGGCCAGTTTTCTGCTGGGCAACGTCGTGGTCTTCAATGTTCGTGGGAACAACTACCGGATGGAAGTGCAGGTCGCCTACAAGGTCGGCGTAATCACCGTTCGATGGATCGGCAGTCATGCCGAATACGACGAGCGCAATCGGCGGAGATAGAGTCATGGTCGTCATCGCACCACGAATTATCAAGACGGACGAACAGCACCGCAGCTTTCTCGCTGAGGTTGAGAAGCTTGCGAAGCTGGACCCGGATCCGGAATCCGTTCCGGGTTTGCGGCTTGAACTGTTGGCCAAGCTGGTCGAGGACTATGAGAAGGTCCATTTCAGCGTTGCAAAACCCGATCCTCTCGACGCGATTCGCTTCAGGATGGAACAGCAGGGGCTTCGGCAAAAAGACATCGCGCCGCTGCTCGGCGGCAAGAATCGTGCATCGGAGATTCTTTCCGGGAAGCGTTCATTGACGGTGCAGATGATTCGCTCACTCAATGAGGCGTTCGAAATTCCACCGGGATTATTGATTCGGGAACCGAAAGCGCAGTACACGTTAAGGCGCCACCGCGCAGGCAAGCGCCGTCGCAAGCCGTGAGCCAGCGATAACGATCGCCAGGCTACGAAACCAACGACCCGGCACCAGTTTCGACAGTCTCGAAACTGTGCCGAACGTCACACTTAGCTGCGTCGGCGGCATCACGTCGCCAATCTCCGACGACCAGCCATGAGCCTGGAAACACCCGGTGCGAAGATGCGAGGCTCACATGGACGCCAAGCCTCATCGCGCTCCGATCCTGCTGCTGGCCGTGGCAATGCTTCTGCTGGGCGTGCATCTCTGGTCGGCGCGACCGGCGCTCGACGCGGTCCTGCCGGCATCCATTCATGAATTTACGGTTGAGCTCATGTTCGAGGGCTTCGGCGGTGAGGTCCGGCTCGGCACGTTTCTTCCGGTCGGCGACGAACGCCAGACGATCATCGAGGAAAGTTTCGAGCAGGGTCTGCTCGCATACTCGGATGAGGTAACGGCCGCGGGCCGACGTGCCGAATGGAACGGCCAGTTGCCGGATGGCCAGCATCGCGTGCGCTACAGCGCGCGACTGGCGACGCGCGCGCTGCGCTATGAAATTCCCGCGGGTCTTGGCTTCGGCATCCCGCTAGGCGACGTGGCGCGGCGGCAGCTCGAAGAAACGGCGGCGATTCCCTACCGGCACCCCGAGATCCGCAGTCTCTGGAACCGGATCCGGCCCGCGCAGTCGGCCGATCAGGTTCAGGTGCTGCGCGCGATCTTCGACTACACGCACGACAAGATCGAGCCGGCGCCGTTCAAGGGTTACACCGACGCGCTCACGGCACTGCGACTCGGTCAGGCGAGTTGCAACGGCAAGAGCCGATTGTTCGTCGCGCTCGCGCGACTCAATGGCATCCCGGCACGGCTGGTCGGCGGCGTCATTCTCGAATCGGGCGTCAAGCGCACTTCGCATCAATGGGTCGAAACCTGGATCGGCGGTCATTGGGTGCCGTTCGATCCGCTGAACGGGCATTTCGCCTACCTGCCGGCGGACTACCTGCAGCTCTACCGCGGCGACGAACCGCTGTTCAGTCACACGCGTGACATCAACTTCGATTACGCCTTCAGCATCGGACGCCTGCTGGTGCCGGCGGCGAGCATGAAGACCGAAGAATCCGCGGGACCGGGCTGGCTCGCGGGCATGTCGAGCTTCATCGCGCAGAATGAGCAGATCTCCGGCGTGTTCCTGTTGTTTCCGCTGGTCGCGCTGATCGTCACCTTCTGCCGCAATGTCGTCGGGTTGCGCACCTTTGGCGTGTTCCTGCCGATGCTGGTAGGGGCCAGCTGCGTCTACACCGGCCTGCTGGCGGGCATGCTCGGATTCATCGCGATTCTCGCGGTGGGTGCCGCGACGCACCGCTGGTTCCGCGGCATGCGCGTACTCGTGGTGCCGCGCGTCGCGGCCGTGATCACGGTGCTGACTGTCCTGATCCTGACGGTCGGCGTGCTGGTGACGGAGAACGCGAGTCACCGGCTTGCTCTGCTCGCGCTGTTCCCGGTGGTGATCCTGAGTTTCGTGGCTGAGCGCCTCCAGGAAATGATGGAGCGCAGCCGCCCCGGTGAACTGGTGCGCACGATTGCGTGGACGGTGCTCGTCACGCTGATCTGTTATCTGGCATTCAGCTCGGTGCTGCTGCGTGGTCTCTTCTTCCAGTTTCCGGAGCTGCTGCTGATGGTGCTCGCGGTGCAGCTCGCGGTGGGGCGCTGGACCGGCATCCGGGCGAGCGAGTTCTATCGCTTTCTGCGCCTGTTCCGTGCCGCCGGCGCTGACGATGCGGGCGTGCTCGGCCTCAACTCCCGAAACATACATCTGATCGCGCGCCTGAATGCCGTGCACTGGATGACAGTTGCGAACGACAAACTCGCGACCAAGCGGCATCTGGACGAGGCGGGCGTGCGGACGCCGCGCACGCTGCTCTCGGTCGAGTCCGAGCACGAGCTCGACTACCGGCGTGCCGCCTTGAATGCACCCGGTGGTTTTGCGCTGAAGCCGGCATCGGGATCGCAGGGCCAGGGAATCGTGCTGTTCGCAAGCAGCGACGCCAACGAGTTCCGCCTGTTGAACGGCGAGACCTGGACCTACGATCAACTGCGCGCGCATGTTCGCGACATCACGCGCGGCCTGCACTCCTCGGCGGACGATCCAGACCGTGCGTTGTTCGAGGATCTGATCCGCCCGGATGCGTTTTCGAAATCGATTGCGCCGGACGGCATTGCGGACATTCGCGTGCTGGTTGTCCGTGGCCAGGCGATCGCGGCGATGCTGCGCGTGCCGACGCGACAGTCCGGCGGCCGCGCCAACCTGCACCAGGGCGCCGCGGGTTTCTCCGTGGACCTGGCGAGCGGGCGCATCGGCAGTGGCATCCACGAGGGCCGGGCGATCGATACGCATCCGGACAGCGGGGAAATGCTGACGGGCCGCGCAGTCCCGCATTGGCCGGAGGTGCTCCAAATCGCCCGCGCCGCGCAACAGGCGGTGCCGCTCGGCTACGCCGGCGTGGATGTCTGCCTGGATGAGCGAAGCGGACCGGTGGTCATCGAGATCAACTCGCGTCCCGGCATCGAGATCCAGAATGCGCTGCAGAAAGGACTGGTGCCGGACCTGCGCCAGGTACTGGCGGAGGGCGCATGAAAGTGCGTTGGCAGGAAAACGGCATCGTGCTGACGGCGATCGCCATCGCGGTGACTGCGACGCTGGCCATTTCCGAACAGCTCATCGCGCGCCGCGCTCAGAGCCCGATTGTCGTCACGATTGAGGCGGCGGC